>NZ_LWHB01000269.1 GCF_001889065.1 Suttonella ornithocola | reverse complement strand
CTGTGCACGGATTTGTGCTAAATAGGCTTGGCGTAATTGTTCACGCTCGGCACGTTGCTCAGGCGACAATGTCGGTAACCGTGCTAATACATTTAAGCGTTTTAATTCCGGAATCATGGATTAGTTCCTTTATCTGTGAAGATAAGCAAATCATACGGATAATATAGACATTTCAGAAGACCAAAAAATAAAAAGCATCGTTGTTAAAATGAAACGATAAAACTACTTTTTATGCTTTCGCTATAGCCAGCTTCTCAAAAAATGCATACAACGTTAACTCATATCTACTTTGGAAACAGTATTCTATCTACAAGTACGGTATGCATTTTTCGGGAGCCCTGCTATAGCTGAATGGGGTTAGCTTGCATACAAACTGACAAATCATAGACAGCTAACCTCAGTACGGCAAAACAAGCTAACGCCGTATGCGAGTTAAAGACATTTAGCTATAGAAAGA
>NZ_LWHB01000268.1 GCF_001889065.1 Suttonella ornithocola | reverse complement strand
GCCGCTTTTCATAAACGCAGTGATATTCAAGCAATCATTGAAGAGCATGGGCATGAGATAGTTTGGTTACCCCCTTATAGTCCAGACTTAAATCCCATTGAAAAGATGTGGGCTTGGATTAAGCAAATACGCAAAGAATGGCGGATGGATTGTATTGATACTTTATGCTTTTATCTGCTTTGGATTGGGTTGGGTTTTAGATGATTGCACTATATTTATCCATGCAGCCATGGTGTAGAAAATAGAAAGTTGCTGAGGCAAAACCATAAAGAGAGGCATTTAAAAAATAAAAACCGACTCAAAATACGTCCAAAGTATTCAGAAAAAATGATCGGATGATGATACAGGTTCTGTGATTAAATTCTGTAAGCACTCACTGAGAGTTTCTAGCAATAGACGTACCGCTGGAATGAGATGACGACGTGAGGGATAAAGTGCGATAACGCGTTCTTCGCGAAAATGCCAGTCAGGAAGCAGGATATGCAGTTTTCCTTGTTTCATTG
>NZ_LWHB01000267.1 GCF_001889065.1 Suttonella ornithocola | reverse complement strand
AGTTGCGGCAAACGCGCGAGCCATTTGGGGTTAATCAGGGTAGAGGGGCAATGCCATTTGAAAGCCATCTGCCTGAACTTGCTCAAGAGCGGGAACAAGATTCATATGGCGTATTGCGTCTAAGTGGCGCAAAAAGAGACTGAAAAGCCTTAAAAAAAGGAATTTTTAAGAGAGAAATGCTTAAAAATTATGATTTTTTGCAAAGATCTCAAACTATAATCAAATGAAACATTAGCGCGACAATGTGTATTGTCACGCTAATGTTTAGTGATTTAATTAAGTGTTTAAAATTGATAACGAAGAGTTGCAAATATGCTACGCGGCTCACCGTAGCTATGGCGGTCTGGTTGGGTACGGTAGCGTTGGTCAAAAAGATTATGCAGGTGTAATCCGATACCAAATTTCTGGTTAGGCTGATAGTGC
>NZ_LWHB01000266.1 GCF_001889065.1 Suttonella ornithocola | reverse complement strand
GCCCAGAAGATTGGCACAATGGTAAACGTTTGTGGTTTATTGACTTTATTTCACCGTTTGGCTTTCTCTATACGGCACAATTGCGGCGTTTAATGGGTGAAGTACACGGCAACAGCTATTTAGCACACTCTATCCGTTTGCGCGATAACGGCAAAGCCCAATTAGTTGAACACGTAGCAGGCAGCACTGATATACAAAAAAGTCAGACGTTAAAAAACGCTTTTTACGAAGAAATTAAAGACTATTTTCTACTCAATAAACGTCACAACCCAAATGATGACTTGACAACGCATGACTTATATAGCTAAGACTCTAGACTAGCAGAGGTTGGAGAAATCGCTTAATCAAGTTCCAAAGATGGCGTTGCAGATCCTTAGAGTTCTGATTCCAACGCCACTCGCACTCTTTTAAGTGAAGCTCAAAATTGACTGTAACACCATTAAACTTGCTCAGCCTCCGCTTGGTAAAGCTCCAAAAAGACTCAATACCATTGATATGGTAATGACCATGAGCAAACTCATTATTGCCATGGTCTACTCTAAAATGTTTCGCATAGCCAACGTCAACCAAGCCATTGTAACCACGCCAACCATCCGAGTATATGACACTATCAAGCGC
>NZ_LWHB01000265.1 GCF_001889065.1 Suttonella ornithocola | reverse complement strand
TCTCGGTCTCGGTCTCGGTCTCGGTCGTCGGTCTCGGTCTCGGTCTCGGTCTCGGTCTCGGTCTCGGTCTCGGTCTCGGTCTCGGTCTCGGTAACAGTTTTTACCGTTTCCTCAACTTCTTCAACGGATTGGTTTTCTGGCTCTTCGTGATTTTCACGACGCTCTTTCAATTCAGCTTCTTTATTTTCTGATGACAGCTCAATCACTTCTTCGTCAGGTTCTTCGGCATCCGCCACTTTTTGTGCAGCTTCTGTTTCAGTTGAAGCATCATGATTTAAAAATGCGACTAATCCCGGTGCACGCGTATTAACCGCGGGTGCATTCAATTTTTCATCTTCATCTTGCTCTGTTGTTTCAACAAACTCATCAGACTCAGCAAAGCTTTCGCTTTTTTCTATTGCTAGGGCATCTTCAATGCGGTTACCAATATTGTCATCATTCTTTTCTTCAGCAATGACTTG
>NZ_LWHB01000264.1 GCF_001889065.1 Suttonella ornithocola | reverse complement strand
GCAAACGAGCCAGCCTCATATTTGGGCAATGGGGGATGTTGCTGGTAGCCCGCAGTTTACCTATATTTCTTTAGACGATTATCGAATTGTTAAAGATCAATTATTAGGGGAAGGAAAAAGAACAACCAAAGGTCGGACGTTTCCTTATGCGGTATTTGTGCAGCCACCATTAGCCAATGTCGGCTTAACGGAAGCACAAGCCAAAGAAAAAGGAATAACAGTTAAAACGGCAACCTTGCCAGCCTCAGCAATCCCGAAAGCAAAAATTCTTGAGCAAACCGATGGCTTATTAAAAGCGGTCATTGATGCAGAAAGCGGAAAAGTGATTGGCGCACAATTACTTTGTGCAGAAGCACATGAAATCATTAATTTCCTAGATTTGGCGATTCGCTGCGAATTGCATTGGCAAGATATCCGCGACCATATCTTCACCCATCCAACCATGAGTGAAGCCTTAAATGATTTAT
>NZ_LWHB01000263.1 GCF_001889065.1 Suttonella ornithocola | reverse complement strand
ATTTTAAACTAAAATATTTGAGTTTTTTTATAATGAAATGTTTTTTATAAGGTTTTATTTCCATGAAAAATGTTTTTTTTGGTTTTTTGGAGCTTAGTAGTAGATCTGAAAAAATAAACTAAGTAAAAAATATTTTTATAGCTTATTTGTTGAAAAAAACATTCTTACAAACTACTACTAAATAGCTATTTATTCTTCATCTAAACCGAGTTTTGCTAAACCCATTTCTTCATCAGATTTCAACAATCCTATATCACTATAAATTTCAAGCTTTGTTCTTGTATCGCTGATATCAAGGTTCCGCATGGTTAATTGCCCTATTCTATCTAAAGGCGTAAATGCAGCATTTTCTACTTTTTCCATAGATAGTCTTTCTGGCGCATAAGTAAGATTCGGTGATTCTGTATTCAAGATAGAGTAGTCATTTCCTCTGCGTAACTCTATAGTCACTTCTCCTGTAATTGCTTTAGCAACCCAACGTTGCGCTGTTTCACGGAGCATTAACGCTTGCGAATCAAACCAGCGACCTTGATAAAGCAATCTTCCTAAGCGAATACCATTAATACGGTATTGCTCAATGGTATCTTCGTTATGAATGCCGGTTACTAATCGCTCATAGGCAATATGTAATAAAGCCATTCCTGGCGCTTCATAAATACCACGTGATTTAGCCTCAATAATACGATTTTCAATCTGATCGCTCATTCCCAACCCATGACGTCCACCAATTTTATTAGCTTCTTCCATTAAAGCGATATGGTCAGGGAATGTCTTATTGTTAATCTCGATAGGAATCCCTTCTTCAAATTTAATTGAAACTGTTTCTTTAGCAATTGGAACTTCTTCTTTCCAAAAAGCAACGCCCATGATTGGATCAACTATTTCAAAACCGGTATTTAAGTATTCCAAATCTTTTGCTTCATGAGTTGCCCCCAACATATTAGAGTCTGTTGAATAGGCTTTTTCTTTACTCATTTTATAATCAAAACCGTTAGAAATAAGGAATTCGGACATTTCCGCACGCCCACCTAGCTCATCGAT
>NZ_LWHB01000262.1 GCF_001889065.1 Suttonella ornithocola | reverse complement strand
TAAAATATAAAAACCAATACGTCAAATCTTTATTTTCAATCAAAAAACAGAATGTTTTCTAGGAAGAAATATGACTCAAATACTCATTATCAATCAAAAAAATAGCGTAAAACAAGCCCTTAATCTTGGAGAAATTGCGCAAGAAATCTCTGCCTCACCCGATTACCTATACCTTATTGAAGGCGATAATCTTTCTCCATTTTTTACCCAACCTATTGAAAATGATTTACTGCTATTCAACCAAGTAGATGGACAACTACAACTAATACTAAAAGACTATTTTCTCTACAATGATAACACCTCTCTCTACTTCTACGACGGTATCAAAGTCAGCTTATATCAACCTAGCCTCCAAACATGGGTGCCCACAGTAGAATTCCCCCAACATCTACTTAGCGAAATCATCTCACTGCCTACCACGCCATCTACCACAGAAGCAGCAACGACATCCTTTAGCACCTTCTCACCGCTAGCCACACTTGCAGGAGTAGGCGTGATAACCGCTGGTGCAATGGCTATATCTCATAATGACAACAATCATAAAGCCACCAAATCACCGGCAGAAACCAAGCCACCGGCAAATACCAATCCACCGGCAAATACCAATCCACCAGCAAATACCAATCCACCAGCAAATACCAATCCACCAGCAAATACCAATCCACCGGCAAGCACCAATCCACCAGCAAGCACCAATCCACCAGCAAGCACCAATCCACCAGCAAGCACCAAT
>NZ_LWHB01000261.1 GCF_001889065.1 Suttonella ornithocola | reverse complement strand
AGTATAAGGCAGCTTTCTCCAGCTTTTTCATTTTGTGCATTGTCTTCTTTGGGTGGGCATTGTGAGATGTTTTTATTGCCAAATAAGAATTCTTTCATTTCATCGCTATAGTTTTTTAATTCTTGTTTGCTAATGTTATTTGGTGCCCAATGTTTCGTATCGATAGTGTACCAATTTGAATCAT
The DNA here is from genome assembly GCF_001889065.1 of Suttonella ornithocola. Lineage (GTDB taxonomy): Bacteria > Pseudomonadota > Gammaproteobacteria > Cardiobacteriales > Cardiobacteriaceae > Suttonella_A > Suttonella_A ornithocola. Next base: position 1,017 of record NZ_LWHB01000261.1, on the reverse strand, counting down.
CTTTATTTTCAATAAATCTCATATTATGTAGAAAAATATCAGGAAATTTTTTATTAGATAGTAAAGTAAAAAATATTATTGTAAATAAGATTAGTATAGCTAAGATTAGGTATACTATAGTAGAAAAATTATTGGGAGCTTTTTGTTTAAAAATCAGAAAACCATATATAGTATAAATGAGAAGATATATGGCTATTATTATAATAAATAATAAGTTATAAAAATATTCATGTCCGTACTCTATGATTTTTCCCTGAATAATACTATTTGTAGAGAAAACAAATAAAATAAAAGATACTATTAGAGAAAAATTATGAAGCATAGAAGCAATAGTAATGTTGATCCGTTCTGTAGTAAAATATTTTTATTGAATAAAAATATTGTCTGTAAATATTATGGCAGATAGAAAAGCTAATAGCAATAAGTGGTTGTCGTTATATAGTGTGTCTGGTGCGTTTAATGAATATGCTAAAAGTATAGTTAAGCATAATACTAAAAAGTACCAATTTTTGTAAATTTTACGAAAAATAGTAGTGTTCCCAATTTTTTATTTTTATATTTTTTTCTTTGTAATCTTTCTTTATTTTTGTTGTTTTTTTTAAAAAAGATATAAGATTCCAAATAAATAATAATAAAAGTAAAAACATTGTTGTTGCTAATAATATATAAACACAGTTGCTATATAAATAGAAAAAATATTTAAAATTTGCAAAAATGCAAGTAAGTAGAATTAGAAGAATTAAAAAGATGCTTTTTTGATGAATTATAATTCCAAAAGGAGTAGTTTTTGGATATAGTCAAATCACTTATAATCCAATCTATCCAAAGCAGATATAAAGAACAACTTGTAGTAGAATTATCAAAAACAAACTGAGCATATCCTATGACCTACTGCCGCCAATTCCGACAGAAAATTCTTAACGATATTGCTAATGGAGAAACTTGGCGCGCTGTTGCAAAGCGCTACAAGATCAGCAAATTCACCGTCTATAGCTGGATTAAAAATCCCCATCCTAA
>NZ_LWHB01000260.1 GCF_001889065.1 Suttonella ornithocola | reverse complement strand
CTAAATTTATGTTGCCATTAACCGCACTTGCTACCGTCATTTTCGCTGCTTGGTTTATGAATAATGAAAGCATTACGCAAGAGCTTCATTTAAATGGCGGCATAGCTACGTTATGGAATGTTGTTATCCGATTTATTGCACCTTTAGGGGTATTGACTGTTTTTGCTTATGGCATTTATGAGCTGTTTGCTTAGGATTAACGATAAATAAAATTTATTTTCTGTTAAAAGTGTTTGAAAGGGATTTTAAACACTTTTGATATAAAGTTTTTTGATGTAGGAATTTTGATTAATGACAGTAATGTTTGAAGACTTGCAGTCTCCGTCACTTTGTCGAATTCGGACAGTTAGTAGTTTTATTCACTTAACAAAAAATACGACGCAATGGCGTGACCGAATTCTTGAAGCGAAAGTGCATTGTGATGCGGTAGCAAATTTTTTTCAAAAAATGGGATATGTAGTTCAATCAATTAGTATAATTACCAATCCATTTGGAGAGTTCCTAACGGTTGATAGTATTGATTCTGCTAAGGAAGGGCTAAAAAAGATTACGAACATTTTAAATGAAGCAGAGCAATCTTTTTCTCAAGGTTTACGAATCCGATTTGCGATTGGAGAGGCTCAGACAGCTGAAGAAATCCAATTATTACCAGAGTTGATTCAAAGTTATGGGGATTTATGTAATGCTTGTGTCAATGTTGAGGCAGATGCGTTAGGGATTTTAGATAATGCACAGTTAGTTCATTGTGCGCAGGTAATTAAAAAGATTAGTCAAATAACT
>NZ_LWHB01000026.1 GCF_001889065.1 Suttonella ornithocola | reverse complement strand
AAGTTGTTCATGGAAGTGATAACTGGCATTTAAAGAACCAGAGCAATGCGAATTGGAGCCATTATCAATTGGAGAATTGTTTGCCTTACAGCTTATATGATGGTTCTATTAACAGCGATATTTTCTCTCATTGGGTGAGAGGAGACACTGTTACCTGAGTTACCTAAAAACAGTGTAATTGTCATGGACAATGCCGCTTTTCATAAACGCAGTGATATTCAAGCAATCATTGAAGAGCATGGGCATGAGATAGTTTGGTTACCCCCTTATAGTCCAGACTTAAATCCCATTGAAAAGATGTGGGCTTGGATTAAGCAAATACGCAAAGAATGGCGGATGGATTGTATTGATACTTTATGCTTTTATCTGCTTTGGATTGGGTTGGGCTTTAGATGATTGCACTATAATCCTGTATTGGAGGCTTGTGTAATGATAATTAAATCGGCTTTAACGGCGGCTTGAGCAACTGCCCACATTTCTAATAAGCTACCCGGTTTCACAACAGCTAAGGCTTTTCCTTCTCCAAATCGAAAGCCTTTACAGTATTTTTCCATACGAGCGCTTTCTGTAATGAGATGCGCTTCGCCAACGATTTGACGAGCAGTTTGTAAAAAGTCGTTAGTTGCTGTTGTCATATTTTATCCTCTGAAATTATGAGCGGATTTTTTCTAAAATAGCTTGATGTGCAGCGCGTTCTTGTTCGTTGATGATGACACGCTGCCAAAGTGACTGGCTATTTTTATTATTTTTCGTGATGTTTTTTTGAGAAGCAGTAGAAGAATGTGCCTGAGAGGAGGTAAGACTATTAGATTCAAATAAGGTTGACTGTCCACCAGTTAGTTTAAGGTAAACTTCTAGCAAGAGTTCGCTATCTAGTAATGCTCCATGTTTTTCGCGTCCACTGTTGTCAACATTAAAGCGTTTACAGAGTGCATCTAGGCTATTACGCGCACCAGGAAACATTTTTCTTGCAATAATAACGGTATCAGTAAGCTTGAATCGTTCTTCTAATCGATAGTTGCGTCCTGCTAAAGTCAATTCTCGATTTAAGAAGGCTTGGTCAAAAGGCATATTGTGCGCAATAAGCTCATCTGCACCTTGAAAATAGGCCTCAATTTCATTAAGTTTGTCTTTGAAAAGTGGTTTGTCGGCAAGAAAGGCGTTGTCCATACCATGCACATTTACCGCTTGTTCATCGACTTGTTGCTCTGGATTGAAATGTAAATGTAAGGTCCGACCGGTTGGCTTGCGGTCAATGAGTTCGACACAACCTAGCTCAATAATGCGATGCCCCTCAGATTTATCAGGAGCATTGAAGTTCATCCCGGTTGTTTCTGTATCAAAGATAATTTGTCGCATGAGAGAAAAGGGAGTTTAGCTTTTTTTATCGATGCGTAATTCTCCACCTTGGCAAAGGTTTTCTGGTTTAAGGTCTTCAATGCTAATCCAGACAGCAGCTTCAGGAATCCCTAATGTATCAGCAATAGCTTTTGTTACCGCTTTTCCCATTTCGCGTTTTTGTTCAAGGTTGCGACCTTCGATAATTTTGATGTTAACGATTGGCATAAAATAGTTTTCCTTTATATAAGTTAAGAAGTTTTTGGGTTAATAATGAGATTATCTGCTGTTAGCGACAGAAGCGTTAAAATGCGTAGGCTTCTGCGTTAATGTAGTAGTGTTATCACTTTCGGCAGAAAGTTTCTCGCCTTCAATACGCCCTTGGGCAATTTTTTCTTTGCTTTCTTCATGTTGTTTAGCAGTCGCATCAGGCGATTCTGTTTCTTGAATTTGACTAATTTGGCTATTAGGCGGTTCGTATTGTAAGGTGGTTAATACAGGGAAATGGTCGGAACCTATGCTAGGTAGCCTTTGCATTTTTACTAAGGTAAAGCAGGGACTATGAAAGAGATGATCTAATGCCCAGCGTAAGAAAGGCAATTTTGCATGAAAGGTATTAGTAAATTGTCTTCCAATACGTGGATCTAACAAGCCGGAGATATGGCGAAACATTTTCGTGGTTTTTGAACAAGCAACGTCGTTTAAATCACCTGTTAAAATGGCGTTTTGCTGGTTTTTACGGATATGTCTGCCTACCATCAGTATTTCGGCATCTCTAGTAGTGCTTTTATCAGCCTCAGTCGGCGATGGTGGCATTGGATGTAGGCAATATAGCCAAATTTTCTCCCCATTTCTTAATGCGACTTGGGTTTCGATAGAAGGGATATCATCAATAATCAGATAGTGAATTTTAGGGTTAACTAGCTCCAGTTTTGAATATAGATGCATACCATAGAGATTATCTAATGGGACTTTTACGTTATAGGGATAGTTTTTTTCGATAACTTCTAGCGCTTTTTCCCATTTTTTATCGCTTTCTAAGGTAAGAACAATATCTGGATGATGCTGCTCAATAAGCTGAACCAGTTTTTCAGTTTGATTATTAGGGGTTAAAACATTGGAAACTAATATAGACAGTCTTTCATTGCCGTTGTCTTTTGCTTGCGCGACTTGTTTTTTCCATATTCGGGTATAAGGCAGAACGTAACTAAGCTGGTAAATAATGGCACCAGTTAGTATTGGCATGATAAATAACTCTACTGTCTGCCATTGTGAAAAATATAACCACAGTCCCAACCAAGAAAAAATACCAATGCAAAGCATTTGAATTCTTGGAAAATCCATTGCTCGTATCCACCAGTGGTCAAAAGGTAACTTTCCCCAAAAGGTTAGAAAGGTAAAGATAACAGCAATGATGTTAAGAGTGAGTAGCATAGGTTTCTGTTAAATTCGAGGAAGAGTAACGCCAGTTTGTCCTTGGTATTTTCCTTTACGGTCTTTATAAGAGGTTTGGCAAGGTTCATCTGATTGTAAAAATAGCATTTGCGCGCATCCCTCTCCAGCATAGATTTTGGCAGGTAAAGGTGTGGTATTTGAAAATTCTAAGGTAACGTGTCCTTCCCATTCTGGCTCAAGAGGGGTGACGTTAACAATGATTCCACAGCGTGCATAAGTGCTTTTGCCTAAGCAAATGGTGAGGACATCTCGGGGAATGCGAAAGTATTCAATGGTGCGAGCCAGTGCAAAGCTATTAGGCGGAATAATGCAAACATCGCTTTTAATATCTACAAAGCTTTGAGGGTCAAAATGTTTAGGATCAACGATGGCACTGTTGATATTGGTGAAAACTTTAAATTCGTTGGCGCAACGAACGTCGTAGCCATAAGAAGATGTGCCATAAGAAACGATTTTTCCGCCATCAGTAGCAGAAATCATTTTAGGTTCATAAGGTTCTATCATGCCGTGTTGTTCGGCCATTTGCTGAATCCAGCGATCGTTTTTAATGCTCATAAGTGTGGAAAGAAACTAAAGCGAATTAGGATAACAAAAGTTTATGCGTTTTGCTGTGTTTCATTGGATTCGATATAAGAAATCATATCTCGATGCTCAACGCTAATCCCGGGAAAATCAGGTATGAGTATAGTGGCAAGCCTTTCTGTGACATAAACGCTACGATGTTGTCCTCCAGTACACCCAATACAAATGGTTAAATAAGCACGGTTGCCCATATCTAAAAAGTGTCCTAGCCAGTTTTTTAGATAGTCTGCTGTTTGTTGAACAAATTGCTGGGGAAGTGGGTAGGCATCAAGCCATTCAATAATAGGCGCTTGTGTGCCACTATAGCGTCGTAGTTCAGGTACCCAATAAGGGTTAGGTAAAAATCGGACATCAAAGACAAAATCCGCGTTTACTGGTGTGCCATGTTTGAAACCAAAGGATTGTAAGGTAATCATTAAATCAGGTGCTTTTGCATTGAGCAGCCGAATGATTTTATCGCGCAGTATTCCAGCATTGTAATTGCTAGTATCAATTAGAATATCAGAAAGGTTATTTAGCTCGCCTAATAGTTCCCGTTCTTTTTCAATCGCAGCAACGATTTGTGCTGGACTGTGATGGTTAAGATGTAAGGGATGAGGACGACGGCTTTCGTTAAATCGACGGGCAAGAGTGGCAGTACTAGTCGTTAAAAAAAGTACTTGTATCGGGATTTGCTGACGAATTGTTCGTAAGGTTTCTGGCAGTAGGCGAATGTCGTCAGCATTTCTGGCGTCTATCGCAACGGCAACTGGCTGATGATGGCGACTCGCAAATTCTTTCACGAATGCATTTAGCAGCGCAACAGGTAAATTATCGACACAATAGTAACCTAAATCTTCTAATATGTTGAGCGTAATGGTTTTTCCTGCGCCAGATAATCCACTTACAATTAACATATCAGCCTCTTTTGTTTTAATCGAAAAGACGTAAAGTCTTAGGGAAAGAGTTATTTAAAAATAGAGTTTGTATTATTGTCAGAGCGTAACATGCTATATTGTAGCGAATTTATGGCAATGATGTGGATTGTTTGTGTAGGAGAGTGGTGTGTGGGTTGCAATAGGATTGTTGGTCATTGTAGGCGTTTATCTCATAGCGATATTTAATCGGCTGGTGCGCTATCGTAATGCTGCTGATAATGCATTGTCTCAAATTGAGGTGCAATTACAGCGTCGCTACGATTTAATCGGGAATTTACAATCTGTTGCTGAACGTTTTATACAGCATGAGCGCGAAACATTGACAGAAATCGCTCGTTTGCGCCGCGACATTGGAAGCGTTGGGCTTTTACAAGATTTTTCAAAAGTCTCTCAAGTTAATCAGCAACTTTCTACGTTATTAGCGGTGTTTTCCGCAAGAGTAGAAGCGTATCCTGTTTTGAAAACCGATAATGTCTTAGCCTCTTTACAAGAAGAATTGAAAAGCACGGAAAATCGCGTGGCATTTGCCCGACAACATTATAATGATGCGGTAAATGTGTTTAATGATGCGCTAGAAGTTTTCCCAAATTATTTATTGGGAAATTTATTGGGTTGGCAGGAAAAACCTTTTTGGAGATAAGGAGAGGACGATGATTATAGGAATTTTTTTAGGAATGATTCTGCTGTTTGGGTTAATCGGAATAGGGGTTTATAATCAGCTGGTTCGCGCGCGTAATGCGGTGAAAGATGCGTTTGCCGATATAGATGTTGAATTAACGCGCCGCTATGATTTAATCCCAAATTTGGTTGAAGTAGCAAAACGCTATTTAAAACATGAACAGGAAACTTTAACGCAAGTTACGGCTGCGCGTAACCAAGCAGCAGCAGCTTTAAAGCAAACCGAGCATAAATTGTCTCCAGATTCTATTCAACATTTGATAGATACAGAACAATCACTTTCAAAATCTATGGGTGGATTGTATGCCACTTTTGAAGCGTATCCAGAGTTAAAAGCAGATACGCAAATGCTAAAGCTTCAGCAAGAAATTTCAGATACAGAGAATCGTATCAGCTATGCCCGCAGTCAATATAATGCTAGTGTGACGGAATATAATAATAGCGTTCAAGTATTTCCCAATAATCTTCTGAATCATTTTTTTAGATTTCAGCTAACGCCTTGGTTAGAAGTCGATGCACCGGAGAAGCGAGAAGCAGTAAAAATTCATTTTGATTAAGCGATGGCTGCTCGTCCGTTATTTTATCTGCATCATCAGGAAGCGCGTGCAGCGAGCCGTTGGTTGAGTCGATTGTTTTGGTTTGGAACGTTAATCGGCGTTGGCATTTATTTCTTAATAGCATTTTCTATTGCTTTTGCTATTGCAGCATTGATTACGTTATTCACTCATAGTGATATAGTGCGATCAGCTAAAAAACAAAACATCCTATAGCCCTTATCTAGCCATTCTGGCGGTAGATAACGTTCTGTTTTTTAGCTGATTTGACTATAGCGCTTTACCGTGGTGGCAGTTGGTTCTTCAAAATCAGGGAACGAAAATTTTATTTTTATCGATAACGATTGCATTGATTTGCTTGGTTGTCGCATTAGAAGCGTATTTTAGTGCGCAAAAGGCTTTAAGAGAAAAGTCTGCTGGAAAATTGGCTCAAGCTTTAGGTGCAAAACCGATAGCAATGAAGCAAGGTGATTGGTTTCGGATTTTGAATAATGTGGTAGAAGAAATGGCGGTGGCTTCAGGAACGTTGCCACCTGAAGTTTTTTATTTACCACAAGATAAAAGTATCAATGCTTTTGTATTGGGTGGCGCAGAGCGAAGTGTTGCTTTAGTGGTTTCTCAAGGGTTAATTAAATATTTAAGTCGAGATGAGCAGCAAGCTGTTATCGCGCATGAGTTTGGGCATATTGTTAATGAAGATGTTTTTCTTTACAGTCAGCTAAGTGCGGTATTGGCTGGGTTTTATGCTTTAAGTCAGTTGGGGCAAGGGGGAATAGGTGTTAGTGCAGGTAGGGAGTTTTTTTGGCGTGGTATTCGTGAGCCTAGTTTTTTAGTAAAAGCACTATCATCGGCAGGGGGTATTCTTTTTTATATTGGACAATGGATTCAAGCAGCTTTTTCCCGTGAAAGAGAATGGATGGCAGATGCGCGCGCGGTGCAATTCACCCGTCATTCTGAATCATTAATAATGGCATTAAAAAAAGCGCTTGCCTTGCAAGTGCTAGAAATGCGTCCATTTGAGATGCCAGACACGCAAGCACATTTTTTATTTATTCGATATTTTACTCAAACAATGCGTTTTGCGACTCATCCTGCATTATCGGACCGCATCATGCGTTATGGCGGACAAATTGACCAAAAAGAGATAGATGCATTGGCATTTGATATAAGAACCAAGCGCTTATATAGCGGTGCAGATAAGCCAATAGCGCTAAATCGACAGGCTTTTACCGCAAATTTACTTTATCCCATTTTAATCATTGTACAAAAGCAACGTGAAGCACCAAATTTTTCTCAAAGGCTTTCTGAAGAAGAAAGAGTTGCATTGTTATTGGCTTTTTTTGCTTATCATAGTGGCTTTAATGAATTTGAATTAGCGCAACTATCAATAGAGCTTCCTATTCCAATGACAATGTTAACGCAAGGATTTATCAAAATTGAAAAGATTGATCCTATCGCGCAAATCCCTTGTTACTTTAATTTACTTCAGAATACGCCAAAAGCAGAGTTGGCAAAGTTATAGTGCAATCATCTAAAACCCAACCCAATCCAAAGCAGATAAAAGAATAAAGTATCAATACAATCCATCCGCCATTCTTTGCGTATTTGCTTAATCCAAGCCCACATCTTTTCAATGGGATTTAAGTCTGGACTATAAGGGGGTAACCAAACTATCTCATGCCCATGCTCTTCAATGATTGCTTGAATATCACTGCGTTTATGAAAAGCGGCATTGTCCATGACAATTACACTGTTTTTAGGTAACTCAGGTAACAGTGCTTCTCTCACCCAATGAGAGAAAATATCGCTGTTAATGGAACCATCATATAAGCGTAAGGCAAACAATTCTCCATTGATAATGGCTCCAATCGCATTGCTCTGGTTCTTTAAATGCCAGTTATCACTTCCATGACAAACTTGTCCTTTTGTGCTGTAGCCATAAG
>NZ_LWHB01000259.1 GCF_001889065.1 Suttonella ornithocola | reverse complement strand
ATCACGCCGTCTTGTAAAGGACGAATCGTTGTTAAATTACCAGGCGTTCGACCTAACATCTGCTTTGCCTGAGAACCATACGCCACAATTTTTTTCCGACCATCTTGTGGGTCTTCAGCAATTGCCACCACAGAAGGTTCATCTAAGACCAACCCTTCTCCACGCACATAAATCAAAGTATTTGCCGTCCCCAAATCAATAGACAAATCACTAGAAAACATCCCACTGAAAAACTTAAACCGCATATAAAAACGCCTCTAAAAAACAAACGCCCGCAATGGGCAGGTGCAAAGATAAAGCGGATATGATACCTTTTTACCCTTTAATTTGCAGTCTCCCATTACAACTATGAGTCAACTTGCCCCTGAAACCCTACTAAAAACCGCTAAACTAGCGAAACTAGACCTCTCTAAATCAGAAGCAACCGCGCTTCAAAAAGACTTAGAAGGAATTTTTGACCTCTTTACCACACTCAACCGAGAAGACATTCACGCGTTAGAGCCACTCGGCCATCCACTGGGTGAAACCCAACCTTTGCGTACTGATCAAGCCATTAAGCGCAATCTTATCAACAATATTGAAACCAATGCACCACTTGCAGAAGATGGTTTCATTACCGTTCCTAAAGTTATTGAATAGAAGGTTTAGCGATGACAAATCTTACGCACAAAAGCGCTGCTGAGCTTAGCCGCGAACTCACACAAAAAAACATTTCCTCTGTTGAACTGACTCGGCTCTTCCTTGACAAAATCGCCGAACATAATCCGACGCTAAATGCTTTTATCCGCACCACAGAAGAACATGCGCTAACACTCGCTGCCCAATCAGATGAAAGACGCGCGAAAGGCGAAACCCTTAGCCCATTAGATGGTATCCCAATGGCGCATAAAGATATCTTTTGTACTGCTGGCATCATTACTACCGCTGCTTCAAAAATGTTAGAGCACTTTATTCCGCCACATACGGCAACCATTGCTGAGAACCTTTCTCATGCGGGCG
>NZ_LWHB01000258.1 GCF_001889065.1 Suttonella ornithocola | reverse complement strand
GGCTTTATCAACGCTTGCTATGCACGCAGCTTTGATGATGTTGCACTTGTACCAACTTTTATTTTGACACCATTAATCTATCTAGGTGGCGTTTTTTATTCCATTTCCATGTTACCTGAATTCTGGCAACAAGTTTCTAAACTCAACCCTATTCTTTATATGGTCAATGGTTTCCGATTTGGCTTTTTAGGTATTAGTGATGTTTCTGTCATTGGTGCCATTTTATTTTTAACCTTATTGTCTGCGGCATTGATTGTTTGGGCGCTTTGGTTAATGAACACCTCTGGCAAACTCAGAAAATAACAATGCTTGACCTTTCTAAACGCCTAGTACTGCTTGATAGAGACGGAGTATTAAATGAAGATTTAGGTGACTACGTTACTTCTATAGACGAACTCATCCTTATCCCTTCAGCCCTTCGCGCGCTTGCTCAACTCACAGATGCGAATATCCGCATTGGTATTTGTACCAACCAAGCAGGCATCGCTCGCGGTCGATACAGCAGAGAAACACTAGCTCATATTCATAAACACTTATGTGATGAAGTCAAAAAAAAAGGTGGACATATTCATCATATTATTTTTTGCGATACTTATGATAGTAATGACCCTAGACGAAAGCCTAATCCCGGCATGCTAATAGAGCAAGCCAACTACTTTCAAGTTGATTTATCTGGTATTCCTTTTGTGGGCGATAGCTATACAGATATACTAGCCGCTAGAGCGGCAGACGCTCAACCAGTATTGGTGCAAACCGGAAAAGGAAAACAAACCTTTTCAACCTATCAAAAAACATTAACAGACGTTTTAATCTATCCAACCTTAGAAGAGGCTGTGAAACAATGGCTAACATCATAAGAATTTTCCGTACACTATCATTTTATCTCTTATGGACAGTAGCGACACTTTTTTGGGCATTACTCATCATAGCAATGATTATTTTGCCCTATCGAATTCGTCACCGAATCTCAACGGGTTGGGGAGATACAACTGTTTGGTTACTCAGATTAGCAGGTGGCGTGAAATGGCAAGTTCACGGACTAGAAAATTTACCTAACCAACCTTGTGTATTAGCACTCAATCACCAATCCACTTGGGAAACCGTATTTGGTCCCTTAATTCGACGAGATCAAGTATGGGTATTAAAAAGAGAGCTGCTATGGATTCCTTTCTTCGGTTGGGCGATGGCATTGTTACGCCCTATTGCTATTAACCGCAATAATCGCAAACAAGCTATGCAACAGGTGATTGAGCAAGGGCATCAACGCATTTCTAATGGATTTTCTGTCGTGATGTTTCCTGAAGGTCATCGATTTTCCCCCGATGCCCCTCTACATTTTAAGCAAGGCGCTGCAAGGTTAGCTGAAAGTCTTTCTATTCCTATCGTGCCGATTGCGCATAATGCAGGACAATTTTGGCCACGCCGCGGTTGGATACACAGCGGAACCATTCAAGTCATCATTGGAAAACCCCTATACGTTCCACAAGGCAAAGTCGCCGAAGTGAATACCACCATCGAAGCTTGGGTAAGAGAAACTCGTGATAAAATTGTTGCTCAAGAAAATCAACAAAGACAACTACCGACTACTTAATTTCCAAAATAAACTATAAAAATCATAATATCACTTGAAATATCAGCACAATTTATAAAATATTCAGAATCATATCTTTCAATAAAAAACATATACTATAAAAACAATATTTATTTTTAAATGCTAGAAAATATATGAAAGATACTAAGATTTATCAAAAAAATATTCTTTCCATCTTATTTGATAAACAAGCGCAACAAAACATTACCTATATAGTGCAATCATCTAAAGCCCAACCCAATCCAAAGCAGATAAAAGCATAAAGTATCAATACAATCCATCCGCCATTCTTTGCGTATTTGCTTAATCCAAGCCCACATCTTTTCAATAGGATTTAAGTCTGGACTATAAGGGGGTAACCAAACTATGCTCATSACCAT
>NZ_LWHB01000257.1 GCF_001889065.1 Suttonella ornithocola | reverse complement strand
TGCTCATCGACTTCTTGGACAGTTTCTGCACCCAATAGTAAAACGAACTCTCCTTTTTCGTGATAACTGTCTTCAGCCAACCAATTAATGGCAGAACCAACGGTCAATGCGACGATTTGTTCAAACGTTTTGGTCAACTCACGCGCAATCGTTAAAGGTCGATTTGCTGTAAATAGCTGTTGCATCTCTGCTAGCGTTTCCGCAATGCGATGTGGGGTTTCATAAAAAACAGTGGTGCAATCTGCATTTTTAAATTGCTGTAAAAACCGCTGACGTTCCCCACTCTTTGCAGGAATAAATCCCGCAAACATAAAACGATCACCAGGTAAGCCACTAGCAGATAAAGCCGTAATCACTGCATTCGCACCCGGAATCGGAATCACGCGAATACCGCGCTGATGGGCAAGCTGTGTTAACACTGCGCCGGGGTCACTAATTACAGGTGTGCCCGCATCGCTAATGACAGCAATATTCTCTCCCGCTTCTATACGAGCAACCAATTTTTCTGCTACTCCGCGCTCATTATGCTGATGTGATGCAAATAGCGGTTTATCAATCCCATAAACTTCTAACAATCGACGGCTTGTACGCGTATCTTCACAAGCGATTGCATCAACTTGCTGTAAAATAGCCAATGCACGTTGGCTTATATCTTCTAAATTTCCAATTGGTGTTGCCACCACATATAAACAACCAGACATTGCATCCTCATGTTAAAAAAACTTGCTCCGCATTTACTTCGCGGTCAATACGGCGAGAAACTTGCCGCCCAATACCTTAAAAAGCAAGGACTCCATATTGTAACGAAGAACTACCGCACTCGTTTAGGAGAAATTGATTTAATTGCAAAAGACAAAGAAACCATAGTTTTTGTAGAAGTGCGGTTACGACAAGCACAAGCACCTATTAGTGCTGCACAATCCATCACTGCTGCCAAACAGCGTAAATGGAAAGCTGCTGCAACACAGTATATACAAGCACATTATCCAAGCTTTCCCGATTGTCGTTTTGATGCCATCCTGATTACGCAATATCCCGACAAAAAAGAAGAAATAGAGTGGTTAAAAGGATTGTTTTTATAAAAAATAGTAAATACGCTTAATTTGATAGCACTAACGATTTTTTAAAAATCCAATACGCTTTTTTTCTTTATACTTAATTCGTTAAAAGAAGGAGATAAAAATGAACCTTTTATCTTTTCAGAACAAAAATGAGCAACTTCCTATTCTGCCTAAGCATTTATCCGCTTATAAAGGCCATTTTAGTGAAAATAACCTATGGCAGAAAATAAAAACGTATGCTAAAAAGGCTGGGGCTGAAATCGTCGAAAAAAGCCTTTGGTTATTTTATAGTGCAATCATCTAAAACCCAACCCAATCCAAAGCAGATAAAAGAATAAAGTATCAATACAATCCATCCGCCATTCTTTGCGTATTTGCTTAATCCAAGCCCACATCTTTTCAATGGGATTTAAGTCTGGACTATAAGGGGGTAACCAAACTATCTCATGCCCATGCTCTTCAATGATTGCTTGAATATCACTGCGTTTATGAAAAGCGGCATTGTCCATGACAATTACACTGTT
>NZ_LWHB01000256.1 GCF_001889065.1 Suttonella ornithocola | reverse complement strand
AACATAAAGAATATTACCTAGTGAAGTGGGTGCTATCATTCATGAAGAAAAAGCTATTAAAGTCTAAAAACTTTAAAACACTATAGCAGGGCTCTCAAAAAAATGCATACCGTATTTTGAGATAGGATGCTATTTTCAATGTGCATATTGAGTTAACGTTGTATGCATTTTTTAGGAAGTTGGCTATACTCAGATAGAGACCTTTGCAAAAAAAAACATAAAATAGAGAAATTACAATTTTTTAAATTTTGAAAACATATTAAAATCATAGTGTTAATTTTTCTACTAGTAGCAAAAATTAGTATAAAACGGAATTTTGTAAAGGTCTCAAACCACCAAAAGCATCATTGCCAAACACATCGATTGATTTCCTTTACTCAAGCTTCAAGCCGTTATTGACTGGAATCCCATACGCCAAAGCCTGCAACAATTCTGATACCGTCAGGAACATACTGGACGCCCACTTTATTATGAACCACTAGCGATGTTCAAAGCCATCTTACTCGGACAATGGCACAACCTCTCAGACCCAGAGCTTGAACACAGTTTTGTTATAGTACAATCATCTAAAACCCAACCCAATCCAAAGCAGATAAAAGAATAAAGTATCAATACAATCCATCCGCCATTCTTTGCTATTTGCTTAATCCAAGCCCACATCTTTTCAATGGGATTTAAGTCTGGACTATAAGGGGGTAACCAAAGTATCTCATGCCCATGCTCTTCAATGATTGCTTGAACATCACTGCGTTTATGAAAAGCGGCATTGTCCATGACAATTACACTGTTTTTAGGTCACTCAGGTAACAGTGCTTCTCTCACCCAATGAGAGAAAATATCGCTGTTAATAGGACCATTATATAAGCGTAAGGCAAACAATTCTCCATTGATAATGGCTCCAATCGCATTGCTCTGGTTCTTTAAATGCCAGTTATCACTTCCATGACAAACTTGTCCTTTTGTGCTGTAGCCATAAGGTCTATGAGCAAAGGCTTTAAAACCACATTCATCAAGATAGACTATCGGTTTTTCTTGAGCGGTCTTATCTACTATTTGTTCTTGAAAGTGCTCTCTTTTCTCTGTGTTGGCTTTTGGATGTTGGTTAATCTTTTTTTATGCGTTATCTTTAGTCGCTTTAGAGCATAACAAATCGCTGATTGCGAGCAATTAAAACGTCTAGCGCTTTCCCATTGGTAATCATCGGGATACTGCTCAATATCCTTAAGCAAGGTTTCATCATCAATCTTTGAGGGCTTACGCTCAGTAAAACCTTTAGGATGGGGATTTTTAATCCAGCTATAGACGGTGAATTTGCTGATTTTGTAGCGCTTTGCAACAGCGCGCCAAGTTTCTCCATTAGCAATATCGTTA
>NZ_LWHB01000255.1 GCF_001889065.1 Suttonella ornithocola | reverse complement strand
CGATATTGCTAATGGAGAAACTTGGCGCGCTGTTGCAAAGCGCTACAAGATCAGCAAATTCACCGTCTATAGCTGGATTAAAATCCCCATCCTAAAGGCTTTACTGAGCGTAAGCCCTCAAAGATTGATGATGAAGCCTTGCTTAAGGATATTGAGCAGTATCCTGATGATTACCAATGGGAAAGCGCTAGACGTTTTAATTGCTCGCAATCAGCGATTTGTTATGCTTTAAAGCGACTAAAGATAACGCATAAAAAAAGATTAACCAACATCCAAAAGCCGACACAGAGAAAAGAGAGCACTTTCAAGAACAAATAGTAGATAAGACCGCTCAAGACAAACCGATAGTCTATCTTGATGAATGTGGTTTTAAAGCCTTTGCTCATAGAGCTTATGGCTACAGCACAAAAGGACAAATTTGTCATGGAAGTGATAACTGGCATTTAAAGAACCAGAGCAATGCGATTGGAGCCATTATCAATGGAGAATTGTTTGCCTTACGCTTATATGATGGTTCTATTAACAGCGATATTTTCTCTCATTGGGTGAGAGAAGCACTGTTACCTGAGTTACCTAAAAACAGTGTAATTGTCATGGACAATGCCGCTTTTCATAAACGCAGTGTATATTCAAGCAATCATTGAAGAGCATGGGCATGAGATAGTTTGGTTACCCCCTTATAGTCCAGACTTAAACTCCATTGA
>NZ_LWHB01000254.1 GCF_001889065.1 Suttonella ornithocola | reverse complement strand
CCAGCTTGTTCTGCTAAACGTCACCAACTTAATTGGGCTGCTCCGCGTTCGCTCGCCGCTACTTGCGGAATCTCGGTTGATTTCTTTTCCTCGGGGTACTTAGATGTTTCAGTTCTCCCGGTTCGCTTCTTTAACCTATGTATTCAGTTAAAGATGACCCTAAGGTCGGGTTTCCCCATTCGGATATCTTGGGCTATAACGCTTGTTATCAGCTTACCCAAGCTTTTCGCAGATTTCCACGTCCTTCTTCGCCTGTTGTCGCCAAGGCATCCACCGTGTGCACTTATTCACTTGATCATACAACCTCAAGTTATCTTTTTGGCTATATGATTACTCTATAGAAACATATAACTATTTTAGATAGAAATATAGTTTATATAGACATATAGACTTTAGATACTTAAAGCGTATGTGCTGTTTCTCTGTTCTACTATAGATTTTTCTATAATAGAGGAAAACATAAGTAACAACGCTTGTTTGTTTCTCAGCTTTCTCAATTTAGTTGATTTTTAAATTGAATATTCCAGTTGTTAAAGATCATTGTCAAAGACAACAAAATTTTAAAAGCTTAAAAAATTTCAAATTTTTAAAATCTTAAACAAAGTTATTAGTAAATAATAATTTTATCTATAAATAATAAAATCTATAAACTAAACTTCTAAAAATTAAACTTTTAATGTTTTGTTTTCTTTGTACTACATGGTTTCCATGGTGGAGCTAAGCGGGATCGAACCGCTGACCTCCTGCGTGCAAAGCAGGCGCTCTCCCAGCTGAGCTATAGCCCCATTTCTTGGTGGGTCTGAGAGGAGTTGAACCTCTGACCTCACCCTTATCAGGGGTGCGCTCTAA
>NZ_LWHB01000253.1 GCF_001889065.1 Suttonella ornithocola | reverse complement strand
GTAAATAATAATTTTATCTATAAATAATAAAATCTATAAACTAAACTTCTAAAAATTAAACTTTTAATGTTTTGTTTTCTTTGTACTACATGGTTTCCATGGTGGAGCTAAGCGGGATCGAACCGCTGACCTCCTGCGTGCAAAGCAGGCGCTCTCCCAGCTGAGCTATAGCCCCATTTCTTGGTGGGTCTGAGAGGAGTTGAACCTCTGACCTCACCCTTATCAGGGGTGCGCTCTAACCAACTGAGCTACAGACCCATTGTAGCGTCTTAATAAGATAGTTTGTGCGAGTGTCTTGTAGCAGCATCTTGTTGAATCTTACGATTCTCTTTAAAGGAGGTGATCCAACCGCAGGTTCCCCTACGGTTACCTTGTTACGACTTCACCCCAGTTATGAATCACACCGTGGTAACCGCCCTGATAAGCTAGCTACTTCTGGTGCAACCCACTCCCATGGTGTGACGGGCAGTGTGTACAAGACCCGGGAACGTATTCACCGCGACATGCTGATTCGCGATTACTAGCGATTCCGACTTCATGCAGTCGAGTTGCAGACTGCAATCCGGACTACGATCGGCTTTCTCAGATTAGCTCCGTCTCGCGACTTGGCAACCGTTTGTACCGACCATTGTAGCACGTGTGTAGCCCAGACCGTAAGGG
>NZ_LWHB01000252.1 GCF_001889065.1 Suttonella ornithocola | reverse complement strand
CGCTTTTCATAAACGCAGTGATATTCAAGCAATCATTGAAGAGCATGGGCATGAAATAGTTTGGTTACCCCCTTATAGTCCAGACTTAAATCCCATTGAAAAGATGTGGGCTTGGATTAAGTAAATCCGCAAAGAATGGCGGATGGATTGTATTGATACTTTATTCTTTTATCTACTTTGGATTGGGTTGGGTTTTAGATGATTGCACTATAAATAAAAACCTTTACAAAATCCCGTTTTACGTGAATTTTTACTACTAACAAAAAAATTAACGCTATAATTTTAAATTTATTTTAAAAATTTAAAAATTTGAAATTTCTCTATTTTATGTTTTTTTACGAAGGTCTCAACTTATTTTTATCAGTGTCAGATTAAGTTGGGAGTTTTACAAATAAAAAAGCCCCTAGTATCATATCTAGGGGCTTGGTGTAAAGACCTGATGTTGACCTACTCTCACATGGGGAAGCCCCACACTACCATCGGCGATGCTGCGTTTCACTTCTGAGTTCGGCATGGGATCAGGTGGTACCACAGCTCTATGGACATCAGGAAAACTGGTAACATTCAATTGCCTTTCGGCTTATGGCTTAGACGATTTCATTATCTAAACCTCAACGTAAATCTGTAGCTTTAAAATAACTTGAGCGTTGTATGATCAAGCCTCACGGTCAATTAGTACTGGTTAGCTTCACGTGTTACCACGCTTCCACATCCAGCCTATCAACGTCGTAGTCTACAACGGACCTTGAGAACGCTTATAGCGTTAGGGAGATCTTATCTTAGGAGGGGCTTCCCGCTTAGATGCTTTCAGCGGTTATCCCTTCCGAACATAGCTACCCGGCAATGCGATTGGCATCACAACCGGTACACCAGAGGTTCGTCCATTCCGGTCCTCTCGTACTAAGAACAGCTTCCTTCAAATCTCCAACGCCCACGGCAGATAGGGACCGAACTGTCTCACGACGTTCTGAACCCAGCTCGCGTACCACTTTAAATGGCGAACAGCCATACCCTTGGGACCTGCTACAGCCCCAGGATGTGATGAGCCGACATCGAGGTGCCAAACTCCCCCGTCGATATGGACTCTTGGGAGGAATCAGCCTGTTATCCCCGGAGTACCTTTTATCCGTTGAGCGATGGCCCTTCCATTCAGAACCACCGGATCACTAAGACCTACTTTCGTATCTGCTCGACTTGTCTGTCTCGCAGTTAAGCGGGCTTTTGCCTTTGCACTCTTGGTGCGATTTCCGACCGCACCGAGCCCACCTTTGCACTCCTCCGTTACTCTTTGGGAGGAGACCGCCCCAGTCAAACTACCCACCAGACACTGTCTGCAACCCGGATTACGGGTCTACGTTAGAACACCAAAATACGCAGGGTGGTATTTCAAGGATGGCTCCACAGAAACTAGCGTCTCTGCTTCAAAGCCTCCCACCTATCCTATACAACGTATTTCAATGTTCAGTGTCAAGCTGTAGTGAAGGTTCACGGGGTCTTTCCGTCTTGCCGCGGGTACACTGCATCTTCACAGCGATTTCAACTTCACTGAGTCTCGGGTAGAGACAGCGCCGCCATCGTTACGCCATTCGTGCAGGTCGGAACTTACCCGACAAGGAATTTCGCTACCTTAGGACCGTTATAGTTACGGCCGCCGTTTACCGGGGCTTCAATCAAGAGCTTGCACCCCATCAATTAACCTTCCGGCACCGGGCAGGCGTCACACCCTATACGTCCACTTGCGTGTTTGCAGAGTGCTGTGTTTTTGATAAACAGTCGCAGCGGCCTATTCTCTGCGGCCTCCAAAGGCTGTTCACCCTCAGAGGCATACCTTCTCCCGAAGTTACGGTATCATTTTGCCGAGTTCCTTTACCCGAGTTCTCTCAAGCACCTTGGAATTTTCATCCTACCCACCTGTGTCGGTTTGGGGTACGGTCAAACAATATCTGAAGCTTAGAGGCTTTTCCTGGAAGCAGAGCATCAACCACTTCATCTCCGTAGAGACTCGTCATCACGTTTCAACCTTAAGAACCCGGATTTGCCTAAGTTCTCAGCCTACGCGCTTAAACACACATCCAACAGTGTGCTGGCCTAGCTTTCTCCGTCCCCCCATCGCAATATTGTTCGGTACAGGAATATTAACCTGTTTCCCATCGACTACGCGTTTCCGCCTCACCTTAGGGACCGACTCACCCTGCGTCGATTAACGTTGCGCAGGAACCCTTGGGTTTTCGGTGTGCGGGTTTTTCACCCGCATTATCGTTACTCATGTCAGCATTCGCTCTTGTGATACCTCCAGCATACTTCTCAGTACACCTTCATCAGCCTACACAACGCTCCCCTACCATACATATAAATATGCATCCGCAGCTTCGGTATATGATTTAGCCCCGGTAAATCTTCCGCGCAGGACGACTTGACTAGTGAGCTATTACGCTTTCTTTAAAGGGTGGCTGCTTCTAAGCCAACCTCCTAGCTGTCTTCGCCTTCCCACTTCGTTTCCCACTCAATCATAATTTGGGGACCTTAGCTGGCGGTCTGGGTTGTTTCCCTCTCCACGACGGACGTTAGCACCCGCCGTGTGTCTCCTGTAGTAAAACTTTACGGTATTCGGAGTTTGCATCGGTTGGTAAGTCGGTGTGACCCCCCTAGCCGAAACAGTGCTCTACCCCCGTAAGTCAATCTACAAGGCACTACCTCAATAGTTTTCGGGGAGAACCAGCTATCTCCGAGCTTGATTAGCCTTTCACTCCTATCCACAGGTCATCCCCTAACTTTTCAACGTTAGTGGGTTCGGTCCTCCAGTTGATGTTACTCAACCTTCAACCTGCCCATGGATAGATCGCCCGGTTTCGGGTCTACACCCAGCGACTTAACGCCCTGTTAAGACTCGCTTTCGCTTCGGCTCCGCTATGCGCTTAACCTCGCCACTGAATGTAACTCGCTGACCCATTATACAAAAGGTACGCCGTCACATATCTTCATATGCTCCGACTGCTTGTATGCACACGGTTTCAGGTTCTATTTCACTCCCTTCACCAGGGTTCTTTTCGCCTTTCCCTCACGGTACTGGTTCACTATCGGTCGACAACGAGTATTTAGCCTTGGAGGATGGTCCCCCCATATTCAGACAGGATTTCACGTGTCCCGCCCTACTCGATTCATTGGTTAGTTTTTCGCATACGGGGCTGTCACCCGCTATGGCCAAGCTTCCCAGCTTGTTCTGCTAAACGTCACCAACTTAATTGGGCTGCTCCGCGTTCGCTCGCCGCTACTTGCGGAATCTCGGTTGATTTCTTTTCCTCGGGGTACTTAGATGTTTCAGTTCTCCCGGTTCGCTTCTTTAACCTATGTATTCAGTTAAAGATGACCCTAAGGTCGGGTTTCCCCATTCGGATATCTTGGGCTATAACGCTTGTTATCAGCTTACCCAAGCTT
>NZ_LWHB01000251.1 GCF_001889065.1 Suttonella ornithocola | reverse complement strand
CTTTAGGATGGGGATTTTTAATCCAGCTATAGACGGTGAATTTGCTGATCTTGTAGCGCTTTGCAACAGCGCGCCAAGTTTCTCCATTAGCAATATCGTTAAGAATTTTTTGTCGGAATTGGCGGCAGTAGGTCATAGGATATGCTCAGTTTGTTTTTGATAATTCTACTACAAGTTGCTCTTTATATCTGCTTTGGATAGATTGGATTATAAGTGATTTGACTATATGTATTTTTTCGGGAACTCTGCTGTATTGATTATTTATGATAAAAATCATCGGGTAGTGGTTTGAAAAGTATGCTAAACATACTCTTACAAAAAATACTTCTTTTAATATATTGATATTTAAATATTTAACTGTCATTGGATTATTTGATAATATTCAAGCATACTTTTCAAACCACTACCAATCATCGTTTTCTCAAGCCAATTTATTTAACTTATTCTTAAGTTTCTCTATATAGCCAACTTCCCAAAAAAGGCATACAACGTTAACTCAATATCCAATTTGAAAACAGCATCCTATCTCCAAGTACGGTATGCATTTTCGGGAGCCTGCTATACTGCACGTTGTCTATAAATCTTTTTCCTAATAAGGAGAGTAGAATGAGAAGCAAAATATTATAGTCAAATCACTTATAATCCAATCTATCCAAAGCAGATATAAAGAACGACTTATAGTAGAATTATCAAAAACAAACTGAGCATATCCTATGACCTACTGCAGCCAATTCCGACAAAAAATTCTTAACGATATTGCTAATGGAGAAACTTGGCGCGCTGTTGCAAAGCGCTACAAGATCAGCAAATTCACCGTCTATAGCTGGATTAAAAATCCCC
>NZ_LWHB01000250.1 GCF_001889065.1 Suttonella ornithocola | reverse complement strand
TCATGGACAATGCGGCTTTTCACAAACGTGAGGATATCAAAATACTGATAGAGGAGGCTGGGCATACTATCCTTTGGCTTCCATCTTATAGCCCTGATCTTAATCCCATTGAGCATACATGAGCATGGATAAAGCAAAAGTGTAAAGAATGGCGACCGCATTGCATTGACCGCTTATTCTTCTATTTTATGTGGATATGTAACGCTTTTGATGGTCTTTGACTATAGATCTCAGGAAAAAAGTAATCGCAAAACTAGCAGAAGGATATTCGGTTCGTCAGGTAGTCAATAACTTTGGTATCTATTTCACTCCTGCTCAGAAGTGGAAAATGCGTGATTGCTTTTAGCCTACTAAAAGAACAAGAACTTCTTATTCTTGCAAAATTGACCTCAAAGCTCTAATGGCTGATGAGACTTTTGCAAAAAACATTTAAAAAAATTGGAAAATTTTTCACCAGTCAGCAAAAAATCACGATTTTTGAGCATTTCTCTCTTAAAAATTCCTTTTTTTAAGGCTTTTCAGTCTCTTTTTGCGCCACTTAGACGCAATACGCCATATGAATCTTGTTCCCGCTCTTGAGCAAGTTCAGGCAGATGGCTTTCAAATGGCATTGCCCCTCTACCCTGATTAACCCCAAATGGCTCGCGCGTTTGCCGGCAAACTTACGGTGTAATGTCCCAAAGACACGTTCTATAACATAGCGCGTTTTTGACAGCAGTTTGTTACGGGCTTTCTATGCTTGACTCAGCGCTTGACTTCTACTGACTTTTTCCATAATGCCGTCTTTTAATCCTCTTTCTTGAAGAAGCTCACGATTTGCTTGGCTGCTGTAGTCTTTGTCGGCATAGACGGTGGTACCTACCTTTAGGTTTTCTAGTAATGACTCAAGATGCTGGCTTTCATGTTCGTTATAGTGAGATCAGCTAAAAAACAAAACATCCTATAGCCCTTATCTAGCCATTCTGGCGGTAGATAACGTTCTGTTTTTTAGCTGATTTGACTATAGCACTGCTGACGTGCAACTGTTTGATGTAGCCGTCTTGGTCTGTCAGGGCGTGTTTTTTGTAGCCTAGTGAGTATTGTCCTTTTTTCTTTGTCCAGCGAGCATCTCGGTCTTTACTGGCTGAGGTTGGTTTGATTGTGCCGTCTGCTCCTGTTTCTATCGCTTTCTTCTGTACGCTGCCTGTACTTTAGATGATGGTGGCATCAACAATGGCGGTTTCGGCTTTTTCGACTTTCAGTCCTTTGGCTTCCCATTGACGATTGATGAGCTTGAGAAGTTTAGGTAGAAGTTTGCTTTCTGCAAGCCAGTTACGATAACGACAAAGGGTACTGTGGTCAGGAATGTGCATTTCGTTAAAGCCGCAAAAGAGAGAAGTCCAAATGGGTATATATAGTGCAATCAGCTAAAAAACAGAACACCATTTACCGCCAGAAGCACTAAGGTAATGTTTATAAAACGTCCTGTTTTTTAGTTGATTTGACTATAGCTAAATGTCTTTAACTCACATACAGCATTAGCTCGTTTTCCCATACTGAGGTTAGCTGTCTGTGGTTTGTCAGTTTGTATGCAAGCTAAACCTATTCAGCTATAACAAAACTGTGTTCAAGCTCTGGGTCTGAGAGGTTATGCCATTGTCCGAGTAAGATGGCTTTGAATATGCTCAATAGCGGGTAGTTTATCCGTCCTCGCTTGTCGCGCTGTTG
>NZ_LWHB01000025.1 GCF_001889065.1 Suttonella ornithocola | reverse complement strand
GAAAGTGCTCTCTTTTCTCTGTGTCGGCTTTTGGATGTTTGGTTAATCTTTTTTTATGCGTTATCTTTAGTCGTCTTTAGAGCATAACAAATCGCTGATTGCGAGCAATTAAAACGTCTAGCGCTTTCCCATTGGTAATCATCAGGATACTGCTCAATATCCTTAAGCAAGGCTTCATCATCAATCTTTGAGGGCTTACGCTCAGTAAAGCCTTTAGGATGGGGATTTTTAATCCAGCTATAGACGGTGAATTTGCTGATCTTGTAGCGCTTTGCAACAGCGCGCCAAGTTTCTCCATTAGCAATATCGTTAAGAATTTTCTGTCGGAATTGGCGGCAGTAGGTCATAGGATATGCTCAGTTTGTTTTTGATAATTCTACTACAAGTTGTTCTTTATATCTGCTTTGGATGGATTGGATTATAAGTGATTTGACTATATTTATCTATCTTAATACTGTAACTATTCTAGTAGCCTTTCACTATAATTAGAAAACAGCGCATTATTCACAAGTACTGTATGTATTTTTCGGGAACCCTGCTATAGAAGGGCTTAATGCCATTAGTTTCTTATGTCTAATTGGTAAAATAAGAATCATTCTTTAGTCATATTTCTGGTTAATATATTGTTTTTGATAATTTTTCAAAAAATTAAATAGAGTTTTTTAGAAAATTACAGAGTAGCATGGTTTCTTGAAAAATATTTTTAATAGTAGCATCTTATTGCGCGTCTAAAGCTTACTTTGTTATTTCTTAAATATCGCTATAGTTAATCATGTATAGCGTTTTATATGATGAATTTTATATTGATATTATACTTTTGAATCGAAAACAAAAGTTTCACTATAGTCACTATGAAAAAACATTTCACTGATGAAAACGGACTAAGAAAGCTTAACTCTTTTCCCATTTTACTAGGAACTTACGATGAATGATGAATCTTTACACTCTCACCAAAATCAATTGAATGGAAATTCTCAGTTAGATAATGTTGCAAGTGTGAATATGTCTGAAGAAGAACAAAAAGGTAATGCATTGGTTAATGCGCTGCGTCGGTATATGAATACGCAGATTGTCGGGCAGGAATATTTTGTAGAACGGTTATTGTTGGCGTTGTTTGCCGATGGTCATGTGTTATTAGAAGGTGCACCGGGATTGGCAAAAACGAAAGCAGTGACGACGTTAGCAAAAGCGATTGGAGCGGATGCCCGTCGGGTTCAATTTACTCCGGATTTGTTGCCTTCGGATTTAACCGGTAGTGACATTTATCGCCCGGAACAAGGAACGTTTTTCTTTCAAGAAGGACCTTTATTTCATCAGTTAATTTTAGCTGATGAGATTAACCGTGCGCCTGCAAAAGTCCAGTCGGCGTTATTAGAAGCGATGGCAGAACGGCAGATTACAGTGGGCGCTAATACGTATCCATTACCACAGTTGTTTATGGTGATGGCAACGCAAAATCCGATTGAACAAGAAGGTACGTATCCGTTACCGGAAGCGCAATTAGACCGCTTTTTATTGCAATTGTTGATTGATTATCCAAGTGCGGCTGCGGAAAAGCAGATTTTGAAATTGATTGATGCGGAAAATACTGATCATCAAACGATGATTGAGCATCAAATTCAGCCGGAGCAAATTTTAGCGGCAAGACAAGCTGCATTGAAAACGCATGTTTCCGATGCCTTAGTAGATTATATTATCGCGCTCATCCAAGCCACACGTTATCCCGAGCGTTATGATGAAACATTAGCGGGCTTAATTGATTACGGTGCTAGTCCGCGGGCAACGATTGCATTGTTACGCGCAACGCGGGTATATGCGTGGATGCAAGGGCAAACGTTTGCGACGCCAGCAGATGTACAAGCAGTGGCTCATGATGTTTTACGTCATCGCGTCATTTTAAGTTTTAGTGCAGAAGCAGAGGGAGTGACTGCGGATAGTTTGATTGATGCATTATTGGAGGTTGTGCCAGTTGTATAGCCTTTGTTTATGGCTTCATGGATTGATTTGAGTATGCGGGATGTTGCATTTTTCAGATGAATGATGGAGCGATAGGCGTGCTAATGACTCTTTGTAGAATGGGTTTAAGCACATGGCTTAAGGTATTAACCAGCGAAAGAAAATGAAAAATGGAATTACCCTTGGCTTAGATGAATGTATTCAGCTACGCCCTAAAAAAGAAATCACGGGGTTTGCACCATCCGGACGTGTGGCAACGCATTTGTTTGGACAACATGCCGCTTTGTTTAAAGGAAGAGGGATGGAGTTTGCTGAATCTCGCCCATATCAAAATGGCGATGATGTTCGCTATATGGATTGGCGGGTCAGTGCGCGCAGCGGTAAGTTGCATACGAAATTGTTTCAAGAGGAACGCGAGCGCCCCGTTCTGATTTTATTGGATTTACGCGCGATGATGCGTTTTGGTTCGCGCGTGCGTTTTAAAAGTCATTTAGCTGCTGAATTGGCTGCTAGTTTTGCTTGGGTGGCTTATGACGGTGGCGACCGTTTGGGCGGTTTATTATTGACGGATAATGGATTAGTGGATTTTCCGTTAGCGCGGACGCGTAAAGGCGTGTTGCGTTGGTTACATGCGGTTAGTGCTGGCACTGAACCACCAACCGAGCGCGCAGAGATGACGCAAACCGTACCGCTTTTAAAAACAGCATTACAACGTTTGCGACATTTGGCACAAACGGGTTCTTTATTATTCATCATCAGTGATTTTCATGATTATGATGCGACGACAGCAAAAGAATTATTACATTTGTCTTTGCATCATCATGTGACGGTGGTGCAGGTAGAAGACGCGCTAGACAGAGCATTGCCGAGTAATGGGCAATTGGCGATTAGCGATGGCAAAGCCAGTGTGCGTTTAGGCGCTTTGGGTGAGGCGATTAAGCAATATCAACAAGCGTTTATGGCACGGCAAGCGGCGTTATCCGCAGATTGTGTACGAAATGGAATAGCTTATCATCGTATTACCACAGAAGATGACCCACAACGCTTACTTTATATAGATAAGAAACCGCGAAAACAACGGAGAGGCATGCGGCAAAAGATAGAAAATCGCGCAACAGGAGCTAGCCAATGACGCATCAGTTTTCCCCTTTAGAATTACAGGCTTTAAAGCAGCTAGATTTAACGTTGCGTCCGCGCCCGTTAGCCTTTTGGGAGCAACCTTGGTTTTGGGTGATGGTGGCGGCGCTTGTGATTTTGTTTGCGGTGTTGGTTTTTCTTTATATTCGCCATCGTCGTCGGCAAGGTTTAAAGCATAGTGTATTGGCAGAGTTCGAGCAGATATTAGCTCAGCAAGAAACGCTACCAACCGACGAGTTTGCCGCTGCTTTGTCCGCCTTATTACGTCGTATCGCATTATTAAAGTATGAAAAAATCGGTGTGGTGTATGGCAAAAATTGGGCAAAATTTTTGTCGTTCGACGGCAGTTTGAGCGCGGAAACGGTGCGCTTTCTGAGCGAAGCACCGTATCGTCCTGATGTTGCACAGCCTCAACAAGCAGTTTTAGCCAGTGAGTTAAGACGATGGATTAGCAAACAGATGGGAGGAATCGCACATGTTTGAGTTGTTCAAATCAATGACTTTTCTCTGGCCTTTTGCATTTGCGCTCTTACCGTTACCTTTTGTTGTGTGGTTTTTCTCACGAACAAATAAATCGCAGGCGGTAGAAGAAGATGCGTTAGTCGTACCTTTTTTCTCGGCATTATCGGGTGAAAATGCGTTGCTTCCTAGTCAGCCGTCTAAGCAAACGGGTTTAAAAATGGTAGTACTTTGGTTAGTGTTTGCGTTATTGGTAACCGCATTGGCGCGCCCGACGCAATTAGGCAAACCAGAACCGTTACCCACTAAAGGTCGCGATGTTATGTTGGCGATTGATTTATCGGATTCAATGAGTGCGAATGATTTGGCAGGCGGACGTTTAACTCGCTTGGATGTGGTCAAAGCGGCTGCTAGTGAATTTATTGCTAGACGAAAAGGTGACCGAATGGGCTTGGTGTTTTTCTCTGACCGTGCTTATTTACAATCGCCGTTAACTTTTGACCGGCAGGCAGTGCAATCGTTACTCAGCGAAGCCACCGTTGGACTCACCGGTAACGGCACCGCGATTGGTGACGCGATTGCGATTGGTGTGAAACGTTTAGAAGAAAGCACGCACGCATCTGCCGATGCAAACACTAAAGCCAAAAAAGACGCAATTGATGATAGTCGAGTGATGATTTTGCTCACTGATGGCAGTGATAATTCTGGCACGATGACACCTTTAGCCGCCGCAGATATCGCTAAATCATTGGGTATCCGTATTTATACCATTGGTGTAGGTAGCAATATGACCGACGCATGGGGGCGCCCAATTGCCGAAATGGATGAAGATACGCTCAAAGCGATTGCGCAGGAAACTGGCGGAGATTATTTCCGCGCAACCGATGCGCAAACTTTAGATAACGTCTATCGCGAAATTGATAAGCTCGTGCCAAAATCGACTGATCCACAATATATCCGTCCAGAAAAACCGCTGTATCAATATCCGTTATTGTTAGCGTTAATTATTGCAGGATTGGCATTGAGCCTTGTGTTGGGACACCGCTATCGTGAGCAACGGGCATTGGCAGCAGTTAAGTAATTCCTTTTGTCATATAAAAAATAATCGAAGCATGCTCTGATAACAGGCTTCACAAAATAAGGATTTTTTGATGAACATTCATTTTATTCGACCAGAATGGGGATTTTTACTCATTCCTTGGTTTATTTTAGGGGGGCTTTGGTGGCATGTATTGCGTCATGGTGCGCCAAGCGCATGGCAACATTATATTGACCCACATTTACTGGCAGCATTACGGCTTTCTGGTGAGAACGAAAGCGCGAAAGCTAAACGCCATCCGCATTTATGGTGGGCGACATTATTGCTTTCCGGTTTATTTGCCATTCTTGCGGCAATGGGACCGGCATTTTATCGTCCGATGCCACCCGTAAAAGCTACACCAGCCCCGTTGATGTTGGTATTAAATCTCAATCCATCTATGACAGCAGAAGACATTAAACCCGATCGCTTAAGCCGAGCGACACATAAAATCCGCGATATTTTACGAGTGACTCGCGGTGCACCGGTGGGATTGATTGTCTATGCCGATGACGCTTTTTTAGCTGCACCGCTGACCAATGATGCGCGTTTAATTCAGCAAATGCTGCCACAATTATCAACAACCTTAATGCGTCCTGGTAACGATTTAGACAAGGCTATTCGTTTGGCAAGCGATGCTTTACAACGCAGCCACGCACCACAAGGTGAAATCTTAGTGTTAACCGATAATGCCGGCACGCATCCGCAGCAGACCAGTGAAGCAGTAGCGCAAGCGACTGAAAAAGGATTTAGCGTTGGCTTATTAGCCTTAACCAAAGACGCCAATTTACTTAAAGGTATAGAACAAATCGGCAAAGCCGATATGGCGGAATTAACCGCAGATAATCGTGATATCTATCAGCTAGTGCAACATCAATTCATGAACACTGACGATGCAGCAAATCCCCTTCAGAAAGCAGAGAAAGAATTATTGAACTGGCAAGATATTGGATTTTACTTATTATTATTGCCGATTATGGTGTTGCTAGTGAGTTTTCGACGTGGTGCTTTATTGGTGGTGGCGTTAGCGGTGAGTTTATCGACATTGATGATGCCTAAACCAGCCATGGCGGCAGAAAGCCAAGCATCGCCGCGTGTTTTGTGGCAACAAGCAGATAAAGCGTATCAAGCCAAAGATTATTCCCGCGCTGCTCAAGATTTTTCCGCAGCGGGCGCGACGTTTAATGCCGCTAATGCCTATGCACAACAAGGACAATGGCAACAAGCCTTAGCGCAATACGAAGCCGCATTGAAAGCGAACCCAGAAGATAAACAAGCGGCACATAATGCGAAAGTGATTAAAGACTTGTTGGAGCAAATGAAAAAACAGCAAGAGCAACAGCAAAAACAACAGAAAAATCAGTCTGGACAATCGCAAGACAAACAAGAGCAGCAAGAAAAATCTGGACAGTTAGGACAACCGCAAGACAAAAAAGATCAACAAGAAAAATCCGGACAGTCTGGACAATCGCAAGATAAAAAAGATCAACAAGAAAAATCCGGACAGTCAGGACAATCGCAAGACAAAAAAGAGCAGCAGGAAAAATCCGGACAGTCAGGACAATCGCAAGACAAACAAGAGCAGCAACATCTGCAACAAGGAACGGATCAAGCAGCAGCTAAGTCACAAGGACAGTCTCGTCCGCAGACAGACACAACATCAGCTAAACAATTGATGAATTGGGACAATGAAACCGCTAAAAGTCAACCGCCTACGGATAAACAAACGGTAGCAATCGGCGGGCGCGGTGAACCATCTTCTCGCAAACTTGATCAAGCGCACGAACAAGCATTACGGCGTGTGCCAGATGATCCGTCTGCCTTATTGCGTTATCGAATTGAACAACATTATCGCCAAAAAGATTGGCAATAGTAGGGGGAATTATGCGTTATCTACAAACATATCATCATTATCGTTTGCTTGGTGCAGCAATTTTAGCCGTCGTCCTTAGTCCAACAGTTTGGGCGGATAACGTACAAGCAAGACTAAACCAAAATGAAATATATCAAAATCAACCCGTCATCTTAACCATTGAAACCGATGGACAAGCCTCGCAACCAGATTTAAGTGCCTTACGGCAAGATTTTGCCATTCAATCAACCTCAAGCAGCCAAAGCATTCAAATGATTAATGGACATACCTCGCGGCAAATGCGGTGGCAAATTGTGTTACTACCAAAGCGCAGTGGTGATTTGACCGTTGCACCATTGCAAGTTGGGCAAGAGAAAACACCAGAATTGCGCGTTCATGTAAAAGCTGGTCAGGCGAGCGTCCCGAGTCAATTTCGTGCGGGTGGAAAAAGCTTATCTTTTGATTCGAAATCGCTGAACGCCGTTGATGAAAATGCAGAAGTTTCTATCAGTGCACAGTTATCCGACCCGAAAAAAACCTTTTATCCATTTGAGTCGATTCGTTTAACCGTGCGCATTGAAAGCAATCAAACCTTATACAATGCCGGCATCATTCCACCTAGTGGCGATTTCTCTATCACGCCAGACGGCGAAGACAGACAAAGCGATATTCGAAAAGGGAAAGCACTTATTCACGTTTACGAGAGAGACTATATCATTAAAGCACAAAAATCTGGCGAACTCACCATAGCTCCATTTGAATTACAAGGACAAATCATCACCGGCAATTCTCGCAGATGGGGAGCGCCAGACTTTAGTGACTTTGATGCCTTTTTCCAACAAAGCATGGGTGGCGGTATCCCAGATTTATTTACCCAAGCAGGCGAGCCGTTTAAAGTACAAACTAAGCCTATCAAGCTAGATATTGCAAAAAATCCAGCAGGAGACAGTTGGTTTTTACCCGCAAAAAACGTACAGCTGCAGTCGGTATGGTTAAACGAACAAAATCAAGTGATGGCGGATAAGCCAACCTTGACGGTGGGCGAGGGTGCTAGGCGAGTAGTTATCTTGCAAGCCTTAGGTGCTGATAAAGAGCAATTACCTAGCTTGAGTTTTGATGATATTGATGGTGCTAAAATTTATGTGGATAGCGATGAAACCAGTCAGCAAAACACCCCACAAGACACGATGGCGGTCAGACAAGTTGTCTTATCAGTAGTGCCAACCCAAGGCGGTAAACTCACGCTACCGGAAGTCAAAGTAGATTGGTTTAATACAGAGAAAAATGCAAAAGCTGTGGCGAGTTTACCTGCTGAAACACTCACTGTAATTGGTGGTGCAGTACAAAATAACGCTGCAAATCCATCACCAACTCCCTCTACACCTGCACCACAAACTGAACCAACGCAAGCAGCGCTGACAACGTCATCGGTGATAGCTTGGTATCAAAATCCTTGGATTTTAGGTGGTACGGGGACTGGTATTTTATTGCTACTGATGTTGGTGTATTTATTTGTGCGTCAAGGAAAGAAAGTAACAGAAGCTTATCAGCAAAGTCAAGAGCAAACTGCGCCAGCAACAAAAAGTTCTGTGGATGTGTTTAAACAACAGCAACAAAAAATTGAACACTACCGCGCTGAAAACAATGATAAAGCGTTGTATCAGGCGTTATTACAACTGAAGACCTTAGTTGAAAAACATGCAAACGATTGGCCAGCTGAAAAAACGCATACAGTAAAAATTGCCTTACAAACTGCAATGCAACCGTTAGAAATTGCATTATTTTATCAAGAATATTCCGCGGGTATTGATGATGCTAAGTTAGACAATGCCTTAAAGACACTATGGCAAATACTACAACAAACAAATAGAGGTACTCAAAAGAGGTTACCACCATTGTACAAATAGAGTCTGTGTAGAATTCAGAGTTTGAAAACAGATCAGCAATGCCCCAGAGCCTCAGATTTATGTTTATGACAACAAAGAACACAAGGTATTGCCTGTGATTCGAACCATATCTAAAAGATGAACAATGACGCAAGCTACATATTATAGCTACAAAACCTTATATTACATATTCTAAACAAAGTGAGACCTTTGTAAAAAACATAAAATAGAGAAATTTTAATTTTTTAAATTTTAAAAATATATTAAAATCATAGTGTTAACTTTTCTTTTGGTGGTAAAAATTCGTGAAAAACGGAATTTTGCAAAGGTCTCTGTATGTGATAGATGATTTTTTAGCTATATTACGTTATTTATCAACAGTACCGATATTTCGTATTGTAAGCAAATGGTAACAGCTTATATTGATAATGACGAAAGACTCTGATGGAGAAGAGTTATTTATTGATAGTAGTGCAGTCAAAGCAAATCAGTATGAGACCTTTATAGTCAAATCAACTAAAAAACAGGACGTTTTATAAACATTACCTTACCGCTAGAAGTAGCTAGGTAGGGTTTATAGAAAGTTCCGTTTTTAGCTGATTTGGCTATAGTTTGACAATTTTTCAAAAAACTCTTGACGAGTATTTACAGATTTACTATAATGATCACATCTAATGCCCGGGTGGCGAAATTGGTAGACGCAAGGGACTTAAAATCCCTCGGTAGCGATACCGTGCCGGTTCGAGTCCGGCCCCGGGCACCATATGCATTATAAGTAATTATTTACTTAATACTCAAAGCTTTTAGTAGCTCTTCAAATTATCTAAAATGTATCGTTATAGCTAAAAAATCATCTATCACATACAATATAAAATTTTACATACCTTTATTCATACTCGTCCCTCAATAGATCTTAGAAAAAAGTCATAGCAAAATTGGTAGAAGGCTATTCTATCCGTCAGGTAGCTAAAAATTTTGGTGCTATAGTAAAATTAGTAAAAAAATAGAACATTCCATAAACCTCATTTAGCACTTTTGGCAGTATATGACGTTCTGTTTTTTAGCTGATATGCACTATATCTCCAAATTTTATCTTTATGTTATTTTACGAATAACAGTTGCAATGCCCATACCGCCGCCTATGCATAAGCTAGCTAAGCCAATATGATTAGAAGGCAGTGTATGGGTTAAGGTAGTTAGGATACGTGTGCCAGAGCAGGCAAGGGGATGTCCTAAGGCAATAGCGCCACCATAGAGGTTAGTTTTGGCTGTGATTTCTTCTAGGTCTATTTCATGTTGTTCAGAAAGTTCGTATTGTGCGGCGATAATTTGCGCGGCGAATGCTTCGTTTAGCTCGAATTGTGTGATTTGGTTTAAGGTGGTTTCCGCGCGTTCTAAGGCTTGTGCGATTGCTGGAATAACTCCAAGTCCCATTTCTTCAGGCGCAACGCCGCCTTGTCCGTAGCCAATGATTTCCGCTAGTGGCGTGAGGTGGTGCCTTTTAACGGCATTTTCACCAGCAATGAGTAGCGCTGCTGCGCCGTCGTTAATTCCAGAGCTGTTGCCAGCAGTAACTGTGCCGTCTTTTTTAAATAGGGGGTGTAATCGCGCTAAGGCAGTGCGGTCAATATTGGCGCGAATGTGTTCATCTTGCTGAAAAATATTGCCATTTTCCAATTGAATAGGGATAATTTCTGCTTGGAAACAGTTGGATTGTTGGGCAAGCGCGGCTTTTTTCTGACTGGATAGGGCGTAGTCATCTTGTTCTTCTCTACTGATATTGTATTTTTCGGCAAGATTTTCAGCTGTTTTTCCCATAGGGATATGATGAAAGGCATCGGTTAGGCCGTTTAGTTGGATTTCGTCTTTTAGTCCTAATTCACCAATTTTATGGCGATGTCGGCTGCTGCTGTCTAAGATAAATCCTGCATTGCTCATAGATTCTGTGCCAATGGCTAAGATAATATCGGCATCTCCCGCTTTTATGGCAGCATAAGCGTCGGTAACCGCTTTCATCCCTGAACCGCAAATCATATTGAGCGTATGAGCAGTCGTTGCTTCCGGAAGTCCGCTGTTTAAGGCGATTTGGCGGGCAATTCCCATTCCAGCTGTAGCGGATAGAACGTTGCCAACAATCACGCTATCTATTAGTTCGGGGTCAATTTGAGCCGCTTTAAGAGCGGCTTGAGTTACGATTTCTCCTAGGTCACAAGCGGTATGATGCGTAAGTGTACCCAGAAAGCTGCCAATAGGAGTTCGCTGAGCAGCAATGATGTAAACCGCTTCTCTCATGAGCGCTGATTCCATGGCATTTTAGCGAGTAATTTAGCTAGCCCACAGAAGCCGGTAATGCCCGCAAATATTAGTCCAGCACCAATGAAAGCACTTAGCCAATAGAAGGTAGGATGAACGAAATAGCCTAATAAAATACTTAGTAAAACTAAGCTACCAGCAGCAATTTGCATTTGGCGTATGATATCCGGTGTATTTTTGCATTTACCTTTTTCAATCGGTAAACCACTTTTTTGCCAAGCGGTAATGCCTCCGGCTAATAAATAGACATTGTTTACGCCAATTGCTTGAGCAGCCGATTTTAAGAGGTTAGCATTGATTTGTGTCCGCATACCACTTTTGCAATAAAAGATTAAGGTAGAGGAACGACTTTTTAATCCTTGTTCTTTTATGATGGTTAGAGATTGTAAATCTGAACCGGGAATATGTTCACATTGGAATTCTTCAAAAGAGCGAATATCAATGAGTTGAGCACCTTGTTGTATTTTTTCATTAACTTGTTGTGGGATGATAGCTTGCATTGTTCCTCCTATCGTATAAATGTATTGAATTGATGATTGGCAGTATTATCTTGACCGAGTAACTGTATAAGTGTTGGCGTAACAGTATCTAAGATATTTGGAAGGGTATATGGCGGATTAAATATCATCATACCGCTTCCATACATACCATAGCCTTCTACTGGTGGAGCTTTAATGGTTAATGTACTTTGTAAATAATCTAAGTCAAATTTTTCAGCAGTATGGATGAATTTTTGCGGCAATTCTTGCGCCTCAACTCTCGGAAGTTGAGGATACCACACAAGAATAATGCTCGCACGGAAACGTTTAAAGGTTTGCTCTAGAGCATAAATGACAGAGAAATATTCTTGTTTGTCTTCATAGGATGGATCAATAAGAACAACGGCTCGATGCTGAGGGGGCGGAAGTGCCGCTCTGAGTGCTTGATAGCCATTAGTTGGATGAATCAGCGTATGATGTGGTCGGATATTCTTTAAGGTTTCTGTGAGCAGTGGAAAATCGCTAGGATGTAATTCACAAGTGCGTAAGGTATCGTTTCGCCGCAATAAATGCGCGGCGAGAAAGGGAGAACCAGGATATAAAGAGAGTTCTGGTGTAATGTTTTGTAAAAATTGTCGGAATTCTTCTAAGGCTGGCGGTAAGTGGGGCGCGCGGTAGAGCGAAACTACACCACCATCTGCTTCGCGGTTTTTTTGTGCATCGGCACATTTAGTATCGTATAAACCAGCTCCGCCATGGGTATCAAGATAAAGATAGGGTTTGGGCTTTTGGTTGACGTAAGTAAGTACTTGATACAGTAAAAAGTGTTTGTGGATATCTGCAAAGTTGCCTGCGTGGAAATGGTGCCGATAGCTTAGCATTTTGAGAGTACCTCAGCTAAACGATTGATGATTTCATCTGCTTCTGTTTGTGTGAGTACTAAAGGGGGAAGTAGTCGAATGACTTTTTGTGCGGTAACGTTAATGATGAGTTTATTCTCAAGTGCTTTGGTAACTAGTTGTGGAACAGGCTCGGAAAGCTCTATGCCAATCATTAGACCTAGTCCACGAATGTCTTTTACGATGGGAAGTTTTCCTATTTTTTCGTTAAGTTGCGCTTGTAAATACTCTCCCATTTTTGTGGCATTTTCTGGAATGTTTTCGCGTTGATAAATTTCAAGGACTTTATTAACGACGGTCATCACTAATGGACTTCCTGCAAAAGTTGAACCATGGTAGCCTGGCTGAAAGTAATCCGCCACTTTTCCTTTTGCTAAACATACACCGACCGGAATCCCATTTCCTAATCCTTTTGCGAGCGTGATGATATCTGGAAGAATATTGTAGTGTTGGTAACCAAACCATTTACCACTTCTACCAAATCCAACTTGGACTTCATCGCAAATCAGTAGCCAACCTTGTTCATCACAAATTTGGCGAATAGCCTGAATATAAGGCACGGTTGCAGGATGAATGCCGCCTTCTCCTTGCACACATTCAAGTAAAACGGCAACGACATTTGTGCGATAGCGTTGGGCTTCAACGGCTTTAATATCATTAAAGGGTAAATGAATAAATTCGCTTAACTGTGGTTCAAAGTGTTGTCGAATTTTAGGATTTGCAGTTGCTGCCATGCTGCCAAAGGTACGACCATGAAAGCCGCCGTAAAAACTAATGACAGCAGGATATTCAATACCTTTAGCGCGAGCGTGTAGGCGAGTGAGCTTTAGGGCAGCTTCGTTAGCTTCTGTGCCAGAATTACAAAAAATTACTTTATCCATTTGCGACAGTGTCGCTAAGGTATTGGCAGCTTGCGTTTGCGCGGGGATTTCAAATAAGTTTGATGTATGCCAAAGCTGATAGGCTTGTGTGGCGAGTGTTTCGGCGAGTTCTGGATGCGCATGACCTAATCCACAAACGGCAATGCCGGAAAGGGCATCTATATACTGATTATTTTGTTCGTCATATAAATAAATACCTTCGCCACGGGTAAAGGCAATAGGCAAACGCGCATAGTTGTTCATTAAAGCATTTGGCTGATTGGGTTCTGATATATCAGAGGGATGAAGAGGGGTATTAGGCGTCATAATCGGTTCTATCATCAATTGGTTAACGAAATGGCTGCTTATACCGTGTAGCTGAATAAAAGTTAGCTAATAAAATTGGCATAGGCAATCTTCTAGTAAACCGTTATAGTAGGCGCTTTATTTTATAATTCCAAGAGGTTTTATGGATACTATTGAACGTATTAAAGAGCAAATTTCAACGATGCCTGTTTTGCTTTATATGAAAGGAACGCCAGATTTTCCTATGTGTGGTTTTTCTGCGCGCGCGGTTGAGTGTATGAAAGCACAAGGACAGCCTTTTGCTTATGTCAATATTTTACAAGACCCTGAAATTCGCGCTGAATTACCAAAATATGCAAACTGGCCAACTTTCCCTCAGCTATGGGTAAAAGGGGAATTAGTCGGTGGTTGCGATATTATTGTAGAGATGAATGAAAGTGGTGAGCTGGCTGAGTTATTAAAAGATATTGAATGGCCAGAAGAAGGTTAAAAAAGCTATTTAAGGACACGCTGTTTAACGCGTTTGTTTGCAAAAATCCAAAGCTATATAATTGATTTTCTGAGGAATTGAAATATAGAGATTTCTGCTTTGCGCGTTAGTCAGCGGTTTTTTAATCGCGTTTTAATCCCTATCTTCACAACCTAAATGGGAAATGAAGATAGGGATTTTTGTTTTAGTAAACGTCTCGAACGTAGCGCTTATCTTTTTTCAATTGAGCAATATAGGTTTCCGTTTCTTCAGCAGAAAGGTTACCGTGTTTAGCGATAATTTCATGCAAAGCGGCATCAACATCTTTTGCCATTCGTAGAGCATCTCCACAGACAAAGAAGTATCCACCACGTTCTAACCATGCAAAGAGCTCTTCTCCATGTTCTCGCATTTTATCTTGAACATAAATTTTTTCAGCTTGGTCTCTAGAAAAAGCAAGGTCTAGACGGGTTAAATGCCCGCTTTCTAGCCAAGTATTGAGTTCATCAGCATAGATAAAATCGTGTTCACGGGTACGATCACCAAAAAATAGCCAATTTTCTCCCGTTGCTTGCGCCATCTCTCTGGCTTCTAAAAATGCACGGAAAGGGGCAATGCCTGTTCCTGGACCCACCATAATCATTGGCGCTTCAGGATTGGCTGGAATAGAGAAATGTTTGTTGGGTGAAAAGTAGCAAGGAATGATATCGCCAACGGCTAAATCGTCTGCTAGCCAAGTAGAAGCAACACCATGATGCTCCCGTTCGTCTTGTGTATATCGAACTGCGCCAATGGTTAAATGAACTTCATCAGGATGCTTGTCATGGCTAGAGGAGATTGAGTATGCGCGTGGTGCCAAGGGTTTTAACACGTCAACTAGCTCTTGTGCGCTGAATGTCGCTTCTGGATAAGCGCTTAGCAAGTCGACAATATCTTTTCCATAGAGAAATTCTTCAGCGGTGCTTTCTGTATCATCAGAAAAATGGGCGTGAAGATGTTCATCTTGTACGCGCAATAAAAGTGCTTCGTAAAATTCGCGCGAAGGCAAGCGGATTTCAAGCTTGTCACGTAAGAGTTCTAGTAAAGAATAGTTACTGCCTTGCCAGCTGACAATTTCTTCTTTATCTGCTTTAAGAACGGTTAAAAGCTCTTCAATAAGGCTCGCTTTGTTTTGGGGCATAAGATTTAAGATATCTCCCGCCTCATAGGTTTCTCCGCTACCAATCAAGCTGATTTCATAATGAAAAATTTGTTTTCCTGATTGTTCGCTTGAGAGTAAGCGTTTGGTTTTTAATTTTGCCATTAAAGGATTACGGCGGCTAAAGCTATTTTTAGCGACAGAAGCTGTTTCGCTAGGGGCGCCATTAACGGTAGTTTGGCTGCCTTTCTCGCTAATAGCAGGTAAGACGCTATCCATCCATTGTGCGGCTTTTTCTTCAAAATCAACATCGCAATCTACGCGCTCTGATAGTCGCTCTGCACCTAATTCGGCTAGACGATGATCCCATTTTTTACCAGCTAAACAAAAATGTTCATAGCTAGAATCACCGATTGCCAATACCGAATAGTGGGTATGAGGTAATTGAATAGCATCAGCTTCTTCAATGCGTTCCCATAGGCTTTCTGCATTATCTGGCATTTCGCCTTCACCGTAAGTAGAAGTGATAATGAGTAAGCGCTCAATAGTAGGGAGTTCTTCAATGGTGATAGCATCCATTTCTTTGACGAAAGCGTGTAGTCCATACGCTTTGGCTTTTTCCGCACAGTCTTGCGCCAACATCGCCGCATTACCCGTTTGAGAGCCATAAAGAATGGTGAGAGGTTTTAGCTGACTTTGTGCATTATCGCCGATATTCCGTCTTAGCGCTAAATAAGCGGATTTTAAGCCTGCAAGATAGCCATCAAGCCATTGTTTTTGTCCTTCGCTAAACGGCAAATCAGCAGGAAGTAATGCGGTTAAAGAAGTTTTTTCGCTCATAGTGATGAAATTCCTTATGCTGATTGTGCCAATTGATATAAAGACTCAGCCATAACAGCTGAAAATTGCTCTGCAAGTGCTTGTGAAAGCGGTTTGAAACTCGATAAAGCACGTTTGTTTTCTTGGGCACAATGTAAAATCCAAGCGGAAGTCCCTAGGGCATAGCTATCAAAAGATTCTCTGAGCGAAAGTGCTCGACGATAATCTTCTAAACGCTGAGCGGCTAATAACATAGCTAATTGTTCGTCGCTGTAATCAGCGAGTGCTTTTTGAGCATCTGATTTGATTTGGTCAGTAAGTGGACGATCTTCGTTAGCCAGTAAGCGTTTGGCGGCATATTCGATGTCATTCACACCACGCTCAGCAACTGCACACATCGCACGATGTAGCGTTCCTGTTGCCACAATAAGGTCTTCTGCAAGGAGATTATTTATGCCATAGCTTGGGCTATGTCCATTGCGTAGTTTTGCCCCATTGTATTGTTGATTGGCTTCGCGAACCAAGCGCCACGCAATCGCTTGAGAAAGCTCTTCGATCATGGCTTTTCGGTGGGTATGCTGAAGGATATTTTCAGCACGATGATTGATTTCCCAAGCTTTAGGGATGAGATAGTAAAAATGCGTTCGAGTAGTTTGCCAATTTTCAAGTAAATTGATGACTTTTTGAGAATCGGTAAAGGTTTGATGACGATTGAGATGCCAGAGTAGGGCAGTTTCTTGTGCTTGAGAAAGGGCATTTTCTGCATCAAGTCGATACACACAAACATCTTCTTGAGCGCAACGCTCAACAATTTCACCGCTTGGATCATATTGGTAAGCAACGCCACCGCTCATGCCATTGCCAAAGCCTTTTCCGTATCCACCAAGGTTGATAACGGTTCCATTGGTCATATATTCGCAAGCAAAATCGCCAACGCCTTCGACAACTGCTACCGCACCTGAATTTCGGACGCCAAAGCGATCACCAGCGCCGCCTTGAACGAAAAGCTCTCCACCAGTGGCACCAAATAAGGCGAAGTTACCTAGCAAGACGTTTCCGTCTTCTTCCATACCGCCACCGCCAGGATTTTGGACAACAATTCGTCCGCCACACATAGATTTACCCACGCCATCGTTACAAGTACCTTGATGAATGAGAACGACACCGCTATTGGTGAAAGCCCCAAAACTTTGTCCAGCAGAATTTTCTGAGGATACAACGATACTATCGGCTTCTAACACTCGTCTACCATTAGCGAGGGTGAGAATTTTTGAATGCGCATCGGCATCTTCAGGATGTATCTGATAATTGAGATAACGCTCAATATCTACGCTAAATTGTCCACCGACACTTTTATGGAAGTTACGCAATTCCCCAACATCCATCAGTAAGAATTCATCATTTTGGAGCGTATCAAAATCTCGATTAAACTGTTTCCACAAGCCATCATCCACTTCAAACTTCGCTTCTAAATAGACAGGGTCTTCTACATCAACTTCTTCGATGTAGCGTAAGAAACTATCCATACGATAGTGTCCAACCAAGCTTTCATGGTCAATTAAATGTAATAAGTCTGCATGACCGCGCATTTCTCGTAAAGATTTAAAACCAAGTTTGGCTAACCATTCACGGACTTCTACCGCGACATTCATAAAGTATTGTGCTAATGCACGAGGGTCACCATCGAAGACTTCGTGTGGTGTCGTTAAGCCAACAGGGCATTTGATATTACAATTTTTCGCCATCACACATTTCAGCATCATCAATGCTGTGGTGCCAAATTCAAAAGAATCGCCACCCAATAAGCAAGATTTGATGACATCTAATCCAGTTTGGTGCGCGCCAGAGCAACGTAGGATGACTTTATCGCGTAAACCATTGGCAGAGAGTGCTTGATGGACCTCAGCTAACCCGAGCTCAGGAATGCGTCCAGCGTGTTTTAAACTGGTGACTTGTGCGGCTCCCGTTCCGCCTGTATTACCAGCGACGTTAATCACATCCGCACCTGCTTTTGCAACGCCTACTGCAATCGTTCCAATGCCCTCAGTAGAAACCAGTTTAACAATGACTTTTACGCGCGCAGCTTTACAGTCATGAATCAGCTGAGCTAAATCTTCAATTGAATAAGTATCATGATGTGGCGGTGGCGAAACCAATTCTACCCCGGGCGTGCCACCACGAGCTGCCGCAATTTCAACGGTAACTTTTCTCGCAGGAAGTTGTCCACCTTCACCGGGTTTTGCGCCTTGTGCAATTTTAATTTCCAACTCTTCTAACATAGGATCAGCTAAATAGCCTGCCCATACGCCAAAACGACCAGAGGCGATTTGTTTTACTTTACTGGCGCGAATAGTATTAAATCGACGAGAATTTTCCCCGCCCTCTCCACTGTTACTGATACCACCCACCATATTGATACCCATGGCAACGGCTTCATGCGCTTTTTCAAGTAATGCCCCATGACTCATTGCCCCAGTGGCAAAAGTTGCGGTGATTTCATGAGCAGGTTGGACATCTTCTAAAGCAATGGCACGCGGAGAGGTCATAATACTGTCAAAGAAACGTTCAGCAGCACCGCTTGCTTGGATAAAAACACCATGGTCACGATGTTCTTTAAATTCAATCTCATTGCCAAAGCGCATAGACAAAGCATCTTTTAACGCTTCGTAGCGGGCTTCTGATGCTTGCGCTAAAACCAACACATAGCCATCCGCTTCTTTGATTTTTTTCAGTCCTCGGCAAGCACTATGAATATTGGCTTCGCTACGATAATTTTTGAGTAGCGCTAGAAACTCTTCAGCCGTTCTCGATTGATTAAAATCAACAGGTAGCGCAAGCACATCGCGTAATGCCGCAGGGCGCTGCGCTCTTTCTGCCTCCATTTCTACTAAAAACTCGCGATACGCCGGCGTCATTTGATGAGCATCAATTTCTTGTGGTGTCCGAACCGCACGGCTCTTGCTTAAATAACTATCATCTTGCGGCAAAATATGTAGACGTTCACCTTCTTCAGAGCGCTCATTAGCAAAACTAATGGGTTCAGCGGTCATCTCACCAAAGCCACGAACAGCAGCAACCCCAAAGCTATGTCCAGCAGCGCCATCGCTACGTTCTTTGAAAAGTCCTAATAAAGGGACATCTTCTCCTTGATGATATTGCACAGCACTTCTATGCCACTCATAGCTTGAAGTTGCAATGTCTTCAAAACCAGCGCCACCGATTGGGGAACGGGTATTAGGAAAATAAGGACGTAAACGCTCATCTTCAGTATCTAAGAAAGCACTTTCAAAAAAAGCACCGCCAATATAGCTTTCTACCGTACATAAGCCAAATTTTCCCATAGTTTTCATTAGTGCTTTATGTGCTGCTTTTCGGAAAGCTTGCATCACTTTCATAACCGCTTCTGGCGCATACATTTCTCGCGCACGGTTATAAACCGTATGTGGAGAAACAGCAGATGCTCCAAAGCCAAGAATTAACGCCACATCATGACTGCTACAAATTTGTCCTGTGGCATAAATAAAGCTGACTTTAAATCGTTGACCTTCATCAATCAGACGACGGTTGACGGCAGCGGATAATAAAGGCGCTGGAATAGCGGCATATTCTGGGCTGATATTGGCATCATCTAAAATAATAATATCCGTATCGGCTTTTGCTAAAGCAATCACCTGTTCACAAACCGATTCAATGGCTTGATGTAACGCTTGTCCATTTTTCTCGGCATTGGTGTCAATTGGATAAAGCGTTTCAATAGTCACAACGGAAAAAGTCCCTAACTCGCCAGCTTGTCGAATAGCGGCTAATTCATCAGGTAATAAAATTGGACTTTCTAGTTGGAGTTGTAATGTTTCTTGAGAAACATAATGTGGCTTAGGACCAAGAGAAACGCGTAAAGTCATCCCATCTGCTTCGCGAATAGAATCTAGTGGTGGGTTGGTTACTTGCGCAAAACGCTGAGTAAAATAACGACTCATCCCGCCTTCAACACGGTTCATTGCATTAGGTGCAATCCCGTAACCCATCGCAGACACACGCTCTGCACCTGTTTCCATCATGGGATCAAGCATAAATTTAAAGCTTTCCTGATTGAGACCATACGCAATATGACGAGCGGTATAGCTGAAAGCTTGCGTATCTTCCAAGCTGTCTAACGACGGTTTTTCTAAATCCTTAAAGTTGATTCGTGCTTTTTCTAACAAAGCGCCATAATCTTTTTCATCGGCTAAACGCGCTAAAATATTGCGCGCTCGAGAAATCGTATGAGTAGAATGATCAAAAACAATCATTCCGCCTGCGCGAATACGTCCGCGATGCGTAACCGTTTCTGGCGGAAAGTCAATTTGTCCCGCTTCTGAAG
The DNA here is from genome assembly GCF_001889065.1 of Suttonella ornithocola. Classification (GTDB taxonomy): domain Bacteria; phylum Pseudomonadota; class Gammaproteobacteria; order Cardiobacteriales; family Cardiobacteriaceae; genus Suttonella_A; species Suttonella_A ornithocola. Next base: position 1,793 of record NZ_LWHB01000025.1, on the reverse strand, counting down.
AAACCACAAAATAATCATCGGTTTCTAGTGTTCGTAAGGGGCGTAATCCTAAGCGATCGAGCGCGGCACCAATTCGCACGCCATCACAAAAAACTAACCCAGCAGGCCCATCATTTTTTTCTTCTGATAAAGCAAAATAAGCCAACATATCACGCACTTTTTGACTGTAGCGGTTATCATTTTCCCAAGCGGGTGGCATCATCTTAATGATAATTTCTTCAATGGGTTGACGGTCTGCAACTAGCCGGCGAGTAAGTGTTTGGTCTAGGCGTGCAGAATCAGATTGACCCGGTGGAAACGCTAATTTGTAGCCTTCATGGCTAGCAACAGCTAATTCAGAAATACGGCTTTTGCGGTCAGTGTTGAGTTCACCATTATGAGCAAGATGGCGGAAAGGTTGCGCAAAGAGCGGGCTAGGGGCGGTATTAGTAGAAAAACGGGTATGGAAAAAGAGCATACTAACTTCATGTCGGGGGTCCTTCAAATCCCGAAAATAGCTTATTACTTCCCAAGCATTTAATCGACCTTTATAGACTTGCGTTCGAGAGCTGAAAGATAATGGATAAAAACCCGGATACGGATTTTCATTAACCGCTTTTTCTTCAATCTCCAGTAAAACAGTATTGAGTAACCATTCAAATTCTTCCCAAGTTTGACAGTGGTTTGGACGACGGATAATCCATTGTTCGATTGGCAGTTGTGCTTGGGTTCCTGCTTTATTTAAGACGCTGTTATCAACAGGGACATCTCGACGTAAAATGACTGATAGGGCGTTATCCGCTAAAATCGTATTTAAAACAAGCAATGCGGCTTTACGGTGTTCTGTTTTTTTTGGAAAAAAGAAATTTCCAATGGCAAATTCTCCGCCTTTGAGAGATTCGCCAGTTAACTCAGAATAAAAGCGCACAGACAAATCAAAACACGCTCCGCCACCATCACCTACACCTTCGGCATTGATTCCTCCACGATGAGGAACTTTACATAAGGCTTGATCAGCTAATTGAAGAATATCATGCGTTTGAACGCTGCGTTTATGGGTAATCAGACCGACACCGCAGCTGTCATGGTCAAAGTCTGGAGAGTAAAGCATATTTTGATTCAAAATAATCACCTCATGAAAGATTGTTTAGTTTTTAGGCGAAGTTCTATTTATACCTTAGCCGTTAACGCTAAAGCAAGTTTTGTAAGTAGAAAAATCATTCTATAGAAAATAGAAAATCATTTTCAAAGCAGAAAAGCTAGAAATCGTTATTTAAAAATATAGTGCAATCATCTAAAACCCAACCCAATCCAAAGCAGATAAAAGAATAAAGTATCAATACAATCCATCCTCCATTCTTTGCGTATTTGCTTAATCCAAGCCCACATCTTTTCAATGGGATTTAAGTCTGGACTATAAGGGGGTAACCAAACTATCTCATGCCCATGCTCTTCAATGATTGCTTGAATATCACTGCGTTTATGAAAAGCGGCATTGTCCATGACAATTACACTGTTTTTAGGTAACTCAGGTAACAGTGCTTCTCTCACCCAATGAGAGAAAATATCGCTGTTAATAGAACCATCATATAAGCGTAAGGCAAACAATTCTCCATTGATAATGGCTCCAATCGCATTGCTCTGGTTCTTTAAATGCCAGTTATCACTTCCATGACAAACTTGTCCTTTTGTGCTGTAGCCATAAGGTCTATGAGCAAAGGCTTTAAAACCACATTCATCAAGATAGACTATCGGTTTTCTTGAGCGGTCTTATCCACTATTTGTTCTTGAAAGTGTTCTCTTTTCTCTGTGTC
>NZ_LWHB01000249.1 GCF_001889065.1 Suttonella ornithocola | reverse complement strand
TTTTGATAATTCGGTAGTGGTTTGAAAAGTATTGCTGGAATATTATCAAATAATCCAATGGCAGTTAAATATTTAAATATCAATATATTAAAAGAAGTATTTTTTGTAAGAGTATGTTTAGCATACTTTTCAAACAACTACCAATAATTCTACTACAAGTTGTTCTTTATATCTGCTTTGGATAGATTGGATTCTAAGTGATTTTACTATATTGCTAATGGAGAAACTTGGCGCGCTGTTGCAAAGCGCTACAAGATCAGCAAATTCACCGTCTATAGCTGGATTAAAAATCCCCATCCTAAAGGCTTTACTGAGCGTAAGCCCTCAAAGATTGATGATGAAGCCTTGCTTAAGGATATTGAGCAGTATCCTGATGATTACCAATGGGAAAGCGCTAGACGTTTTAATTGCTCGCAATCAGCGATTTGTTATGCTCTAAAGCGACTAAAGATAACGCATAAAAAAAGATTAACCAACATCCAAAAGCCGACACAGAGAAAAGAGAGCACTTTCAAGAACAAATAGTAGATAAGACCGCTCAAGACAAACCGATAGTCTATCTTGATGAATGTGGTTTTAAAGCCTTTGCTCATAGAGCTTATGGCTACAGCACAAAAGGACAAGTTTGTCATGGAAGTGATAACTGGCATTTAAAGAACCAGAGCAATGCGATTGGAGCCATTATCAATGGAGAATTGTTTGCCTTACGCTTATATGATGGTTCTATTAACAGCGATATTTTCTCTCATTGGGTGAGAGAAGCACTGTTACCTGAGTTACCTAAAAACAGTATAATTGTCATGGACAATGCCGCTTTTCATAAACGCAGTGATATTCAAGCAATCATTGAAGAGCATGGGCATGAGATAGTTTGGTTACCCCCTTATAGTCCAGACTTAAATCCTATTGAAAAGATGTGGGCTTGGATTAAGCAAATACGCAAAGAATGGCGGATGGATTGTATTGATACTTTATTCTTTTWCTATT
>NZ_LWHB01000248.1 GCF_001889065.1 Suttonella ornithocola | reverse complement strand
CAAAAACCGACACAGAGAAAAGAGAGCACTTTCAAGAACAAATAGTGGATAAGACCGCTCAAGAAAAACCGATAGTCTATCTTGATGAATGTGGTTTTAAAGCCTTTGCTCATAGACCTTATGGCTACAGCACAAAAGGACAAGTTTGTCATGGAAGTGATAACTGGCATTTAAAGAACCAGAGCAATGCGATTGGAGCCATTATCAATGGAGAATTGTTTGCCTTACGCTTATATGATGGTTCTATTAACAGCGATATTTTCTCTCATTGGATGAGAGAAGCACTGTTACCTGAGTTACCTAAAAACAGTGTAATTGTCATGGACAATGCCGCTTTTCATAAACGCAGTGATATTCAAGCAATCATTGAAGAGCATGGGCATGAGATAGTTTGGTTACCCCCTTATAGTCCAGACTTAAATCCCATTGAAAAGATGTGGGCTTGGATTAAGCAAATAGCAAAGAATGGCGGATGGATTGTATTGATACTTTATTCTTTTATCTGTCTTTGGATTTGGGTTGGGTTTT
>NZ_LWHB01000247.1 GCF_001889065.1 Suttonella ornithocola | reverse complement strand
TGCGATTGGAGCCATTATCAATGGAGAATTGTTTGCCTTACGCTTATATGATGGTTCTATTAACAGCGATATTTTCTCTCATTGGGTGAGAGAAGCACTGTTACCTGAGTTACCTAAAAACAGTGTAATTGTCATGGACAATGCCGCTTTTCATAAACGCAGTGATATTCAAGCAATCATTGAAGAGCATGGGCATGAGATAGTTTGGTTACCCCCTTATAGTCCAGACTTAAATCCTATTGAAAAGATGTGGGCTTGGATTAAGCAAATACGCAAAGAATGGCGGATGGATTGTATTGATACTTTATTCTTTTATCTGCTTTGGATTGGGTTGGGTTTTAGATGATTGCACTATAAATGTGAGATTAGCACATTTTTTATCAAAAATTAACTCTTTGTCATCTTAAATTACTGCTAGCAGTGTTAGCTCTAGAGATGCCTAACAACCAATAAACAGGTCATTGTTGGAATTCTCTTTAACGATTATTGCCCAATAAACTTTGCAACCAGCTGCGGTAGGAATTGCGATTGCGTGAGCTTAAATACACTTTTCCCCTACCAGTAAACTTTAAGATAAATCCTTCACCGCTAGTCACCGCATTCATTACACTGCCAAGTAAGCCATTACTACGACGAACACTAGGCGATAAACTATAGTCCAAATTGGCATCCCAACAAACCACATGCCCATTATCA
>NZ_LWHB01000246.1 GCF_001889065.1 Suttonella ornithocola | reverse complement strand
TTCAGTAAAGCCTTTAGGATGGGGATTTTTAATCCAGCTATAGACGGTGAATTTGCTGATCTTGTAGCGCTTTGCAACAGCGCGCCAAGTTTCTCCATTAGCAATATCGTTAAGAATTTTCTGTCGGAATTGGCTGCAGTAGGTCATAGGATATGCTCAGTTTGTTTTTGATAATTCTACTACAAGTTGTTCTTTATATCTGCTTTGGATAGATTGGATTCTAAGTGATTTGACTATAGCTGAATGCCTTTAACTCGCATACAAAATTTGAACACCTTTCCGTACTAATGTGTGCTGTCATGGTTCGTTAGTTTGTATGTAAGCTAAACCCATTCAGCTATATTTAGCATAGCTATTTTAATAAGTAATACAATCAAATCTATAAAAAAGCCACATAAATGTGGCTTACTGTCTTGTATATAAGTTAACGCTGTCTAATAATATTGGAATTATTTCTTAATAGTATTATTAGCTTGTGAGCGTCTAATGGCAAGACTATCTCTAATTTCTCTTAATAAGAGAATTTCTTCAGCAGGTTCTGCAGGCACTGTTTCTTCATTTTTAGCCATACGATCTTTTAATTTATTCATTGGTAAAACAATAAAAATATAAACAGCAATAGCAACCAAGAAAAAATTGACCGTCGCTGTAATAATATTACCTATTGGAAATTCTGTACCGTTAATAACATATTTAATATCATCAAAATTTGGTTGTCCAAAAAGCATTGCAATTAAAGGATTGATAAAGCTTTCTACTAAACCAGTAACAATTTTTCCAAAAGCAGCCCCCATGACAACGCCCACGTCTAAATCAATAGCATTTCCTTTCGCAATAAATTTTTTAAATCCATCAATCATTTTTTGTTTCTTAAAATAAAAACTTCGGCAAGTATAGGATGAGTTTTCTAAAAAACAAGTACAAAAAATGAATAAAGGGCTTTAACTTTTTAAAACTTTTATAATTGATAAAAAATTTCCTACTTCCATTTTTTTATCGTAATTTTTGTTTTATTTTTTTATCGAAAATCATAAAAAAGCCTGAAACTACTCAGGCTTAATTTTTTATTCATTATCTTATTAAAATTAAGCAGATGCCATATTCTCTCTCATCCTGACAAGAAAATCTCTTAGTCTTTCTCTATCCTCACCTGAAAAATTTTTCAGTGCAGCCTCCTTAGCTTCTACCGCAATTTCATGCATGTGATTCATAAGCGGTTGACTTTTTTCCGTCAAAAAAATCAAATTCGTTCGTCTATCTTTTGGATCTTGACGACGATCAAGCAAACCATCTTGCTCTAGTTTATCAATCTGCCGCGTTAACGTCATAGGTGCTAAGTCCATATATTCAGCTAATTTTGTTTGGCTAACTCCTTCATAACGCGAAAGATAAGTTAATAATG
>NZ_LWHB01000245.1 GCF_001889065.1 Suttonella ornithocola | reverse complement strand
AAATTCGGTAGTGGTTKAARAGTATGCTAAACATACTCTTACAAAAAACACTTCTTTTAATATATTGATATTTAAATATTTAACTGTCATTGGATTATTTGATAATATTCCAGCATACTTTTCAAACCACTACCCAAAAATTCTCCATTTTATTGTTTTTTGCAAAGGTCTCCTTCTGTGACTTTTTTACTAGCCTTTTACTATAGTCAAATCACTTATAATCCAATCTATCCAAAGCAGATATAAAGAGCAACTTGTAGTAGAATTATCAAAAACAAACTGAGCATATCCTATGACCTACTGCCGCCAATTCCGACAGAAAATTCTTAACGATATTGCTAATGGAGAAACTTGGCGCGCTGTTGCAAAGCGCTACAAGATCAGCAAATTCACCGTCTATAGCTGGATTAAAAATCCCCATCC
>NZ_LWHB01000244.1 GCF_001889065.1 Suttonella ornithocola | reverse complement strand
TCAAGCCTATGTTTATGGTTTATTGGCATTAACTGACAGGCATAGTGAGACCTTTGCAAAATTCTGTTTTACACTAATTTTTGCTACTAAAGTAAAAGGCTAATAAAAGAGTTACAGAAATTAGATCGCCATTCCAGTAAAGTATATGTGCTTACTTTATTCATCTATCTTAGTACAGTAACTATTCTAGTAGCCTTTCACTATAGTAGGAAATTAACACAATAATTTTAATATATTTTCAGAGTTTTAAAACTTGAAATTTCTCTATTTTATGTTTTTTTGCAAAGGTACTCATAGTACCGATAAAGCCATCATTGCTGGTTTGGCTGGAGAAGGGGTTAAAACCACTAATCCTAATTTCTTACCATTGCTTATTGAAGAAGTCCTAGGAAAAACCATTCCTAAACTTGACCGCCTGTCGATACATTTTGATTTTGAACAAGACTTCTTCTTTCATAGCGAATCTTTAGTGCTATAGCCAACTTCCCAAAAAATGCATACAATGTTAACTCAATATCCAATTTGAAAACAGTGTCCTATCACCAAGTATGGTATGCGTTTTTCGGGAGCCCTGCTATATTGCCCGATAAAGTTGATCATTGTTTGTGTGGGCGGTTGAGTTCCTCCTGTGCGAAAAAAAGTAGCGGCTTTGCGCAAGATCTCATTGCTGCGTTGCAGTTTACGGTTTCACGCTCAAGGATTTTATCCGCTCAAGCGCATCTTGTGCTTGCACACCTCCAGGGGTTGCCAGTGCTGCATGTTTGTTATACCAAGCTCGCAACGTCTCACTACTACAGTCAATTTTAGATGTAATAGCCTTCCGCCCATCTTGACGGGTAATCGTTTTCAACTTCGATCAGTAGACGAACGGCTTTTTCTTTCATTTCCGGGGAGTATCTTTTATTACTCATAGTCTTATTCTCTCGGATTGATGAGTCTCCGATCATCCTAGGGCGGTTTAGTTAACCATGCGGAACCTTGATATCAGCGATACAAGAACAAAGCTTGAAATTTATAGTGATATAGGATTGTTGAAATCTGATGAAGAAATGGGTTTAGCAAAACTCGGTTTAGATGAAGAATAAATAGCTATTTAGTAGTAGTTTGTAAGAATGTTTTTTTCAACAAATAAGCTATAAAAATATTTTTTACTTAGTTTATTTTTTCAGACTACTACTAAGCTCCAAAAAACCAAAAAAAACATTTTTCATGGAAATAAAACCTTATAAAAAACATTTCATTATAAAAAAACTCAAATATTTTAGTTTAAAATAGTTGCAAAGTATTGAGAGGTGGCTATAATGCGCACCTCGCCCAGCGGTACAGACCGAAACGGAACGAAAGCTAGGCGGATCTTTAACAACAAATAAGATAGTTTGTGCGGGTGTTTTGTAGCCCAAGCAGCTTTGAGATTATTGGATGATAAAATTTTGGTCTAAT
>NZ_LWHB01000243.1 GCF_001889065.1 Suttonella ornithocola | reverse complement strand
CTCATTGTTGCTATAGTAATTGATATTACCTTCAGCAGTAGATTGTCCATTAACTAGAAAGATCGCTCTCTCGTAATCTTTAGTAAGCAATTCAATAATATCTAGTCCAAAAATATCGGCAATCTGAGCTAATCTCTCTAAACTCATTTTACTTTCCCCACGCTCTAAGCGTGCATAACCATTTTTAGACATTTGCATTTTTTCTGCCATTTTTTCTTGCGACCAGTCATTAAGTTCGCGTAGATTTTTTATTTTTTCATTAGGTTTCATTGTGTTATCCATTTTTATGTGTGGAATAAAACAGTTTTTTGAGCAGTATAGCATCTTGTTAGTTGGTAGATAAATGCCTTCGGAATTTTTATTATTACTAAGCCAAAAATCTCAATCTTTTTATAAAATAAGGAGTTTTTATGTTGAGTAAAATAAGCAATTTATCTATTCTTGCAGAGGATGAGGTTAATCCAAAAAAGGTTATGGAGCTTTGTCAGCAAGCATTTATAGATGTCAAATTTACAAATGATGCTCTTCTAGTAATTGAAATTAATAAATTACATTGCATTTTAGAAGTGGATGAAAATAGGAAATTTATCAAGTTAGCCGCTCTATTTCAATTCAAAAATTCTGCTGGATTAGTAGCTAAGAATAAGTTGATAGAAACTATTAATTCAGACTATATATTAGTGCGTGCGCATATGTTAGACGATGATAATGATACACTGATAGTTGAATACTTTTTATTATATATAGTGCAATCATCTAAAACCCAACCCAATCCAAAGCAGATAAAAGAATAAAGTATCAATACAATCCATCCGCCATTCTTTGCTATTTGCTTAATCCAAGCCCACATCTTTTCAATAGGATTTAAGTCTGGACTATAAGGGGGTAACCAAACTATCTCATGCCCATGCTCTTCAATGATTGCTTGAATATCACAGCGTTTATGAAAAGCGGCATTGTCC
>NZ_LWHB01000242.1 GCF_001889065.1 Suttonella ornithocola | reverse complement strand
TTTGTCTTGAGCGGTCTTATCTACTATTTGTTCTTGAAAGTGCTCTCTTTTCTCTGTGTCGGCTTTTGGATGTTGGTTAATCTTTTTTTATGCGTTATCTTTAGTCGCTTTAGAGCATAACAAATCGCTGATTGCGAGCAATTAAAACGTCTAGCGCTTTCCCATTGGTAATCATCAGGATACTGCTCAATATCCTTAAGCAAGGCTCCATCATCAATCTTTGAGGGCTTACGCTCAGTAAAGCCTTTAGGATGGGGATTTTTAATCCAGCTATAGACGGTGAATTTGCTGATCTTGTAGCGCTTTGCAACAGCGCGCCAAGTTTCTCCATTAGCAATATCGTTAAGAATTTTCTGTCGGAATTGGCGGCAGTAGGTCATAGGATATGCTCAGTTTGTTTTTGATAATTCTACTACAAGTTGTTCTTTATATCTGCTTTG
>NZ_LWHB01000241.1 GCF_001889065.1 Suttonella ornithocola | reverse complement strand
CTCAGTAAAGCCTTTAGGATGGGGATTTTTAATCCAGCTATAGACGGTGAATTTGCTGATCTTGTAGCGCTTTGCAACAGCGCGCCAAGTTTCTCCATTAGCAATATCGTTAAGAATTTTTTGTCGGAATTGGCGGCAGTAGGTCATAGGATATGCTCAGTTTGTTTTTGATAATTCTACTACAAGTTGTTCTTTATATCTGCTTTAGATAGATTGGATTATAAGTGATTTGACTATATTTTGTCAGCAATCATAGATATCATAAAATCGCCGAGTCTTTCTCAAATTGGTTTTGTTTATTACTGCTGGTGGCATATTAGACAGAAAAAACCTTATTAAACCTTTTAGGGAAAGTTTAAAAGCTACCTCTAGTCATTTTATAGATATATTATGTTTGATTGGTGGGTTGATGATTATTATTGGCTCTATCGTTAAATATATTTGGCTCTAGACTAGCAGAGGTTGGAGAAATCACTTAATCAAGTTCCAAAGAGTTCTGATTCCAACGCCACTCGCACTCTTTTAAGTGAAGCTCAAAATTGACTGTAACACCATTAAACTTGCTCAGCCTCCGCTTGGTAAAGCTCCAAAAAGACTCAATACCATTGATATGGTAATGACCATGAGCAAACTCATTATTGCCATGGTCTACTCTAAAATGTTTCGCATAGCCAACGTCAACCAAGCCATTGTAACCACGCCAACCATCCGAGTATATGACACTATCAAGCGCTACTTTACCAAGAATAACACCTTGCAAGGTCTTTTTCTTACAGTCGGGAATGATCTCAGTATAGATACGACCTTGTCTTTCAAAGATACCAAAGACGGATTRT
>NZ_LWHB01000240.1 GCF_001889065.1 Suttonella ornithocola | reverse complement strand
ATGGACAATGCCGCTTTTCATAAACGCAGTGATATTCAAGCAATCATTGAAGAGCATGGGCATGAAATAGTTTGGTTACCCCCTTATAGTCCAGACTTAAATCCCATTGAAAAGATGTGGGCTTGGATTAAGCAAATACGCAAAGAATGGCGGATGGATTGTATTGATACTTTATGCTTTTATCTGCTTTGGATTGGGTTGGGTTTTAGATGATTGCACTATATATAGCAAGGTTCCCATAAATGCATATAGTACTTTTAGATAACATACTGTTTTAAAATTATAAATTGAGTTAATGTTGTATGTATTTTTTGAGAAGTTGGCTATAGAGAAAAAACCAAAGCCGGGAACAAAATTCATATGGCATATTGCGCCTAAATGGCGAAATACGAGGCTAAACAGCCTCAAAAAAGCATTTTAAGAGAGAAATGCCTAAAAATTATGATTTTTTTGCTGACTAGTGAAAAAATTTCCAATTTTTTAAATAAATTGTTAGTAGTGGTTTGAAAAGTATGCTAACCATACTCTTACAAAAAATATTTCTTTTAATATATTGATATTTAAATATTTAACTACCATTGGATTATTTGATAAAATTCCAGCATACTTTTCAAACCACTACCAAATTGTTTTTTTTTGCAAAGGTCTTCAATTAGGTTCTTGATAGCTATACCCCATGCCACGATGCGTTTGGA
>NZ_LWHB01000024.1 GCF_001889065.1 Suttonella ornithocola | reverse complement strand
GGTTCTATTAACAGCGATATTTTCTCTCATTGGGTGAGAGWAGCACTGTTACCTGAGTTACCTAAAAACAGTGTAATTGTCATGGACAATGCCACTTTTCATAAACGCAGTGATATTCAAGCAATCATTGAAGAGCATGGGCATGAGATAGTTTGGTTACCCCCTTATAGTCCAGACTTAAATCCTATTGAAAAGATGTGGGCTTGGATTAAGCAAATACGCAAAGAATGGCGGATGGATTGTATTGATACTTTATTCTTTTATCTGCTTTGGATTGGATTGGGTTTTAGATGATTGCACTATATGTAACCAATAAAGAGTTGATTGAAGACTTAACGCATGGTTTCACGCTAGAAGGTCATGGTATTGCAATGGAAATTGGTCCTCAGGCGACATCTTCTGTTACCTTTACCGCCGATCGTCCGGGCGTTTATTGGTATTATTGTCAATGGTTCTGTCATGCCCTCCATATGGAAATGAGCGGACGGATGTTTGTTAAACCAACAGCACAGGCATAATGCAAAGTTTTCGTTCTTTTTTAATGGCAGCTTCGGCTGCCATTTGCATCATCGCACAAGCAGAAATCAAAACGATATCCGCAGGTAGCGATTTGCAGCAAGCCATTGATACCGCACAAGTAGGCGATGAATTGCATTTGGCTGCTGGTGATTATCATGGCAATATTGTTGTTAATCAATCTATTAGCTTAATTGGAAGCGAAAAGGGTGTGAGCCATATTATTGGCGATGGCAAAGCGGATGCTATTCGCGTAACCGCAGAAAATGTGCATTTAGCACATTTAACCGTGAGCGGCTCGGGTAAAAGTCTGAGCAAAATGAATGCGGGAATTTTTTTAGACAAAACCGCCCATCATGCGGTAGTGAAAAATAATCATATTCAAGGAAACTTATTTGGCGTTTATGTTTGGGGGCCTGATGCCGCATTGGTAGAGAACAATGTTATCCGCAATGATAATCGCCTACGCGTTAATAGTCGCGGTAATGGCGTGAGCATTTGGCGAAGCCCTAAAACCATTATTAAAGATAATGATATTAGTGGTGGACGGGATGGAATTTTTACCAATGTCAGTAAAGATAATTTATTTATCGGTAATTATTTACATGATTTGCGCTTTGCGGTGCATTATATGTATACCGAAGACAGCGAAGTTCGGGAAAATCGCGCTGATAATGTAGAAAGTGCGTATGTTTTAATGTTTTCTAATCGTATTAGCGCAGTTAATAATGTGACGAAAAACAGCAAAGAGCATGGTTTAATGCTCAATGATGTTAATCATAGTGTGATTCGCGGCAATACTGTCAATAACGCTAAAAAATGCGTTTTTCTTTATAACGCCAATCATAATGAATTTGACCATAACTATTTCCAAGGTTGCGAAATTGGTATTCATTCATCAGCAGGTTCTGAGAATAATGGCATGCATGACAATAGCTTTGTGCAAAATCAAACACAGGTCATGTATGTTGGGACGCGTGAAAGCCAGTGGTCGCATGAAGGGCGTGGGAATTATTGGAGCGATCATAGCGCGTTTGACTTAAATGGGGATGGCATTGCCGATACGCCTTATCGTCCGAATACAGTAATGGATCAAATTCTTTGGCGCGCACCTTCAGCCAAATTGCTAATCAATAGTCCGGCTGCTCAACTTTTAAAATATGCCCAACAGCAATTCCCCAGTTTATTGCCAGGCGGTGTAACCGATACTTATCCTTTAATGCAGCCTACGCCAACGGAGCATTCTCATGAATTCCATTCTCATTGAAGCCAATCATCTTAGTAAAACTTTTCGTGGTCGATGCGCGGTTTATCCGCTCGATTTAACCATTCATGCGGGAGAATGTGTTGCGCTTGCTGGTCATAACGGTGCGGGCAAATCAACCTTGATGAAAATGTTACTGGGTTTATTATCACCGACCACTGGCAGCGTGTATCTACAAGGAAAAGCGCCAACAGATGCACAGGTCAAAACCAAGCTAGGTTATTTACCAGAAACCGTCTCGCTTTATCCATCTTTAACGGGGCGTGAAACTTTAAAATTTTTTGCTAAGCTCAAAAAGCAGCCAATAGCAGCGAATGAGGCGTTATTAGAAACCGTTGGTATTTTAGATGCGGCGGATAGACGCGTTGGCACTTACTCTAAAGGGATGCGGCAACGGCTAGCGCTTGCACAAGCCTTAATTGGGCAACCTGATATCTTGTTTTTAGATGAACCGACAACAGGACTTGATCCTGCTTCTCGTCGAGAGTTTTATGAACGCATTGCGTTATTGCGTGCATCAGGCGTTGCCATTTTGCTATCTAGCCATGCATTAGCAGAGCTTGCCGGACAAGTTGATCGCATTATTATTATGAAGCAAGGTCATAAAATGGCAGATGGAGATTTAACACAGCTAAGAATGCAAGCGGAGTTACCTACTATACTAATGACAGAATGTGCAGCACCTCTTCCATCGCCTTGGCAATCGATTGGCGAAAGTCGTTGGCAATGTGCAGTTAACGAGGCAGAGAAAAATGCCGTCATCACGCAGTTATATCGAGAGCATTCACCAGCGGATATTCATATTCAAGCCCCTAGTTTGGATGATTTATATGCAGATTTTCTCAAGCGTGAGCCAATCAAAACCATAGAGGAAGCCACTGATGAATAATTTATTCCCGTTAGCGCAAAAAGAATTTACTGATGGTATTCGTAACCGTTGGGTCTTAGCCATTACGCTTTTACTGACGATTTTTGCTTTGAGCCTCGTTGCATTAGGAAGTGCGCCCGTTGGAGAAGTCAAAACCTCCCCGCTAGCCATTATTATCGTTAGCCTAGCCAGTTTAAATATCTTTTTATTACCGCTAATTGCACTTTTATTGTCTTACGACAGTTTAGTGGGGGAAATTGAAAATGGCACAATGCCGTTATTACTCGTTTATCCGCTTAGCCGCTCGCAAATCGTATTAGGGAAATTTATTGGGCAATGGGGCATCTTGGCGGTGGCAACATTGATTGCCTATGGCATTACGGCAATTGCGGTTTTCTTTATTCATCGTGATATCGGTTATCGCTGGATAACGTGGCAACCTTTTGTATTGATGACGCTATCAACCATCGCTTTAGGTGGTGTTTTTCTTGCGATTGGCACCTTATTATCAGCAATTGCTCGCCAACGAACACAAGCGGCAGGAATGGCAATTGGCGTATGGTTGTTATTCGTTTTAGTCTATGACCTTGCTTTGCTAGGGGCGCTATTACTGGATAAAAAACACTGGATAACAGAGAGAATGTTGTCATGGTTGATGTGGGGAAATCCCGCGGATGCTTATCGTTTGCTCAATATTGGCAGTGGTGAAAATGCCACCGTTGCTGGGATGTTAAATGTTGGGCAAAGCATGGCATTATCACCAATGTGGTTGGTCATCAGCTTAGTTATTTGGATGGTTATTCCCGTTTTGCTCACCATTCTTATTTTTCGGAAAAAAACACCATGACAAAACCTTTACTCATTATTTTATTTTTATGCTTATCTGCCTGTGATTCAGCAGAGAAAACGGCTACTCCGCAAGCGCCACAAATGCTCATCCCTGAAGATGCCAAAGATTATTACTCACACATGGGGGTATTAGAAAACTCAGGCGAAAAAGGACAAGTCTTATTATTAGATGGTCAGCGTGAAACCTTGTGGTTCGGTAGCGTTAAGAACTTATTAACCTATTTGCATCATCCTGAAACTGCTAATCGTCCTATGCAAGCATATGTAGGATTATTACAAAAATAAGATAAATCAATAGAAAATCTCCAATGGCACGATGCGCAAACCGCTTGGTATGTATGTATTCCTGCGGAGTATCGCATACCAGAAGCGCAAGCTTGGCAAGCATATTCTAATCAGGAAAAAGCCATGCAGGCGGCGCAGCAAGAACAGGGCATTGTCTATGCTTATCAAGCGATTTCGCTTCAGCAACTAACAAAATCTGATAGCTGTCTTTCCAATTATTGATATATGTCAATTTTCAAGTGAAGTAAAAAAGCATAAAATGTTAATGCTTTTGTTAGCAATACAAGGAAAAAATCATGAAAAAATTACTTATCCCCACAATCGTTGCTGCTTTCAGTATGACTGTTTTCGCACAAGATGCTGCTAAAACCGCTGATGAAGCGGCTAAACCAGAAGCTGCTGGCGCATGTAAAGTTGTCATCGAAGGTAATGACGCAATGAAATACAACTTAGATAAATTCACCATCAATAAAACTGAATGCCCTGAATTTACTGTTGAGCTAAATCATGTTGGTAAATTACCTGCCGCAGCAATGGGTCATAACGTAGTAATTACGAAAAAAGAAGATATGGACGGTGTCGCTAAAGACGGTATTGCAGCTGGTGCTGCTCACAACTATATCAAAGAAGGCGATGAGCGCGTTATTGCTCACACCAAACTTATCGGTGGTGGTGAAAAAGCAGAAGTGACTTTCTCAACCAAAGATTTAGCGGCTGGTGGCGATTATGAGTTTTTCTGCTCATACCCGGGTCACTATGCAATGATGAAAGGTCAAGTAGAAGTTACTGAATAAGTAATTCTTCTCTTTTAATCTAAGAAGCGAACCTTCAGGTTCGCTTTTTTATTACTTAGCAGAGAAATATAGTCAAAAGCTAATAAAAGAGTCACAGAAATTAGATCGCTATTCCAGTAATAGTATGTGTGCTTACTTTATTTATTTATCTATCTTAACACTGTAACTATTCTAGTAGCCTTTCACTATAGTGGTTTTTTAGGGTTTTGCAAAGGTCTCGAATTGTTAAGTTTGAAAATAACAGATGTTTTTCAAGTTGTAGAATTTTTATTAGATATTAAAGATGGTTGCGCTTTGTTTAATTTCTGTTTTAGTGCATTTAACGATAAAATGCGCGACCTTAAAATGATAGATGAGGCATTATGAATAAGCATCCTGCAGTTGGCTTTGTGAGCCTAGGCTGCCCTAAAGCATTGGTTGATTCTGAAAGAATTTTGACACAGTTAACAACAGATGGCTATCAAATTGTCGATAGCTATGAAGAAGCAAATGTGGTGATTGTTAATACTTGTGGCTTTATTGATGAGGCGGTTGCAGAGTCTTTAAATGCGATTGGTGAAGCAATTGATGCGAATGGTCGGGTGATTGTAACAGGCTGTTTGGGCGTTAAACCTGAGATGATTCGCGAGTTGCATCCCGGTGTATTAGCGGTTTCGGGTCCACAGGCGTATGAAGAAGTGATGACGGCGGTGCATCAAGCCGTTCCAAAACCAGCTAAAAATCCGCATATAGATTTGGTGCCTGATGCAGGATTAAAACTCACGCCTCGCCATTATGCGTATTTAAAAATCAGCGAGGGCTGCAACCATAAATGTAGCTTCTGTATTATTCCGAGTATGCGCGGGCGCTTGCAGAGTCGCGTAGCAGGCGAGGTGATGAAGGAAGCGGAAGCGTTAGTTAAAAGTGGTGTTAAAGAATTATTGGTGATTTCCCAAGATACGTCTGCTTATGGTGCGGATATTCGTCATAAGTTAGATTTTTGGGGCGGTAAGCCAGTCAAAAGTCGCTTGTTAGAATTATGCCAAGCCTTATCAAGTTTGGATGTGTGGACGCGTTTACATTATGTTTATCCTTATCCAAATGTGGATGATTTAATTCCATTGATGGCAGATGGTAAGTTGTTGCCATATTTGGACATTCCTTTGCAGCACACGAATCCAAGGATTTTAAAAGCGATGCGTCGCCCGGGAAATATTGAACGCACGTTGGAGCGGATTCGTCAGTGGCGCGAAATTTGTCCAGATATTGCGATTCGCAGCACGTTTATTGTGGGTTTCCCGGGGGAAACGGAAGCGGAATTTGAAGAGTTGCTTGATTTTATTGATGAAGCGGAAATCAACCGCGCTGGCTGTTTTGCTTATTCGCCGGTAGAAGGGGCGGCTGCAAATGCGTTACCTAATCCTGTTGATGAAGCGATTAAGCAAGAGCGTGTGGCACGGTTTATAGAACGCCATAATGCCATAAGTCGCCGTTTACTCGCGGAGAAAGTCGGCGAAGTCATTCCGGTGATGATTGATGAAGTCGATGTTGAAACGCAAACGGCAATTGCCCGTAGTCCGTATGATGCGCCTGAGATTGATGGTGTAGTGCATATTGGACAAATTGAAGGCGCAGAAGCGGGGCAAATTGTGCATGTCGAAATCACCGATTCAGATGAGCATGATTTATTCGCGCAGGTTTATTGAGGCATCTCTAGTTCGATAAAGTTTTATAGGCATCGGCGGCTTGCTTATAAAGCGCAATAGCCCGTAGCCGTTGGCTAGCATGGTCAACGATAGGTGCTGGATAGGTGGCTAATGCAGGCGACTGATGAATGGCTTTATCGCTAAGATGGGCAAGTTCTGGTAGCCATTGGCGAATGAATTGTCCTTTGGGATCAAATTTTTTCGATTGGGTGGTGGGATTAAAGACACGGAAGTAGGGTTGTGCATCGCAACCAGTGCTTGCTGCCCATTGCCAGCCGCCATTGTTTGCTGCAAGGTCAAAGTCAAGTAGATAGCGAGCAAACCATTGTTCTCCTAAGCGCCAATCGCATAGTAGGTCTTTACAGAGAAAGGATGCAGTAATCATGCGTAGGCGATTGTGCATGGCGCCTGTTTGTTTTAAGCAACGCATCGCAGCGTCAATGATTGGATAGCCGGTTTGTCCTTCTTTCCATGCCGTGAGATGTTCGGGGTGGTTATCCCAAATGATTTCTCGATAAGGTTCGCGATAGCTTTGATGAATGTTATCTGGATGATGATAGAGGTGCTGTTGGTAAAATTCTCGCCAAATGAGTTCTGAAAGCCATGTTTGCGCGCCTTCGCTTTGTTCATGATATGCGAGTTCAACTAACTGTCGAATGGATAGACAGCCAAAACGTAAGTAGGGGGAAAGGTTTGAAGTGCCAGTGATGGCTGGATAGTCGCGCTGTTCATGATAGCTGCTTAGTTTGGGTAAGAAGGTTTCTAGCGTTTTCTGTGCGGCTTGTTCACCGCCTTTTGCTTGGTCGGAATAGGTGTGAAAACCAAGCTGTTCGGGTGTTGGGCAATGGTTTGTTTTCCAAGCGGATTTCGGAAGCAGTTGTTGTCTTTCTTGCCAATGATGAGGGAGTTCAGTGCTGGTTTCGGGGGCTTCGGCATAGTGTTTTAACCATGCGCGTTTATATGGTGTGAAGACGCTGTAAGGGGTTCCTTGTTTGGTAAGAATGGTAGATTTTGGATAAAGCACTTGGTCTGTTACAGCAAGGAATTGGCAGACTTGGGCTTTTAAGGCAGCTGCAACGGCATGGTCACGAGCGATGGCTTGTGGTTCGTAATCTTCGGCACAAATAACGCTTGTGCTATGAAACTGTGTGACTAATTGTGGAAGGATTTTCTCAGGTTCGCCTTTTTGGATATGCAAAGGAATGTGGTTATTACAGAGGCGTTGTTGTAGTTCTGCTATGCTTTGACAGATAAAGCTAATCCGGCGGTCGTCGTGCGCTAAAGGGGTAAGAATATTGGTGTCGAAGATGAAAACCGCAATAATGGGGCGGTTTTCATCAATGGCTTTTAGTAAGGCACGGTTATCTTCTAGACGCAAATCTCGACGAAACCAGAGAAGGGTAGTGGTTGTCATGATTGGGTAATCCGCGTGCCGATGGTTTCATGTCCTTGACTAAATTGTTGTAGGGCGTCCATGGTCAGTCCGTTGATAATACGCGTTTGTTTAACGCCTTGTTCAAGGGCGGCTAAGGCGCATTGCACTTTCGGAATCATTCCGCCATTGATAGTGCCATCTGCAATCAGAGCGTGAATATCCGTTTGAGTGGCGTGTTCAATGCGTTGTTTGTCAGCATTTAATAAGCCGTCAACATTGGTCATAAAAAGGCAATCATCGGCTTTCAAGGCACCCGCGATATGAGCGGCTGCATAGTCGGCATTGATGTTTAAGGCTTGATGGTTTGCAGAACAAGCCAGTGGGGCGATCACGGGAATGTAACCATTATCCATTAAGGTATGGAGTAGTTTAGGATGGGTTGCAGTGATTTTACCAACCGCACCGAGTTCTGCTTGTGGCGATGCTATGAGTAAGTTGCCATCTTCTCCGCTAATGCCAACAGCGGATAGCTGTTGAGTGGATAAGGCACGAACGATGGCTTTGTTCACGTGCGCACAAAGTGTCATTTCAACCACTTCTAGTGCCGCGGTATCGGTATAGCGTTGTCCGTTAATAAAATGACTTTCTATTCCTGTTTTATCTAGCCAGTGATTGATTTGGGGACCGCCACCATGAACGATGACTACACGATGCGTTTGACTGAGTGAGGCGATTGCGCGAGCAAAATCATCTAAGGCGTGGGTATCAGCAATGGCATTACCACCATATTTGAGGATAAGAGTTGGCATTAGTGGCTTCCTGTGTGTCCAAAGCCGCCCTCACCGCGTTGGCTTTCACTATGGAAATGTTCAACGGGTTTGAGTATGGCTCTTGTAACGGGCTGTATCATAAATTGCGCAATGCGTTCGCCGAGTTGCACGGTATAGGCGGTTTGGCTACGGTTCCATAGCGGGATTTTGAGTTCGCCTTGGTAGTCGCTATCAATTAGTCCAACCAGATTGCCTAAGACAATGCCGTGTTTGTATCCGAGTCCTGAGCGCGGTAAGACAATGCCGCAATAATTAGGGTCAGCAATGTGAAAGGCGAGTCCTGTGCCGATAAGACGACATTCGCCCGCTGCCAAGGTCAGGCTATCTTCTTCAAAGACAGCGCGGATATCCATGGCTGCACTACCTTCGGTGGCATAAGTGGGTAGGGGGATGGTGTCGCCCAGTCGGGGGTCTAAAATTTTATAGGGTAGATTCAGCATAGTTATTCCTGTAATGTTGAAGAATATGGGTAAGAAGTGTGTCAGCGAGTTGCGCTTTGGCTTGGTGCGGTAGCGGGATTTCGGCTTCTGCACTGATGAGGGTAACGCTGTTTTCATCTGCGCCAAAGACGTTTTTGCTCACGTCATTCGCGATAATGAGGTCAAGCTGTTTTTTCTGGCGCTTATCGCGGGCATAGGTGAGTAAGTTTTCCGTTTCAGCGGCAAATCCGACGGTATACGGTCGATGCGCTTTAAGCGCCGCGACATCGGCGATGATGTCGGGATTTTCGATAAGCGTTAGCGTTGGAATGCCATGGACGTTTTTTTTCTGCTTTTGGTTAGCGGGATTTTCAACGCGATAATCCGCAACAGCAGCAACACCAATAAAGATATCACTTTGGGGCGCATAAGTGAGGGCAGCTTGATGCATTTCTAGCGCAGTGTTTACGTTAATTCTCTTTACGCCTGTAGGTGTTGGTAACGCGGTAGGTCCGCTAATGAGAGTAACTGTTGCGCCACGACGTGCCGCAGCTGCTGCTATTTGATAGCCCATTTTTCCGCTGCTGTGATTACTAATGTAGCGAACGGGATCTATGGGTTCGCGGGTAGAACCAGCGGTAAGCGTGAGATGAATATCTGTCCAGTCGCGATTTAGATACGCATTTAGGTGTTCAATAATGGTTTCAGGTTCTGCCATACGACCCGCGCCGACTTCCCCACAGGCTTGCTCGCCTACGCCAACGGGAATAATAAAGTGATTTTCCCGTGCTTGAAGGCGTTGGCAGTTTTCTTGGGTGGCAGGATGTTGCCACATTTGATGGTTCATTGCTGGAGCGATTAAAACAGGTGCGGTAGTCGCAAGGTAGAGAGTGGTTAGTAAATTGTCAGCAATGCCGTTGGCAAGTTTGGCAAGTGTATTGGCAGTGGCGGGGGCAATAATGAGACAATCCGCCCAACGCGCGAGTTCAATGTGTCCCATGGCGGCTTCTGCTTGCGCGTCAAATAACTCTGTCCGGACGATTTCGCCTGTTAGTGCTTGCAGGGTTTGAGGGGCAACAAAGGTTTGTGCAGATTCGGTTAATACGCAGCGCACTTCATAATCTTGTTGTTTTAGCAATCGAACCAGTTGGATGCTTTTATATGCAGCAATGCCACCACTGATACCGAGCAAGAGTTTATTCATATTGCACCGTGATAAAAAACGTTATTCTACTGGGATGAAAACGAAAAACAATGTTATTGAAGAAAATACGGATATGCCGCGCGAACGTTTATTGCGATTAGGTGCGCAAGCGTTGGCGGATTATGAGTTATTGGCAATTTTATTGCGGACAGGGATTAAAGGGCAGTCGGTGCTGGCGTTTGCGCAAACAATTTTAAAGGCGCGAGGCGGGTTGGTTGGATTGCTCACTAGCCAAGAGAGACATTTGCGAGCGATAAAAGGATTGGGTAGTGCAAAAATTGCTGAGATTATGGCAGTGGCAGAATTGTCTAAACGCTTTGTCAGCGCAGATATTATGCGCAGTGATTGGCAGTTCGGCTGTGCTGAAGATGTGAGAAGTTTTTTGTTAATTCATTATAAAGGCTTGAGTTTAGAAGAGTTGGGGATAATATTGCTTGATTCGCAAAATCAATTTATCAGTTTTGAGCGATTTAATAAAGGTTCACCAGATAGGGTCGATTTGCCAGTTAGGGAGATTGCAGAAAAAGTGTTGTATCATCATGCATCTGCCCTTATTTTAGTGCATAATCATCCAGCAGGAATGGCTGAGCCTTCGAGTGCCGACCGACAGGTGACGCAAAAAATTGCTAGTTGGTTAGCAGAAATTGAGGTTAAAGTTTTAGATCACTTTATTGTTAGCAATAATAAACTGATATCAATGCAAGAAAATGGCGGATGGTAGCCAAAGTTTACAAGAGGAAAGACTATGTTGAGAACGGCTTTAATTGTGGATGATTCGCGTTTGGCGCGATTAACGTTGAAACGATTATTAGTAAAATATGATATTGAAGTCTCTGAAGCAGAAGGCGTCGTTGATGCTGAACGTTGGATTGCGCATAATTTACTACCTGATTTGGTGTTTATGGATGTGATGATGCCTGAATTAGACGGTTTCGAGGGATTAGCAAGAATGCGGAAAAATCCAGAAACAGCTAATATTCCTGTGATTATGTATTCTGGCGATATTTCAGAAGAAGCGCGTAAAAAAGCCAGAGATAGTGGTGCCACAGGATATTTACCTAAACCCGCTGATGCTAATCGTTTAGATCATTTATTGAATGCTTTGGCGAAACGTTTAGATGATCAACCTCGTATTCGCCAAGCCGAACCTACCACCCCGTCAGCAGCGCCTGCGCCAGCAAAACCTGTAGCATCTCCTCTGCCAAAAGATATTGAAACGTTGCCTGTTTATGATGAAGAAATAGCAGTTGCGGTTCCTCCAGTTAGAGCGGATGTGCAGCCGGCGCTTTCTAATGAGTTAAAATCGCGTATGGACGAGCTAGAGCATCGTCTATCGCTACAAGCTATGAATAGCTCAAATGTAGAGTTAAATGCAGATTTAGAGCGCCAACATAGGGATGTCGTTTATTTACAACGTCAAGTCGTAAAATCTGAGCGTCAATTAAAAGTTACGTTTGGTGTGAGTATTATTGCTTTACTAATTGCGTTGGCAAGTGCTATTAGCTTGATGTTGTCTTAATCATTGGTATTAAACGTGTAGAGTAATTCGCTATATGCGCCCTGTAGGTTGGATAGTGATATTTGCTGCGGGCGTGGCGGATTTTCTTTTTTCTTTACGGGGAAAGTTAATTGGATTGGCTTTTTTAGGCTTTATCGGGATAACGTATTATCAGCAAAAGCGTTTACTGAATTGGTCGCAAGGAACCATGAAAACCTTGCCTGAACATTTATCTCCCCAATTGACGGTAATTGCTTATCGGATGTTGCGCCAGAAAGAGCAAGGTAAACGACGGAAAAAGCGGTTGCAGCGATTTCTAGTGGCATATCGTGAATTGGTTGAAGCAATGCCAGATATTGCTCTGCTGACCAATGAAGATGGCTATTTATTGGGCTTTAATCGCCGTGCGCAAGAGACTTTAGCATTAAGTAAACGCTTGGATATTGGCAGGCGTATAGATCATTTAATTCGTGTGGAGGGCATTGATGTTTTCTCTCAAGCATTTCAGCAAGACAAGCCATTAGTTGTTCGGTTATTATCACAAGAGAATTTACAATTAGAGTTTTTACGCGTGCCTTTAGCACAAGGCAATATTTTATATTTAGCTAGAGATGTGACGGCGCGATTAGATTTAGATGCGCGTCGTAAAGCGTTTATTGATAATGCATCGCATGAGTTAAAAACGCCGTTAACGGTAATTATGGGCTTTTCAGAAGTTTTAAAAGTG
This sequence comes from Suttonella ornithocola, assembly GCF_001889065.1. GTDB lineage: Bacteria > Pseudomonadota > Gammaproteobacteria > Cardiobacteriales > Cardiobacteriaceae > Suttonella_A > Suttonella_A ornithocola. The sequence goes on along the minus strand of NZ_LWHB01000024.1, from coordinate 19,836 downwards.
CAGACAAATTTGCCAGAACAATGGGCGATGCCTTTAGCAGAAATTCATCAGGCAGCAGAACAAATGCAAGAACTCGTTGCAGATATGTTGCAATTAGCAACATTAGAAAATTTAGAAACGACGTTAAAGCGTTCTCCGCTGTGTTTGACCGCTGTGATAAATAGTTGGGTAGAGGAGCTTAATCAGGCTTATCCAGCGCATATTGGGATAGTGATCAATAGAGTAGAAGAAATAATGCTATGGGCAGATGAGAAAGTATTGCACTCAATGGTGAGTAATCTATTGCAAAATGCCATTCTTCATTCGGGTAGTCGTCAACCGATAAGCGTAACGGTTTCTGTGCAGCCACAAGATAACGTTAATATTATTATTCAAGATACGGGTATTGGGATTGACCCTCAGCATATTCATTGATTAACGGAGCGATTTTATCGTGTGGATAATAGACGCTCGACCGCAAAGGGCTCAGGGTTGGGGCTAGCTATTGTGAAACATGGTGCCGAGCTACATCAAGGAACATTGGAAATTCAATCACAGCCCGGCGAAGGTTCGACATTTATTTTATCTCTGTCGTTGAGTAGGTAGGTAGCGTCATATTTAACTGCTTATCAACTTGAAGTTGGGTGAGTTTTTTTGTGAGAATGGCGAGTAAAACACCATAAGCCGGCAAAAAGAATAATCCACAGATAATCAGCTTCCATGTATAGTCTGCCATGCCTATTTCAACCCAGTGTGCTGCCATATATTCGTCTGCGCCACTATAAAATGCGACGGAGAAAAAGATTAACGTATCAATGGCATTACCAACAAGCGTTGAAGCACTAGGCGCTATCCACCAGCTTTTAAGCTGACGTAAACGATTGAAAACGGTGATATCTAGTAATTGGCCGATTAAATAAGCCATGAAGCTAGCAAGTGCAATTCTAAAAACGACGCTGTTAAAATCGTTTAATGCGGTTATACCGACATAATTACCATCATAAAAAATAACGCCAATCGCATAAGAAATGATAAGCGCAGGGAGCATGGTGAAGAAAATGATTTTTCTGGCTAAAGGTGCACCAAAAATACGGACGGTTAGGTCGGTCGTTAGAAAAATAAAGGGGAAAGTAAATGCGCCCCAAGTATTTTTAAATCCTAAGATATCTACAGGAAGTTGGACTAAGTAATTACTAGCTGCAATCACAATAATGTGCCAAAAAAACCAACCATTTGAGCGATTTTTTCTGTTGCTCAGCAGTAAAAGAGTATGTTGTTTGCATAAAAGACCTAGTTTTTTAATGTGGGAGGGTTTCGAACCACAAAGAAAAATTATTCTAATGTATGTATATTTCCTATTAAAGTAAAATAATTAGAATAGCCAAGAGGTTACATTAGCAATCGGTTGATTGTCATTTAATACTTTAATGCCTTTAATACAGCGAACTAGCTGCCAGACAAAGATTGCAATAAATAATAAATAGCCCACCAAGACTAAAAGAAGAATCGTTGCAATAATGCTATACAGTAACCCTATCCAAAAGGTTCTAATTTGGTAAGTAAAGTGGTTATTGAGAAAAGCATCTTGGCTATCTGAGCGATAAATATAAGCCATAATTACGCCAATGATAGCGGTTAAACCACCGGTAAATAAAGAAACAATGTATAGGATATAGACCACTAATGCGATAGTCTGATTATTGTTTGTTTGAGAGAATGTCATTGCTTGTTTACCTAAGTTGTATCCCTGAAGCTTGAGGCTTCAGGGAAATAAAAGTTAGCTGCGTAATAGTTCGTTTATGCCAGTTTTGCTACGAGTTTTTTCATCAACTTGTTTGATGATAACCGCGCAGTAAAGACTATGGCTTCCGTCTTTAGAAGGTAAGCTACCGGGGACAACAACCGAACCTGCAGGCACGCGGCCGTAGCTAATTTCACCAGTTTCCCGGTTATAAATTTTGGTAGATTGACCAATATAAACACCCATTGAGATAACAGAACCTTTTTCGACAATAACACCTTCTACAATTTCAGAACGTGCGCCGATAAAGCAATTGTCTTCAATGATGGTAGGCGAAGCTTGTAAAGGTTCTAGTACGCCACCGATACCAACCCCACCAGAGAGGTGAACGTTTTTTCCAATTTGCGCACAGCTGCCAACAGTTGCCCAAGTATCTACCATTGTGCCTTCATCCACATAAGCGCCGATATTGACATAAGAAGGCATTAAAACAACGCCTTTGCCTAAGAAACTGCCACGACGAGCAATGGCTGGTGGAACAACGCGTACGCCTTCTGCTTGAAAGCGTGCTTCATCATATTGTGCATAACGGCTCTCTACTTTATCGAAATAATTGGTGTAACCATGCGGCATCAAATGGTTGTCATTAAGACGGAAAGAGAGTAAAACCGCTTTTTTAGCCCATTCGTTCACTTTCCAGCCGTTGGTTGTAGGTTCTGCTACGCGCAGCGCACCGCTTTCTAATTGTACTAAGGTTTCTTCTACCGCATCAATAACGGTTTTATCAGCGGTTTGTGGAGAAATAGATTGTCTGTTTTCAAAAGCGTTTTCAATGGTTTGTTGTAGAGTCATATATTTATCACTTATTTAAAAATTTAGCATTATAACGATAGCATTATAAAAATTTAAAAATTTTTTCTTGTTAATGAAAAGCCAGTTAAGCCCGATGTTGCTTGAGAGCAACGCATCTAACCGCTAAAATTACTGCCTAATTTTTCAATAGGTAAGAACAATGGCAGAGGCAGATAAGCGTTTAAGCGGTATGTCGCTAACGCGGTTAGAAAAAGGTTTCTGGTGCATGCTGCCACTGCTCGGTTTTTTATGGGTGGCTTTTACTTGGCATAAGTATACAACACCATATGTCATGCAGTGGGAGTGGTTTCCGGCTATCGCATTAAATTTCTCTATTCGGATTGATGGATTATCCTTATTAATGTTAATGCTGATTTTTGGTATTGGATCAGCAGTGTTTATATATGCAGCAGGGTATTTAAGACATCATCCGCAGTTGCGCCGTCTTTATGTATTATTAACAGCGTTTGCTTTAGCAATGGCGGGGTGTGTGCTTGCAGATGATTTGTTGTTGCTATTTGTTTTTTGGGAACTCACAAGCGTTTTATCTTTTTTATTGGTTGGGTTTAACGGTTTTGAGTCAAGCGCGAGAAATAGCGCCAGGCAAGCAATGCTTGTCACAGGAATGGGCGGTTTGTGTTTATTAGCAGGTGCGATTGCTATTGGACAGATGGCAGGAACGACGCGTATTAGCGAGTTAACTCAACAGCTGCCTGAGTTGCGAAATCATGCTGCATTTCTTCCTTGGTTAATGGTTCTCTTGATTGGTCCGTTAACCAAAAGTGCGCAATTTCCGTTTCAATTTTGGCTGCCAAATGCAATGTCAGCGCCAACCCCTGTTTCAGCGTATTTGCATTCGGCAACGATGGTTAAATTGGGCGTGTATTTATTGGCACGCTTAGATGCTGGACTAGATGACTGGGTTTTCTGGCAAACTTTTTTACAGATAGTAGGCTCTATTACCGCTGGTTGGGGAATGTTATTAGCGTTAAAAGAGCGGGACTTAAAACGAATTTTGGCTTGGTCAACAGTTGCAACTTTAGGAACCTTAGTGGTCATGATTGGTTTGCCAGGTGAGAATGCTGCATTAGGCTTGGTCACTTTATTATTAGCGCACGCTTTATATAAGGCACCGTTATTCTTTGTGGCAGGAAATATCGACCATTGTACTGGAACAAGAATTATTGATCGTTTAGGACGGTTAAGAATTAAAATGCCTTGGACTGCTTTAGCAGCTTTGTTGGCAGGTCTTTCTATGGCGGGTATGCCTTTGTCATTTGGCTATGTTGCTAAGGAAACGTTAGCGGCAGCAAAAGTCGCAGATGAAACTTTAGTACTTAGTGTTGGCGCAAATATGGTTTTTTCTATTATTGCTGTTGCTGTGGCTGGTGTTGCTGCTATTCGTGTATTTTGGCGTCATCCTGGTGAGAATGTTACGCCAACAGAAATTCATCGAGCTGGCGCAAGTATGTTCCTTCCGCCTTTATGTGTTGCCGCCATTGGATTGGTTTTAGGTTTTTATCCTATGTTGGCAGAGCAGTTATTAGATGCCGCAGCAAAAACCATTGTTCCCAGTATTTCGGTAGAGTTTGTACAGCATTTTGATTTGAATTTATGGCGAGATGCTTTACAAACGGTTGGACCAACCATTGTATTGGGTGTGGTTGTATTTATCTTTTGGGATGTTTTACATGGCGCATTTGATAAATTTTTACAGTTATTACCGCGTTGGGGTGGAGCAGATGTTTATTATCGTTTGATCAAATATTTGCCAAAATGGTCTGCACTTTCTACGCGATATTTACAACCGGGTGCATTATCGGTTTATGCCTTGTGGTTAGTGTGTTTTTCAACGATAGCCATTGGCGCAGCATTATTGATAGCAATGAATAAGGCATCTTTGAAATTACCTGTTTGGCAACAATTATCCGAGCATTTTTCTTTTGGGGTAATGGCAGCAGTATTATTGTTAAGCGTTGGCGCGCTTTCTGTCATGCGTGCGAAGCGTCCAATGTTGCTCATGGTTTGCGCGGGATTAGTGGGTTATGGTTCTGCCTTGATTTTTATCTTTATTGGCGCACCAGATGTTGCATTAACGCAATTTGTTGTCGAAACCATTTTAGTGGTTATTTTGGTATCTATTTTATTGATGCTGCGTAGAAGTGATATTCGTCGATATCAAGCCGAAAAAGTGCATTATGGCGCATTAGTATTAGCAATAGTTTTTGCTAGCTTGCTGACGTTTGTCATTATGTTGGTGATTGCTATGCCTTTTGATGCGTCGTTGACGACTTATTTTTCAAAAAATAGCTATACAGAAGCGCATGGTTTAAATGTGGTTAATGTCATTTTGGTGGATTTTCGTGCGATTGATACGTTTGGTGAAACCAGTGTGTTATTGCTGTCATTATTAGCCGCATGGCCGTTGTTAAGTGCTTTATATCGAAGAAGACAAGCAGCATTAGCAAATAAAACGGAATAAAAATGAAGAAAACTGAACAAACAATTGTGTTAATAAGAACGGCTGCTAAGCCACTTTATTGGCTTTTGTTAGGCGTTTCTATTGTGGTTTTTATGCGTGGTCATAATGCGCCAGGTGGCGGTTTTATCGGCGGGTTATTGGTTTCCTCTACAACTTTGCTATGGGCATTGGTTTTTTCCCCAGATGAAGCGGAAGCGCGTTTGCCATTAAAAAACTCGCTTAAGCTCGCAGCGGTTGGTGTGATATGTGCAGGCGTAGCAGGGCTGCCAGCGTTGATCTTAGGGAAAACGTTTTTAACGCATTATTGGTTAACTATTCCTATCATTGACTATCCCGTATCAACGGTATTGTTATTTGATTTGGGCGTGTATCTTGGCGTTTGGGGCGTGGTGAGCGGTTATGCGCTGGCTCTTATTCGTATTAGCCATGATGGAGAACAAGAATGACGATTTTATTGCTATTTGCGTTTTGGATCATTATGGTTGCATCAGTTTATTTACTTTTATCTCGAGAAGCATTGAGAATGGTTGTAGGATTGATGCTAGCAGGTAATGCTATCAATTTGGCGATTATTTTATCGGGTCGAGTGGGTAGCGATATTCCTGCAATTATTGCTCAAGGGGAAATGGTACTATCTGAAAATGCTGCTAATTCTCTACCGCAAGCGTTAGTCTTAACCGCTATTGTCATTGGATTTGCTTTGATGTGTTTTGCTATTGTCCTGATGATTGAACTCATCAAGCGTTTGGGCAGTGATGATATTGATAGCTGGCGCAAAGCAGAGCCGCAGCCACCTAAGCAAGGCTTTAAACCTTCGCCGATGGAGGAAGAATAATGTTGATAAATTGGTTACCGGCTTTACCGGTTGTTCTTCCTTTATTCGTTGCTGCAATATTGGTTGTTTGCTATCAGCATCCCCGTGTTCAAGCTTGGATTGCTGGTATCGCTGGGGGGATGTTTTTCGTTATAGCGGTTGTAATCTTTCATTACGTCCTTCAGGGTGCTGTGCTTACGTCCAGTTTTGGTGGATGGTCCGCACCTTTTGGCGTTGTTTTTAGTATTGATCGTTTAAGCGCTATTATGCTGCTAGTGACTGCTATTATGACGCTTTTAACGCTTTTATATGGCTTATCTTCAATTGATAGTGGTAGTCGACATCCTTTAACTTTGCCGCTAATGTTTGGTTTGATTACTGGCGTTCAGGGCGCCTTTATTACCGCAGATATTTTTAACTGGTATGTGTGGTTTGAAGTGATGTTGATTTGCTCTTTGGGACTTCTTGCTATTGGAAGGCGTGGCGCTCAGCTTGATGCTGCATTTAAATATCTTGCATTAAATATTTTCGGAACTTTATTGATGTTATTTGCGGTTGCGATGATTTATGGTGCAACAGGACAATTGAATTTTGCTGCGTTAAGAGCAAGTTATGCGATGTGGTCAGAAAGTACACGGATTTGGCTTTTATCATTATTGGCTTTGGGCTTTTTAGTGAAAAGTGGCGCGTTTCCAGTATTTGCTTGGCTGCCAGCGTCTTACCATACATTACCCGCGCCGTTATTGGCTTTATTTGCAGCATTGCTAACTAAGGTTGGCATTTATGCCATTTTAAGAAGCTATGGCGATATTTTTATTCCAACACCTGAAATTTTGCTTTCTGCTTTGGGATGGTTGGCTGTGGCAACAATGCTTTTTGGTGTGTTAGGCGCGACTTATCATTGGGATATGCGTAGAATTTTTGGTTTCTTAATTATCTCTACTGTGGGAAATATTTTATTAGCGGTTGCGCTTGGGAGTGCGAATGGGAATATCGCTGCGATATTTTATATGTTGCAAGATATTCTAGTAAAAGCAAATTTGTTCTTTATGGCTGGATTGATCGCCTCTTTAGCTGGTAGCTATGATTTACGACAAATTGGTGGTTTATATAATACTGCGCCATGGTTGGCGATTTTATTTGCAATTCCTGCTTTATCAATGATTGGTATTCCGCCGTTTTCAGGATTTTGGGCAAAAATTTTGGTCTTACAAGAAAGTATTGCCCAAGGCAGAGTGATATGGGCAGCTGCTATTATCGTCGTCAGTGTATTAACGATGTATGCCATGATGAAAATTTGGTTTGGCGCTTTTGCTAAGCCGCATCCTTCCGTGGATAAACAAATATGGTATCCCAACGCAATCAAAGGGCAGTCATTTGCGGTGTTGTCCATTGTTATATTAGCTGCATTGACGCTTTATATTAGTTTTGTCCCTCAGCGGTTATATCAATATGTAAGTTCATCTGTGGAACAAATGGAGCATGGACAATGAGTTGGCATCGAAAAATTAGTGCATTTTTTCTGATTATCTTACGCTTCATTCAGGCATTATTATCTTCTGGTGTTGGCGTGTTAATGATTCTTATGCGTTATGGAACACGAAGAAAATTACCACCCACAGCGTATGTTCGATTAAAAGTAACGCCAATGACCGACTGGGGAATGAGTTTACTTGCCGCGATGATTACTTTGACACCAGGAACTACCGCAATAGATATTGATCAAGAGCATAGCGAGTTATTACTGCATGTTTTAGATGCGCGTGATCCGATGGAAACCGTGCGTTATATTCGTGAGCGCTTTGTTCCGCCATTAGTGGTCTTTTTTGCGCGGCGTGAGCAGGAGGCATTATGAAAGTTGTTTTAGCAATTGTTATTTGCCTTATTACACTAGCAATACTTATTTCCGTTATTCGAGTGCTTCGAGGTCCTCGTCATATTGATCGAATTGTTGCGCTAGATTTGATATTTGCTGCAAGTGTGATGTTAGGAATGGTCGCCAGTGTTGCAACTGGAAGAAGCGAGTTTATAGATGTTGCGACAGGATTAGCGTTGGTTGGATTTATCGGAACAATCGGTTGGGCGCGACTCTTGGAGAGAGAACAGCAGCGTAAAAGAGAGGAGCGTTCGCAATGATAGTGATTTTGTCGACAATCTTTTTATTACTGGGGGCAATCGTATTGCTGATTTCAGCATTGGGAATGCATATTTTCCTTGATGCACTCTCTCGCCAACATGCTGCTACAATGGCTGCTACATTAGGGGTGATTTTATCAAGCTTGGGAACGATGATTTATTTAGCTGATTGGTCAATTGCTATACGGCTATTTTTAATGATTGTTTTTATGTTGGCGACGGTTCCATTGGCTTCTCATGCTTTGGCAAGAGCAGCAGTTGTGAGTAAGATGTTGGTTCATAAACGACATCACGAAGAAGTATGGCAGGCAGATAAGCAAGATTAGTTATTGATATTTAAGAGAGAAAAATATGCAATCCAGACAATATTTCGGTACAGACGGTGTTAGAGGAAAAGTAGGTGATGTGCCGATGACACCCGATTGGGTCATGCATTTAGCATGGGCAGTAGGCAAAATGCTGTCGGATAACGGATATGCAGGGGAAAAAGTGATTATCGGAAAGGATACGCGTTTATCAGGCTATATGTTTGAAAATGCGATTGTATCGGGATTGACGGCTGCCGGTATGGATGCACATTTATTAGGTGTCATGCCGACTCCGGGTATTGCTTATTTTACGCGCACTTTCCATGCGGCGGCAGGCATTGTCGTTAGCGCCTCGCATAATCCTTATTATGATAATGGTGTTAAGGTTTTCGCACCTGGTGGGTATAAATTGCCTGATGAAGCAGAACGAACCATAGAAGCTTATTTAGAAAAGCCGATGAAACTTGTTGGTTCGGCAGAATTAGGTAAAGCTTACCGTGTGCCTGAAGCGCGTGGTAGATATATCGAATTTTGTAAGAATGCCGTTCCTTTGAACTTACCTTTCCAACGATTAAAAATTGTCTTGGATTGCGCTAATGGCGCAACCTATGCTATTGCGCCAGATGTTTTTAGAGAATTAGGGGCTAATGTCACTGTTATTAATGCTGATCCTAATGGCTGTAATATCAATGCTGGTGCAGGTTCTACGCATCCAGAGTCTTTACAGCGACGCGTTCGAGAAGAGCAGGCGGATGTAGGGATTGCTTTTGACGGAGATGGCGATCGTGTCATTATGGTTGATCGAAATGGTCGGCTCTTAGACGGTGATGCAATTTTGTATATCATCGCTAAGTATCGAGCGTTTAAAGGTGAGAAGCTTCATACCGTTGTTGGTACTTTGATGACGAACTTAGGGTTAGAACATGCTTTAGAAGCTATGGGAATTCGTTTACATCGAACCCAAGTCGGTGATCGTTATGTCTTAGAGAAATTACAAGCACTAAATGCAAGAGTGGGCGGAGAAAATTCCGGTCATATTATCTGTTTAGATAGAAACTCAACTGGCGATGGCATCATTGCTGCTTTGCAAGTGCTTGCTGCGGTATTAGAAATGGGAGAAAGTGTTGAGTCTTTAACGCAAGACTTGCATATGACTACTCAAATACTCAAAAATATTACTGTTCATGAAAAAAATATCGTGAATGGTTCTGCTGTACAAAATGCCCTTGAAGCGGCAGAAAAAAAATTAGGGAATAATGGACGACTTTTATTAAGACCATCAGGAACAGAGCCTAAAATTCGGGTGATGGCTGAAGGGGATGACGAGGCTTTGTTAAATGAAATTGTAGATGAATTAGTAACCGTAATTAAACAGGAGACTCACAATGCGTAAACCAATTGCCGCCGCTAACTGGAAAATGAATGGTTCATTAGCGCTTTTGCAAGCATTTGAACAAGCAAAATTAGGTGCGGATAGCGTCCAAACCATTTGGGGATTGCCAGCAGTTTTCTTGCATCAAGCACATGCTGCTGGTTTAAAAGACCTAGCAGGAGAAGATGTTTCAGCGCATGAAAAAGGTGCTTACACGGGTGAAATTTCAGCAGAAATGTTAAAAGAAGCTGGTTGTCGCTATTGCATTATCGGGCATAGCGAACGTCGTGAAATGCACGGAGAAGATGAAACATTGCTTCAAGCCAAATGGGAACAATTAAAAGCACAAGGAATTATTCCAGTTTATTGCTTAGGCGAAAGTGAAGCAGAGTACGATAATGGTGAAACACAAGCTGCTATCGAACGTCAACTTGCCCCAATGTTAGACGCTGGATTGGTTGATGAAAATACGGTGATTGCTTATGAACCTGTTTGGGCAATCGGTACTGGAAAAGCAGCAACGCCAGAATATGCGCAAAAAGTTCATGAACAAATTCGCCAAATGATTGCCGCTAAATGTGCTAATATAGCAGATAAAGTGAGAATTCTTTACGGTGGTAGCGTTAAGCCAGAGAATGCTGGTGAGCTGATTGCCAAAGCTGATATTGATGGATTCTTAGTTGGAGGCGCATCCCTTCAGGTGGATGCATTTGGAAAAATTATTGAGGCAATCTCATGACATTAATTATTGCTCAAATCATTTTTATCGGGACGGCTATTGCCCTGAGTATCTTGATTTTGCTGCAACAATCTAAAGGCGCTGGTATGGGCGCCTCTTTTGGTGCTGGTGCATCGGCAACCGTTTTTGGTGCTCGTGGTGCTGGCTCTTTTCTCTATAAAGCAACTCGCGCATTAGCAGTGGTCTTTTTTGTGAGTGCTTTAGCAATGGGATATTTGCAGAATAAAGCAGCAGTTGGAGATAATATTCTTCAGCAAGAACATTTAGATACAAAAAAAGAAGCTGGGGTAGTTGACGTACCTTTAAGTGGTGCGGATAATAACGCATCTGCTTCTAATACCAGTATTCCTTTAAGCAAAAAATAATCGTTTTTAGGAAAATAAGCACGCCGACGTGGTGGAATTGGTAGACACGCTATCTTGAGGGGGTAGTGAGCCTAGCTCGTGCGAGTTCGAGTCTCGCCGTCGGCACCATTGAGAAAAACGACTGTGTTGTTTATAGTCAAAATCATGAAAGCAAGGTATAGAATGCATGATATCCATTAAAAAAGGCATTGACCTGCCAATCTCAGGTGCTGTATCAGACGATACAATTCAAACCATTAACACAGAAGCAACTATTGGTATCATCGGAGATGATTATATTGGGCTTAAGCCTACGATGATGATTTCTGAAGGAGATAAAGTCCAAGAAGGACAAGAACTTTTTGAAGATAAAAAAAATCCAGGGGTTGTTATTTGTGCGCCAGTTTCTGGAAAAATCGTTGGTATTGAAAGAGGAGAGAGACGTCGTCTACTTTCTGTTATTATTCGTCCTGATTCCAGTATCGAACCTATTACTTTTTCTTCTTATCAATTAGCTGATATTTTAACAGCCGACTCTCAAGCGATTCGGGAACAACTACAAAAAAGTGGATGTTGGGCAATGCTACGTCAGCGTCCTTATGAGAAAATTCCTGCAATTGATGCCGTCCCTTACGCTATTTTTGTTAATACTATGGATAGTAATCCATTAGCTATTGACCCAATGATAGCGCTTTCTGGAAGAGAGAACGATTATCAAGCAGGCTTGGCTGTTTTACTGAAGCTAACAGAAGGTAAAGTTCATGTTTGCCATCAAGAAAATGCAAAATTACCTGAGTCTGAAGTTGAAAAAGTTCACTATCATGCATTTGAGGGAATTCACCCTGTTGGACTAGTTGGAACTCATATTCATTTTATTGAATCAGCAGGTGCAAATAAATTTATTTGGCACATTGGTTTGCAAGATTTATTGGCTATTGGTCATTTATTCTTAACGGGACAACTAGATAATCAACGTTTGATTAGTGTTGCAGGTCCCGGGGTGAAAAGGTCTTACTATGCTAAAGTTCGCCGTGGAATGAATCTCACAACACTATTAACAGATAATCTTCAATCAGGCGAGCAACGGATTATTTCTGGTAGCGTCTTCGCAGGTAGAAAAATAGAAGCACCAACGGACTTTTTAGGGGCTTATGATCGTCAGGTCACCGTATTACCAGAAGGTCGCGACAGTATTTTCTTAGAATTTTTACGTCCAGGTGCAGATGCCTATTCTAAAACACGCGCTTATTTAGGTCGTTTTTTAGGAAAACCTTTGAAGTTCACGACTTCTATGCAAGGTTCTCCTCGTCCTATTTTGCCATTTGGCATTTATGAAGAAGTGATGCCACTAGATATCTTACCTACTTTATTATTAAAAGCATTGGTTGTAAAAGATACGGATACTGCTGTGCAGTTAGGCGCGCTAGAATTAGCAGAAGAAGATATTGCATTATTAACTTATGTTGATCCAGGTAAGCACGATTTTGGCGCTATTTTGCGTGAAAACTTAACGCAAATTGAAGAAGAAGGCTAATTAATCATGGCAAAACAAACAATTTTTGACAAAATGGCGCCAACCTTTGAAAAAGGTGGTAAGCTTGAGGCGCTTTATCCTGTTTATGAAGCAGCAGCGACTATTTTTTATAGTCCAAATTATGTAACAGCACGTCCATCTCATGTTCGAGATAATATAGACTTTAAAAGGGTGATGATCCTTGTCTGGTTAGCTGTTTTCCCTGCAATGTTTTTTGGATGGTATTTTGTTGGTGCGCAAGAAGCAGCACATAATCCAGAGTTAAGTGGCGGATTTTTTAGTAATCTTTTATTAGGTGCACAAGTTCAGTTGCCTATCTATATCGTCACTTTTGCAGTAGGTGGCTTCTGGGAAGTGCTATTTGCATTGGTGCGTAAACATGAAGTTTCTGAAGGTTTCTTTGTCACCTCTATTCTCTTTTCATTGATTCTGCCGCCAACTATTCCGCTTTGGCAAGTTGCTTTAGGCATTAGTTTTGGTGTGGTTGTTGGTAAAGAAATTTTTGGTGGCACAGGTAGAAACTTTGTTAACCCTGCTTTGACAGGGCGTGCATTCTTATATTTCTCTTATCCAGCCAGTATGTCAGGTGATGCGGTATGGATTAAGAACGTTACTGCTGATGCGGTTACCGGCGCGACACCTTTGGGTGAGGCTGCAACGCATGGAATGAAAGGTATCACAGAGAACTTACATGTTACTTGGTGGGATGCCTTTATTGGTAATATTCCAGGCTCTATTGGAGAAACCTCTACATTTGCCATTCTTCTTGGTGCCGTAGTCATTATTGCGACAGGTGTTGCTTCTTGGCGAATTATTGTAGGCGTGCTTGCTGGTGCGGTAGCAACGGTATTGCTCTTTAATGCGGTAGGTAGCGATACTAATCCAATGTTTGCCATGCCGTTTTGGTGGCACTTCGTTTTAGGTGGATTTGCATTTGGAACAGTCTTTATGGCAACCGATCCAGTAACGGCATCAGTAACGAATACTGGACGATATATCTTTGGTATATTGATTGGTGTAATGACCATTCTGATTCGTGTTGTGAATCCAGCCTTCCCAGAAGGAATTATGTTGGCAATTTTATTTGCTAATATTTTTGCACCAATTATTGATTATTTTGTGATGAATGCGAATATTAAACGTCGCAAGGTGAGAACAAATGTCAACTGAGCAACAATCAAAATTGCAAGTCTTAAAGTTTGCCACTATTGTTTGTCTGGCTTGCTCATTAGTGGTTTCTGCCTCTGCGGTGGCTTTACGAGGGTTACAAGAGAAAAATGCGTTAAATGAAAAGCGTATCAATATCTTAAAAGCCGCTGGATTGGTTTCTGGTGATGAAAAATTAAGTAATAAAGAAATTGCTGCGAAATTCAAAGAAATTATTCCAGTTGTCGTGAACTTTGAAACAGGCAAATTAGACGATTCTAAAAATCCACAAACTTATGATATGTATGCGGCTGCCCAAGTACCTAACGAAAGCCGTGCATTAAAAGATGATCCTGCTAGTATTAAACGTCAAGCCTATGATGGCACTGCTTATATCTTGGTAGAAGGGGATAAGATTAAGAGAATTATCCTCCCTATTCAAGGATATGGATTATGGTCAACGCTTTATGGATTTACCTCTTTAGATTTAAGTAAAACGCCTGAAATTGGTGGAATTACTTTTTATCAGCAATCAGAAACGCCAGGATTAGGCGCTGAGATTACCAATCCTACTTGGCAAGCTAAGTGGGAAGGTATTAAGCCTTATAATGCGCAAGGTCAGCCAGATATTCGAGTGGTAAAAAATGCAGCTGCTGGCAGCGATAATCAAGTTGATGCTATTTCAGGGGCAACTCTGACCAGTCGTGGTGTTCAAAATCTGATGAATTATTGGTTAAGTAATCAAGGTTATCGCAAGTTCATTGAAAATGTCGAAAACGGTAAAATTACGATCAATGAAATGCGTCAGGCAGCAGAAAAAGGCGCTTCTACTAATGAAGGAAAAGCATCATGAGCGAGAAAAGTTACGATTATAAATTCATAATTCTTAACCCAATTTTTAATAATAACCCTATTGGGTTGCAAGTGTTGGGTATTTGTTCGGCATTGGCTGTTACGGGAAGTATGAAAACGGCGTTGTTAATGTCATTAGGATTAACGACGGTAACAGCTTTTTCAAACTTATTTGTAAGTATGATTCGCACCCATATTCCGAGCAGTATCCGGATTATCGTGCAAATGACGATTGTTGCTTCATTGGTGATTGTCGTTGATCAGTTGATGCGTGCCTTTACTTTTGAACTATCTAAGCAATTATCTGTGTTTGTTAGCTTGATTATTACTAACTGTATTGTTATGGGGCGTTTGGAAGCATATGCGATGTCTAACCCGCCTCTACCTAGCTTTTTAGATGGTATCGGTAATGGGTTGGGATACAGTGTGCTACTGCTTATCGTGGCAACTATTCGCGAAATTTTAGGTAGCGGAACGTGGTTTGGTATGACTGTACTTCCAAGTATTAAGAATGGTGGTTGGTATGATCCTAACGGCTTAATGGTATTACCTCCAAGTGCTTTCTTCATTATTGGGTTACTCATCTGGGCGTTGCGTACCTGGAAACCACAGCAAGTAGAAGCCCGTGATTATCAAGAAGCAAAAGCGGCTAAGCCTTTAGTTGGCGGTCATCCTGCGCATCAATAAGGAGAAAAATTATGGAACATTACATTAGTTTGTTTGTTAAGTCTCTCTTTATTGAGAACATGGCATTATCATTTTTCTTAGGAATGTGTACCTTTTTGGCAGTTTCTAAGAAAATTAGCACCGCGATAGGACTAGGGGTTGCAGTTATTGTCGTACAGTTTTTAACGGTTCCCTTAAATAACCTACTCTATACTTTTCTAATTAAAAAAAATGCGTTGCTTTGGCAATGGTTAGGTATTCAAGTAGATATTAGCTTCTTAGGTGTTATCGCTTATATCGGTATGATTGCAGCAGCGGTTCAAATCTTAGAAATGTTTTTAGATAAATATGTCCCTGCGTTATATGCTGCATTGGGTATCTTCTTACCTTTGATTACAGTGAACTGCGCTATTTTAGGTGGCTCGTTATTTATGGTAGAGCGGAACTATAATTTTGCAGATTCTGTCGTATATGGCTTGGGTAGTGGTGCTGGATGGGCATTGGCAATTATTCTACTTGCTGGTGTTCGCGAAAAAATGCGTTATTCAGATGTGCCCAAAGGGTTACAAGGGTTAGGCATTACCTTTATTAGCGCTGGGTTAATGGCTATTGGTTTCATGTCTTTTTCCGGCGTCCAACTATAAGGGGTAAGAAATGGAAATTATTTATGGTGTAGTGGTTTTTACCGGATTGGTATTACTACTATCAATGATTATTCTGGCAGCAAAAAAATGGTTAGTCCCATCAGGTGATGTTACCATTTTGGTCAATAATGAAAAGGAAATAAAAGTTCCTGCTGGTGGTAAGTTACTTGGCGCACTTGCAGAAGGCGGTATTTATGTATCATCTGCTTGTGGTGGCGGCGGTAGCTGTGGACAGTGTCGCGTTAAGGTTCATGAAGGTGGTGGAGAAATTTTACCAACAGAGTTGAACCATATTACAAAGCGTGAAGCAAAAGAAGATGAACGCTTATCTTGTCAGGTAGCGGTTAAGCGTGACATGAAAGTGGAAGTTGACGAGGCTGTCTTTGGGGTGAAAAAATGGGAATGTGAAGTTATTTCTAACGATAATGTCGCGACTTTCATTAAAGAGCTTAAACTCAAAATTCCAGATGGAGAGTCAGTTCCTTTCCGTGCAGGCGGTTATATTCAGATTGAATGTGGACCTTACGATATTAACTATAGCGACTATGATATTCCAGAAGAATATCGTGAAGATTGGGAAAAATTTGGTCTTTTTAAAATTCATGCAGTGAATAATGAAGATGTTGTACGTGCATACTCTATGGCTAACTATCCTGAAGAAAAAGGGATTATTATGCTTAACGTACGGATTGCTTCACCGCCTCCGCGTAACCCAGATGTCCCACCCGGTAAAATGTCTAGCTTTATTTATAGCTTAAAACCGAGGGATAAAGTAACCATTTCGGGACCTTTTGGTGAGTTCTTTGCAAAAGAAACCAATGCAGAAATGGTCTTTATTGGTGGTGGTGCGGGTATGGCACCAATGCGTTCGCATATCTTTGATCAGCTAAAACGCTTAAATACTAAACGAAAAATCACATTCTGGTATGGAGCACGTTCTAAGCGCGAAATGTTCTATGTAGAAGATTTTGATCAGTTAGCCGCTGAGCATGATAATTTTGAATGGCATGTGGCACTTTCTGATCCTTTAGAAAGTGATAATTGGGATGGTTATACAGGATTTATTCATAATGTTGTTTATGAAAACTATTTGAAAAATCATCCAGCGCCTGAAGATTGTGAGTTTTATATGTGTGGACCGCCAATTATGAATAAATCGGTTATCGAAATGCTTCATAATTTAGGTGTAGAAGACGACAATATTTTATTGGATGATTTTGGTGGATAAGTTATTTACTTTAAAAACATTCTATAAAGTGCCACTGTTAATAACGGTGGCATCTTTATTTTGGTTATTAGTGGCTTGCTCAGCGACTCATCAAACGCCCGTTTTGTTGAAAGGAACAACGATGGGAACTTATTGGCAGGCATCTATTGCTGCCAAGATGAATGAAGCAGAAAAAGCAGCGTTACAAGCAAAAATAGAGGCAGATTTAAAAGCGGTCAATCAATCCATGTCCACTTATATTCCCGATTCTGAGTTGGAGCTACTAAATCATAACTCGCAGAAAGCCCCTATTCCAATTAGTCCTGAGCTAAGAAAAGTTATTGCTAAAGGATTAGAGATTTCCAAACAATCAGACGGTTATTATGATATCACTGTTGCACCTCTTGTAGATTTATGGGGATTCGGTCCTAAAAAAGTAACATCAGCCCCTAGCGCTGAAGAAGTTGCTGTGGCTAAGTCTCGAGTGGGTTATCAAAAAATAACGTTGTCTAATGAAGGAATACAGAAATCTCAACCTGATATTGAAATTGACTTATCATCTATTGCTAAAGGTTATGGCGTAGATGTCGTTGCTGAGCAAATAGAGAAAAGCGGTTACCAAAATTATTTGGTTGATATCGGTGGGGAAGTGCGAGCTGGAGGAAGTAAGTTTGGTCAACCATGGAGAGTGGGTATAGAATTGCCAGAAGAAGTTTCATCGCACTCAATTCAATCCGTGATTGCGCTAAAAGATGAAAATATTGCCTTAGCAACTTCCGGAAATTATCGAAACTATGCAGATTATGGCTCGGTTCATGCCGTCCATACAATCAATCCTAAAACAGGAATGACGGAACAATCAGCTTTATTATCCGTGACAGTTGTTGCACAGGATTGTATGACAGCGGATGCGTATGCGACTGCTTTAATGGCATTAGGTGATAAAAAAGCAGAGAATTTTGCCAATCAGTTAGGATTGTCTGCCTTATTTATTACCGCTGTTAAAGATGGAAAGTTTCAAGTAACAACAACAGATGCTTATCAAAAATCTTTTGGAGGAGAAAAATAATGACTACTTTCCTCATTATTTTCGTGATTTTTGCTTTGGTAATAGTAGCAATGGCAGTCGGTGTAATTTTCGGACGTAAACCTATTTCCGGCAGTTGTGGAGGTTTAGGTGCTGTGGGCGTTGAGCGTGCTTGTGGTTGCACAGATGTTTGTAAAAATTCTGTTGAAGCCAAAGCTGAAGCAGTAGAGCCACAAACAAAGGAGGATAAAGCCGGTATTTATCGTCCGTAATAAATAGATTGAGATCTTTGCAAAACCTCTAAAAATAGAGAAATTTCAATTTTTCAAATTTTAAAAATATATTAAAATCATATTGTTAATTTTTTTGCTAGTAGTAAAATTCGTGTAAAACGGAATTTTGCAAAGGTCTCAGGTTATCAATAATTGTAAAAATCTTTTTCTTACGGTTAAATCTATTAAAAAATATGTAGGAATAGGTGCCTGAAGAGGAAATTATGAGCAAAATCTATGTAGCTGTAATTTATTTTTTTACGATTATTGTAGGATAAAAACGCTTTTAATAAAGGAAATATTATGAGCCACTTTTCTCTAATATCGGCTTTGAACTTCCGTCTGAAAACGACCTTGTTACGCTCATCGACCAATTGCAATCTGCTTTTGAGAAACCTATTACCACAGCTCATGGTAGTTATGCTGTTTATGCGGATACCAGTGGTGGGCAATTATGGCTACAAACTGATAATCAAAATACTATCATCGGTCTTAACCCACATTTTAGCGGTTTTAGCCGTTTCCCCGTGCATCTGACTGAATTTTTGCCAGGCAATAACGCAATGGATGGTGCGTTTTATGCTTGGCTCAATCCTAATATTTAAGGAGAAGGCGATTGCCCCTTTGTCTTTGATGTTCCTGATTTTGACCGATATACCCATCTCAAGCTGCCTGAAACCTGCACTTTACAACTCTCTGTTTTTGCGCATTGGTTAGAAATCTACGATGACGAAGCGGCATTCAATGCTGCACAAAAGCAATCGCCAGCTTTTGCCGCACAATCTTTCATTCCTATTGGATTATTTACTGACGAAGATAACAACGAACCGCATGCCATGGCTATGTTTACTGGTCTGGTGAAGCAATGCGAGCAGCGGTTTAATGCGCACACAGGTTTAGCGTTTTATTGGCTGTTAGTTGAAACTTTGGCACTATTGATGTTGTTGCCGATAAAGAACAACTCAATATTGAACCGCATATTGGTGCTATAGTGCAATCAGCTAAAAAACAGAACACCATTTACCGCCAGAAGCACTAAGGTAATGTTTATAAAACGTCCTGTTTTTTAGTTGATTTGACTATATTATTCAGACACAATGCTGGCTCAGTGGAAAAATATTGTATGACTAAATATCTGTAGTTTACATACATTGTTCACCTAGCTTATTTTCGTGTATGAGCTAAAGATATTCAGTTATAAAAGGTTCTCTTTTAGAGAAATGTTCATCATTGCTAAAGGCATTGGCTTTAGTGCAATTAAATTCACTGCCTCGCTCCCGCGTGTATAGGATAGGGAAAGTGATAAATCTATGTCACCACCAAATTTACTTACGCCTAATATTTTGGGTTACTGTTAATGGTATTACGTTTTATAGTAATTTAAAATAGAAACAAGACTAAAAATAGCGAAAACTAACAAAATGGCATACACAATTGAAATCCGACAAAAAGCAATGGCGTACTGGAACAAATGCAAAGACATTGACCAAGTAATACAAGCCTATGGCATATAGTGCAATCATCTAAAACCCAATCCAATCCAAAGCAGATAAAAGAATAAAGTATCAATACAATCCATCCGCCATTCTTTGCGTATTTGCTTAATCCAAGCCCACATCTTTTCAATAGGATTTAAGTCTGGACTATAAGGGGGTAACCAAACTATCTCATGCCCATGCTCTTCAATGATTGCTTGAATATCACTGCGTTTATGAAAAGHG
>NZ_LWHB01000239.1 GCF_001889065.1 Suttonella ornithocola | reverse complement strand
TAGAGGGTGGTGCAATCGGCAATACCGTGCAGATTGCTTCAACACCATAACACGGCTGATATTGCTCGATAAAGTCAATCATCGTTTGTGTGGGTGGTAGAGCTCCGCCTGTGCGAAAAAAAGCAGCGGCTTTGCGCAAGATCTCATTGCTGCGTTGCAGTTCACGGTTTTCACGCTCAAGGATTTTTATCCGCTCAAGTGTATCTTGTGCTTGTACACCTTCAGGGGTTGCCAGTGCTGCATGTTTGTTATCCCAAGCTCGCAATGTCTCACTATTACAGCCGATTTTAGATGTAATAGCCTCAATGGCCGCCCATCTTGATGGGTAATCGTCTTCAACGTCAATCAGTAGGCGAACGGCTCTTTCTTTCATTTCCGAGGGGGGATCTTTTACTACTCATAGTCTTATTTTCTCAGATTGATGAGCCTCTGATCATTCCGGGGCGGTTCAATTTTTATGGATGTTCATGTTTACATTCTTCTTAAAGACTGTAAACAACACTACGTTTTTCTACATTTTAGTAGTGGTTTGAAAAGTATGCTGATCAAACCCAGGCATAGTTAATATAATGGAAGAGTAAGTCAAACGCCTTAAAGTGGTTTGCCAGTTTTTTAGAAAAACAGCAAGTCTTTCGAAAGACTCGCCTAAGCCTTTGCCTAAAGCGATTATTATTACCCTCAATATGCGTAGTATATTGCTTATCTACTTTTTTAAGATTACCATCAAAAGCCGTTAAGAAACTGTCCCAATTATCACAACAAATACAACCAAAACTAATTCCTAATGCCTCAAGTTTAGCTCTCAGTTGTTTAGCTGTCTTTAGATGACGCTTACCCCATACAAAAGCCACTATTTCACCACTATCTTCTGGATCATAAGTATAAATTAACCATACCTTGTTTTTCTTATGACCTACATAGGTCCAAAACTCATCAATTTGGAGTTTTTGATAGGCGTTTTGTGTGAGTTTTATTTCACAGCTAGATTTTGCTAAAACATTTAGCACTTTATATTTGCTGGCTTTCTCAATAAGCATAATATAGTCAAATCACTTAGAATCCAATCTATCTAAAGCAGATATAAAGAACAACTTGTAGTAGAATTATCAAAAACAAACTGAGCATATCCTATGACCTACTGTCGCCAATTCCGACAGAAAATTCTTAACGATATTGCTAATGGAGAAACTTGGCGCGCTGTTGCAAAGCGCTACAAGATCAGCAAATTCACCGTCTATAGCTGGATTAAAAATCCCCATCCTAAAGGCTTTACTGAGCGCAAGCCCTCAAAGATTGATGATGAAGCCTTGCTTAAGGATATTGAGCAGTATCCTGATGATTACCAATGGGAAAGCGCTAGACGTTTTAATTGCTCGCAATCAGCGATTTGTTATGCTCTAAAGCGACTAAAGATAACGCATAAAAAAAGATTAACCAACATCCAAAAGCCGACACAGAGAAAAGAGAAGCACTTTCAAGAACAAATATAGTGCAATCATCTAAAACC
>NZ_LWHB01000238.1 GCF_001889065.1 Suttonella ornithocola | reverse complement strand
AAGCGAATGTAGATGGCAGTATTGCGATTAAGTTAGCGAAAGATATTGATTTGACAGAAGGTGGTAGTGTCAAGTTAGGTGATACCACAATTAATAACGGAGGATTGACAATTAACGGCGGTCCTTCTGTTACTAGGACTGGTATCAATGCTGGCAATACAATAATTAGCAATATCGCCGCAGGTGTAAAAGATACCGATGCTGTTAATGTGCGTCAGCTAGATAAAGCAGCAAAAGCAGCGAAAACAGAAGTACAGGCGGGAACCAACATTGTTGACGTTGTTAAGACAGAAGGTGCTGATGGACAAGCAATCTATACAGTGAATGCGAAAGGCACAATAGTCACACAAGGAGACGGCATAACTGTAAGTAGCAGTGATAAAGCAAATAATATTACCGATTATACAATAGGACTATCACAAGATACGAAAGACAAATTAGATAAAGCTGATAGCGCCTTACAAGAAGTTGTCACACAAATTGATGGTAATGCAGTGAAAACATTGACGAAGACTAATAATACAGCGAACTTCATTACAGGCGATAACATCACCTTGACGAATGAAAATGGTGGAATCAAAGTTGCAACGAAGAAAGACGTATTATTTGACAACATTAATGTTGGACCGATAACCATTAACAAAGATAATGGAATCAACATGGGTGATAAGAAAA
>NZ_LWHB01000237.1 GCF_001889065.1 Suttonella ornithocola | reverse complement strand
AAAATTGTTCATGAAAGAAATTAGCAGCGGCTTCTAAACAAGCTAAGCCTTCTTCTACTCTCGCTTTTGTCTGTGCATTATCGTGAGCATCAAACGACTCTTCGTAAATGACTTCTACACCATTAAATGCTGCTAGCGCTTCGACGGCTTCAGGAAAAGTCAAATGATCATAATTCATCAAAAAACGTAAAGCATCGCCACTCTCATGACAACCAAAGCAATAATAAAATTGCTTTTGGTGATTAACTGAAAAAGAGGGGGTTTTTTCACTATGGAATGGGCAACAAGCCCAACTATTTCCCCCTTGGACTTTTTGAAAAGTAATTCTAGAGCCAATTAAGGCTGCAATATCGGTCCTCGCAATTAAATTATCAATGAATGTTCTTTGAATAGACTTCATTTTTTATTGTTCTTGCGTTGAAATTTCAAACATGAGAAAAAGCGGCTTATCTAAGCCGCTTTTTGCTTT
Source organism: Suttonella ornithocola (assembly GCF_001889065.1). Taxonomy (GTDB): domain Bacteria; phylum Pseudomonadota; class Gammaproteobacteria; order Cardiobacteriales; family Cardiobacteriaceae; genus Suttonella_A; species Suttonella_A ornithocola. The sequence continues at coordinate 1,027 of NZ_LWHB01000237.1, read as the reverse complement.
CAAGCGATTTCTTAATTGAAGCAACATCAAAAATGATGTTTAAAAGATTAAGCTGACTGCAGCTTTTGACGAAGGTATTGACTTACCTCTGTCATATCTGCTCGCCCTTGTAAATCATTTTTTAATTGTGGCATAAGCTTACCCAACGATGCTATTTCGCAAGGTAATCCACTGTCTGCTAGAACTTTATCTACATGAGCTTGCATTTCTTCTTTAGTAAGCGCTTGCGGTAAAAACTGCTGAATAATTTTAATTTCAGCTTCTTCTTTTTCTGCTAAGTCTTCGCGACCTGTTTCATGAAATTGACGCGCCGCATCCTGACGCTGCTTCACTTGACGAACCAATTCGTTAAGTGCCACTTCATCCGTAATCTCAAGTTGTTTATCTACTTGAATCTGTTTAAAAGCAGCACTTATCATTCGCAACGTTTGTAACGCTTCTTTATCTTTAGCGCGCATTGCCTCTTTAATGGCAGTTTGAACGTTGTCTTGAATGCTCATCTTAGTACAAACGCTCGAAACGGCTACGCTCTTTCTTTAAGCGACGCTGATTACGCTTAACAGCAGCAGCAAGCTTACGCTTACGCTCTTGAGTCGGTTTTTCATAGAACTCACGGCTACGAACTTCTGCCAAAATTCCGGCTTTTTCACAAGAACGCTTAAAACGACGTAATGCGATGTCGAACGGTTCATTATCACGTACTTTTACGCTGGGCATTCAATATCCTCATAAAAATTAAAAAAACAGACGCGCATTATACGCGCGCATTTTCTAAATGCAAAGTTTAAAAGCGAAAAATCTCCATTGCATCACAGATTTGTAGCTAAAGTTTTCTTAAATAATAAACGTTAGATTTCTCTACTAACTAATAGAAGCCATTCGTGTACTTTGTCGATGCTTGTCCGCCAAACTGACATAATGACTCGCACTATAGCGAAAAAATGCTTCCTCCTTATCTGTTAGCTCTCGCAAAGGTTTAGCAGGATTTCCTGCGTATAACCAACCACTAACCAGTCGCTTACCCGGC
>NZ_LWHB01000236.1 GCF_001889065.1 Suttonella ornithocola | reverse complement strand
TCTTATCATCCTTTACCTAAAAGCAAGCTAACCACTTGGAAACAATATAGCAATATTTATTTAGAGGCGATAACTGATATTAAAAAACAAGGATACACGGATAAATAGCTGCGGTTTCACGTGGAACAGTTCTATATATAGCCAACTTCCAAATGCATACAACGTTAACTCAATATACACTTTGAAAACAGCATACTATCTTCAAGTACGATATGCATTTTTTGGGAGCCCTGCTATATTTAGTAAATATCATTTTAAACTTAAAAAATTATTTGCTTTTCAGTCAAATATTGCCAATAGCGTAACGGAATATGCTGAAGATGTAATCGTCTATTTTTACGCTCTCTAATCGTAGCAGCTGAAAAATACGTTTGCCAAAGTCGCTGATAAAAGCTTTCATCTGCGGCAAGACTAGATTGAATTATCTGCTCATTTATTTTACAGACCTCTATCCCTTTCCCTGGCTGATAATACGCACCATAGCCATGTTTTATAGTGCAATCATCTAAAACCCAACCCAATCCAAAGCAGATAAAAGAATAAAGTATCAATACAATCCATCCGCCATTCTTTGCGTATTTGCTTAATCCAAGCCCACATCTTTTCAATGGGATTTAAGTCTGGACTATAAGGGGGTAACCAAACTATTTCATGCCCATGCTCTTCAATGATTGCTTGAATATCACTGCGTTTATGAAAAGC
>NZ_LWHB01000235.1 GCF_001889065.1 Suttonella ornithocola | reverse complement strand
AATTCGGTAGTGGTTTGAAAAGTATGCTGGAATATTATCTAATCTAATCGCAGTTAAATATTTAAATATCAATATATTAAAAGAAGTATTTTTTGTAAGAGTATGTTTAGCATACTTTTCAAACAACTACCAATAATTCTACTACAAGTTGTTCTTTATATCTGCTTTGGATAGATTGGATTCTAAGTGATTTTACTATAAGCCATAAGAAAGCGCTGCTTCGATAGACATTGATTATTAACGCCCGGAATAATGGTAATTTGCTACTGTAAGCAATATTCCACTACTTTAGGGTTAAAGTCCGGGCTAATCACAAAATCAGCACCGGTATCATGTGCTTGTTGCGCTTGTTCGGAGGTGAGTACTGTGCCAGCGGCAATAGTCATTTTTGGGAATTGTTTGCGCAATAAGGCAATACTTTGCTCAGTTGCTGCGGTACTGAAAGTAATTTCTACGGCGGGAAATTGATGATTCATCAGTGTTTCACCTATAGTGCAATCATCTAAAACTCAACCCAAAGCAGATAAAAGAATAAAGTATCAATACAATCCATCCTCCATTCTTTGCGGATTTGCTTAATCCAAGCCCACATCTTTTCAATGGGATTTAAGTCTGGACTATATAGTCAAATCAGCTAAAAAACAGAACGTTATCTACCGCCAGAATGGCTAGATAAGGGCTATAGGATGTTTTGTTTTTTAGCTGATCGCACTATAAGGGGGTAACCAAACTATCTCATGCCCATGCTCTTCAATGATTGCTTGAATATCACTGCGTTTATGAAAAGCGGCATTGTCCATGACAATTACACTGTTTTTAGGTAACTCAGGTAACAGTGCTTCTCTCACCCAATGAGAGAAAATATCGCTGTTAATAGAACCATCATATAAGCGTAAGGCAAACAATTCTCCATTGATAATGGCTACCAATCGCATTGCTCT
>NZ_LWHB01000234.1 GCF_001889065.1 Suttonella ornithocola | reverse complement strand
CTCAATATCCTTAAGCAAGGCTTCATCATCAATCTTTGAGGGCTTACGCTCAGTAAAACCTTTAGGATGGGGATTTTTAATCCAGCTATAGACGGTGAATTTGCTGATCTTGTAGTGCTTTGCAACAGCGCGCCAAGTTTCTCCATTAGCAATATCGTTAAGAATTTTCTGTCGGAATTGGCAGCAGTAGGTCATAGGATATGCTCAGTTTGTTTTTGATAATTCTACTATAGTCAAATCAGCTAAAAAACAGAACGTTATCTACCGCCAGAATGGCTAGATAAGGGCTATAGGATGTTTTGTTTTTTAGCTGATCGCACTATATAAGTCGTTCTTTATATCTGCTTTGGATAGATTGGATTATAAATGATTTGACTATATATTTTTCTAAAAATGCTATGCCAAATCTTAGCCTAGCATTAGGCGGTGTCGGTATTAAAGGCATAGACCTATTAGGACTCTATGGAAAACTTGCGCAGTGTACCTATAGCCTTCCCACAACTCCTCCTCTATTAGCCTCTCACCAAAACTGCCAACAACTAACCAATATCCTAAGAAAAATTGGTGACAAAAATGGTCACATCAGCTTCGGCAAAGAGCCTGTTGCACTTAAAACGGGAACAGCATACGGTTGGCGGGACAAATGGGTTATTGCCTACACTAAACAATACACCTTGATATTATGGTCTGGCAGAGCTGACGGAGGCTATACAGAAAATACCGCCAGTGCTGAAGTCCTCATCCCAATCATGCGAGATATTATTCATCTCTTACCCAATCCTCCTCATACTGACCCACTACCCCTCTCTACTCCTTTAATCACCCATCAGCTCCCTACACGCTTACAACGCACAACTCGCATAGATGAAATACCACCCGGTAAACAATTTATCCTCACTAGCCCCGCCAACCAATCTCAACTAACCCTAGCTTCCTACCCTCACACCATTATTGCTCAATTAAAAAATGGTAAGCCACCCTATGAATGGTATCTCAATCAAAAAAAGATAGGTAAAACCTATCTACCTCAACAAAACATCACAATTTCTCATACAGGACGCTACCAACTTAACGCTATTGATGCTAATGGAGAACAAACAACAAGTCACTTTCAAGCCGTTACGCCCTCAAAAGTACCGAAGAAAAGACCAATTATTATTGAATACAACAACATTCTTCAGGACAATCAATAAAACTAATTCTCTTCTCTTCCAAAAAACTTAGGCATAGGTTTACGCGTACAAGGAGCTTGTAAAACAACTGATTGTTGGTGATAAATACCCGCCATATTGACATAACAATCCACAAAATCATTCACATAAGGCGATAAGTGAGGCTGTATTTCTCGAATACGCGTATTAGATTCTACGATGACATAATGCTCATCTGAATAAATAGCGATTAACGCATCCATTGGAATACCTAATTTTTTCCGCCAAAGTGCAATCTCATTATCTTCACTTGCATTAAGATAATGAGAAATTAAATATTCAGAAGAATAACGAGAAGAACTACAAGCTGCTTGGATACAGAGTAGAACTAAAAATAAGAAAACTCTTATCATTATTCAAAAAGCCTTAATTTTTAATGATAACAAGGCACAGAATAAACCTCTACCTTGCTATGTCGAACCACTTGATGCGTACAACCGGTTGGATATACCGTACCACGCTTAATACTAGTATTTCTAT
>NZ_LWHB01000233.1 GCF_001889065.1 Suttonella ornithocola | reverse complement strand
TTGATGGCATTAGGTAATTAGTTTTGGTTGTATTTGTTGTGATAATTGGGATAGCTTCTTAACGGCTTTTGATGGTAACGTTAAAAAGATAGGTAAGCGATATACTACGGATATTGAGGGTAATAATAATCGCTTTAGGCAAAGGCTGAGGCGAGTCTTTCGAAAGACTTGCTGTTTTTCTAAAAAGTTGGTGAATCACTTTAAAGCGTTTGACTTACTCTTCCATTATATTAATTATGGCTGGGTTTGATCAGCATACTTTTCAAAACACTATCTAATTTTTTATCTTTGAGCGGAAAAACGAGGCATATAAGGATGATGCGACAGATATTACTGTTCATGACTTTATTATTTTTTAGCGTATCAGGATTTGCTAGTAATGTCAGAATAAATAAACTGGTGAATTTAAATTTTGAGTATGTGCGCTTAGTCAAATTAGTTTCCGACGATTGTTTAAAAACGACTCAAAAATTATTGGGATTGCCAGATTCGCAAGATTTATGGATTAGTGCAATGGGGTGCTACTCCTTTTTATTAGAAAAAAGAGAAAAATTAGAACGAGAAGTTTTAATTCCTTTAAGACGATTAAAATTTCCTCAAGGCGAACTTACTCAAAAAGAGAAAGATTTTGTCGCGTTAGTCTATATAGCTGACGATAATATAGAAGAAATTGCAAAACAACTTGAACCTTTGATAAAAAAATATCGGTTCAAGAAAAAAAGAAAGTGAAGAGAAAAGATGCAGAACAAAAATAATTTTTTTTGATATTGATGATA
>NZ_LWHB01000232.1 GCF_001889065.1 Suttonella ornithocola | reverse complement strand
CCAATTAATTCATATAAGTCTTTTGGGTTTATCGTAAGGAATATTCTTTCAATCAGTTGATGATATTTATTTTTATAAACCGCTATTTCTAAATAATGACTTCCGCGAGAATAAGCAATAAATAACTTTCTGTCCTCAAAAGTTATTTTGATTATAATCAGATAATAGTTATAGTCAAATCAGTTAAAAAATAAGACATTCTATAAACCTCGCCTAGCGCTTCTGGCGGTAAATAGCGTTCTGTTTTTTAGCTGATTACACTATATTAATAATATTATTGTTTGCAAACCTTGATAAGGTAGAAATTTTATTTCTTATTTTTTCTAATTCTTGTAGGGGTAGCGTCAAGCAAATCTCATATATCTCCTGATGCTTTAATTGCTGAACAGATAAACTTTTAGTTTGTGCTCTTTGGAGAAAAGAAAAATATTCTTCGACGGTCATCATGAGAATAATAGTCTATTTGAATAGCAATATTGGCTCGCTTAATTTTTTCATTATTAATATTTTTTAGATAATAAGATATTTTGTCTTGTCCATCATCCAATATTTCTTTAGTAATAATTATTTGGGTAAAACTTATAGTTGATAGCAAAAATATAGTAATTTAAAATAGAAACAAGACTAAAAATAGCGAAAACTAACAAAATGGCATACACAATTGAAATCCGACAAAAAGCAATGGCGTACTGGGACAAATGCAAAGACATTGACCAAGTAATACAAGCCTATGGCATATCACGCTCAGCACTATACAGCTGGAAAAAACTCCAAAGAGATACAGGTGAACTTAGCGCCCAATC
>NZ_LWHB01000231.1 GCF_001889065.1 Suttonella ornithocola | reverse complement strand
TTGGTTTTACCCGGTAGCTCATACTTATGACAACAACTTTTTCGGTCGTTTAAAGACAACTTGTTTCTGTCCATCTTTTTCTATCGGTAAAGCTAGTATAGTACTTTGTAATTCTGGTATCAGCTGGCAAGTAAATGCCTCATAGTTTGCAATCAGCGTATCAATATCATTAACTATCTTACGTGCTGCCATCCAAGGGTCGGCAACGGCCAACCCAACATTTCCCCAAGCATCGCTTTTAGGAATACCGCTTTCAATAAATGCAGTAGCCAAAAATGTACTTAACTGATTACACGCTTCTATAATTTCGATTTCTGAAAGAACGTGGCTATCATTTGTAGAAAATGATAAACGTTCGACTTGATTTGGAAGAATCCATAAATCTAACACCTTACCAACAACTTTTTCCCCCAACAAAGCATTTGCTAACCATCCTCCAATAAGCCCTCTTACCATTTTCTTTTGGAATAATAAAGAAGCGACTAGACGAGTAGGTGCTTGAAGTTCATTATCGTAATTATCAATACTTCGCGTTAAGAAAACATCATCCGATAACCATTCGGATAATTTCATGCTATTTCCATTTGGTTGTAATATTTTCGCTTTTTTTCCCATCAAGGCAATTGCAGTTGTTTCTTGATTTTTATCTAAAAAAGGCATCACTAAAGTTGCAAACGGTGTCATTATCTGTCCTATTAAGTCTTTTAAAAACCTATTAAATCATCTCAAGATTTATTGTAATATTTTACTGCTAGATAACTAAGTCATTCCAATTTATGCTTTTCAATATTCGTTCATCCGCTCTTGATAGGAGCTCCAGACTAGCAAAGTTTGTAAAAATTACTTCATCAAGCTCTAAAGATGGTGTTGAAGATCATCAGAGTTCGGATTCCAGCGCCACTCGCACTCTTTTAAGTGAAGCTCAAAATTGGCTGTAACACCATTAAACTTGCTCAGCCTCCGCTTGGTAAAGCTCTAAAAAGACTCAATATCATTGGTATGGCAATAATCATGAGCAAACCCGTTATTGCCGTGGTTTACCCTAAAATGCTTCGCATAGCCAATATCAAACAAGCCATTGTAACCCCACCAACCATCCGAGTATATATAGCAGGTCTCCCAAAAAATGCATACCGTACTTAAAGATAGTATACTTTTTCAAAGTGTATATGTATATTGAGTTAACGTTGTATACATTTTTTGGGAAGTTAGCCATAACACTATCAAACGCTACTTTACCGAGAATAACACCTTGAGACCTTTGCAAAATTCCGTTTCACACGAATTTTTACTACTAGTAGAAAAATTAACAGCATGATTTTAATATATTTTCAAAATTTAAAAAATTGGGTAGTGGTTTGAAAAGTATGCTAGACATACTCTTACAAAAAATACTTCTTTTATTATATTGATATTTAAATATTTAACTACCATTGGATTATTTGATAATATTCCAGCATACTTTTCAAACTACTACCAAAAATTGAAATTTCTCTATTTTATGTTTTTTTGCAAAGATCTCACCTTGCAGGGTCTTTTTCTTGCAGTCGGAAATGATCTCAGTATAAACATAACCTTGTCTTTCAAAGATACCAAAGACGGATTGTTTTAAAGTCCCACGACCACGTTTGAGCTTGTCATGATAATCCCTTTGACGCTTTGCGCCAAAGTAGGATTCATCGATCTCAATTGAGCCATATAAAAGGTTTTTCTGGTTTGGTTGATACTGATAAATTTCTTGGCGAAAGATAGCATACCAGCGGTTGATGGTATTACGGTTTACATTCAGCAGAAGAGCTGTTTTGGTTGCGTCAATATCAATGCAAAAGCATTGTACGATTTTTTTAAGCTTATATAGTCAAATCACTTATAATCCAATCTATCCAAAGCAGATATAAAGAACAACTTGTAGTAGAATTATCAAAAACAAACTGAGCATATCCTATGACCTACTGTCGCCAATTCCGACAGAAAATTCTTAACGATATTGCTAATGGAGAAACTTGGCGCGCTGTTGCAAAGCGCTACAAGATCAGCAAATTCACCGTCTATAGCTGGATTAAAAATCCCCATCCTAAAGGTTTT
>NZ_LWHB01000230.1 GCF_001889065.1 Suttonella ornithocola | reverse complement strand
GTATTAATTTATTGCAACGGCAAATACTTTAAATATTCCTGCACCTTTATTAGATCGTATGGAAGTTATCCGTATTCCAGGTTATACCACGCAAGAAAAATTACAAATTGCTGAGCGCTATATTCTTCCACGCCAAATCAAGGAAAATGGTTTAAAAGAAAAAGAGTTTTCTTTAGAAGAAGGCGTGTTATATAACATTATCGAAAATTACACGCGCGAAGCTGGCGTTCGAAATCTTGAAAGAGAAATCGGTAAATTAGCTCGTAAAAGCGTCCGTAAATTACTCAGCAATAAAAAAACAAAACGCATTAAAATTACGAATAAAAATTTAGAAGAGTTTTTAGGTGTTGCTAAATACCATCGTAATGAAGAGGATTTAGAGCCTAAAATCGGAAGCGTTACAGGTTTAGCATGGACTTCTGTTGGCGGTGAGCTGCTTCAAATTGAAACCGCAGCATTTTCAGGAAAAGGGAAATTAACCCACACTGGACAACTTGGTGATGTAATGAAAGAGTCTATTCAAGCGGCACTCTCTGTTGTTCGTCATTATTTAGATAAAGCGGATCCAGAATTTCGTTTTGATGCTTATGATTTACACATGCACCTTCCAGAAGGCGCAACACCAAAAGATGGTCCAAGTGCAGGAATTGCCATGGCAACCGCACTACTTTCTGCATTAACGCAAAAGCCTGTTCGAGGAGATATCGCCATGACAGGAGAAATTACCTTACATGGGCGTGTATTAGCCATTGGTGGACTAAAAGAAAAATTATTGGCAGCTCAACGAGGACATCTTAAAACCGTTCTTATTCCTAAAGACAATTTGAAAGATTTAAGAGACATTCCTGAGGATGTCAAACAAGCTTTAGAGATTATTCCTGTTAGCCATGTTGAAGAAGTCTTCAAACATGCGTTTACAGAAACCTTATCTTCGATAAAAGCTTTTATTCCGCTTCCTTCTCACTCAAGCGCTATTCCTTCGCCTGTAGGCGGAAATGGCAAACACTAAAATATTTAAAATCATAATCTTAAGAGAAAGATAAATGATATCTTTCTCTAGATAAAATATTTATGCCATTTTCAGATGATTTAACTGTAAAAAAAGTTTGACAGTATTTACTAAGCGCTGTATAAATCCCACCTGTCGGTGCGGTGCACCGCAATTTTTACGTAACCCAACATAAGGTAAATGGATTATGAATAAAACCGAACTGGTTGATGCTATTGCAGCAGCCGCAGACATTACTAAAGCACAAGCGGCTAAAGCAGTTGATGCTTTCATTGAGAATGTCACAGAAACACTTGTTAAAGGCGAAAAAGTTACTCTAATTGGTTTTGGTACTTTTGAGACTCGCGAGCGTGCTGCACGTACAGGACGTAACCCTCAAACAGGTAAAACTTTGAAAATTGCTGCAAGCACTACCCCTGCCTTTAAAGCAGGTAAAAAACTTAAAGATGCTGTAAATAAGTAATTGTTTATAGTTTATTAATGTGGAATAAGATAATTTTAGAAGTTAGATAATTTATTGACAGACTAAAATTATTTCATTTAAAAAAGCTCAGATATTTATCTGAGCTTTTTGTTAAACAGACGTTTTGCTACACGTTGCACAGTTGGTTTTACCCGGTAGCTCATACTTATGACAACAACTTTTTCGGCGTTTAAAGACAACTTGTTTCTGTCCATCTTTTTCTATCGGTAAAGCTAGTATAGTACTTTGTAATTCTGGTATCAGCTGGCAAGTAAATGCCTCATAGTTTGCAATCAGCGTATCAATATCATTAACTATCTTACGTGCTGCCATCCAAGGGTCGGCAACGGCCAACCCAACATTTCCCCAAGCATCGCTTTTAGGAATACCGCTTTCAATAAATGCAGTAGC
>NZ_LWHB01000023.1 GCF_001889065.1 Suttonella ornithocola | reverse complement strand
TGATAACTGGCATTTAAAGAACCAGAGCAATGCGATTGGAGCCATTATCAATGGAGAATTGTTTGCCTTACGCTTATAGATGGTTCTATTAACAGCGATATTTTCTCTCATTGGGTGAGAGAAGCACTGTTACCTGAGTTACCTAAAAACAGTGTAATTGTCATGGACAATGCCGCTTTTCATAAACGCAGTGATATTCAAGCAATCATTGAAGAGCATGGGCATGAGATAGTTTGGTTACCCCCTTATAGTCCAGACTTAAATCCCATTGAAAAGATGTGGGCTTGGATTAAGCAAATAGCAAAGAATGGCGGATGGATTGTATTGATACTTTATTCTTTTATCTGCTTTGGATTGGGTTGGGTTTTAGATGATTGCACTATATAAGCTTAGACTCAACCTTGAAGTGCAATGTTTTCTAAAATAAGATTGAGAAGTAAAATGTGCAGTGCTGCACTTCGAATTTCAATCCTACTATCAAAACATTATTAAACACTATAGCTGAATTTCCAAAAAATGCGTGCGACGTCAACTCAATATCCATATAGCTGAATGGGTTTAGCTTGCATACAAACTGACGAACCACAGATAGCCAACCTCAGTACGACAAAACGAGCTAATTGAATCGCCCCAACAGCAAAGAGATTGCCATTACCTAATGCTCCTATAGCATGGGTTGGGTTTTTCATCTGCCAATCCTACTCACCGTAACAACGTTGTCCTTTCACAGACCATCCATACCGATGTAACCACTGACTTCTAAAGCCACTCTCGTCAAGATAAACAGTCGGAGTTTCTTCTTTTTGATACTTAGTGACACTCTCATTAAAGCGTTCCCTATCATCTTGATTAGCTTTTGGATGCCTTAGTGTTTTTATAGCTAGAAACCTTTGCAAAAAAATATAAAATAGAGAAATTTCAATTTTCAAAGGCTCTAGACTAACAGGTTGTTCCTGATAGTCTAGAGCCTTTTATTTAATTCTTACCAAGAATACTATCTAACCAATCAGATAATGCCTCATAAACAGGTTTTGTATTTTGCTCATGAAAGATTTCGTGGTAATAGTTTTGAAAGCATTTTGCTTGTAGTATTTTTGGGGATATTTGTTGAGCAAAGTACTGACTTCCTTTAGGATCAACCAAATAATCGCTTCCTGCATATAATAGTAAGGTGGGAATACTCCAATCTGCCGAAGCGGCTTTTGCGTTATCTCCACATGTAAAAATAAATTTTCCTAAGCGCGCACTAATTTTTTTATGACAAAGAGGATCATTTTTTAATTGTTGATTGACCGATGGTAGATGACTAACTTTCATTGAAAGCTTATGTTTTACGATTAAATCTGGAGCCAATTTTGCCATTCCAAACGCTAACCATCTGCTTAGTTTACCGCCATGGGGTTTAAGGGCAGGAGAAGATAAAATAGCAGCGTTTAATCCTTGAGTAGAATGCGCTAATCGATTCGCAACAACAGCTCCCCCCATACTATGTCCAAAAATAATTTTAGGCAACTCAGAAGGAAATAAATCATTAGATTTATTGATTATCCATTCTAAGTCTTTATCTAAACGATTATCGCAATCTAAACCACCTCTTGTTCCACTTGTTTGTCCATGTCCATATTGATCGTAGCTTAAAACATTAAGCCTTAAGTCATGAAAATGAGGAATATCGTTGCAATATCGACCAATATGCTCTCCAATACCATGTACGAGTATTAGATTTGCTCTAGCAGATGAAGTAGGAAGCCAATTATAGTGAATATTATGACCATCTGGATGTTGCCAAAATTCTGCTTTTTTCATAAATCCTGCGATATCCTTGAAAAAGAGGGATAATTATAAGACGATAAGCATTTTATATAATGATTAAATAATGAAAATTCTTGTTCATAGTGGTTATAAGGTCGATAGCCCGCATAGTGTAAGACCAGAAGCAGAAGTTTATATTGCACTTGCTAGGAAAGGACATGAAATAACGATAGTCACGCAACCTGGAGAATATGAATATTTTAAACGTTTCCAGACCCAAGGGCTTCATACTATTGGGGCTTATCCAAAAAATAAAATTGATTTTTCACATATCCAGTTTTTAAGAAAAGAGCTCAAAAAGGGCTATGATATTGCTTATGGTTATAATTCTAAGACTATTCCTAATTTAGCTTTCGCCGCCATAGGGTTACCAACCAAAGTCATTGCTTATAGAGGAACAGTAGGGGGCTTATATCGCTATGACCCAAGTAGTTATTTAACGGCTTTGCATCCAAGAGTAGATGCGGTAATTGCTGTATCAAATGCAGTTCGTGATGATGTTAGAAAACGTAGTTTTTTACCCAATGAGCGAGTCATTACTATTTATAAAGGGCATGATATTCAATGGTATGATGATGAACCTAAAACAGATTTAACATCTTTAGGGATATCTAAAGACGCTTTTACTGTAATTTGTGCAGCAAATGCACGTCCCAGTAAAGGAATTGAAATATTGCTTGATGCATTTGGACAATTATCTTATACCGATAACATACATTTAGTTTTTGCAGGCAATGGATTTGAACAAGAACCTTATCAATCTTTAATTAATAGTCATCCTTTGAAAAATCAAATTCATTTATTAGGTCATCGGAATGATATTATTGGTTTAATGAAAGCAGCAGATGTCCAAGTTCAGCCTTCTATCAAAGGAGAGGGGCTACCAAAAACAATTATTGAAGCAATGGGAGGTGCAACACCATCTATTGTTACCACAACAGGAGGAGGAAAAGAGTTAATTTTAGAAGGAAAAACAGGTTTTGTTGTTCCTACTCATGACGCCATGGCAATTGCTAAGCATTTAGGACAACTAATTGCAAACCCAAGCCAAGCAAAAGAAATGGGACAGTTAGCTAAAGAAAGATTAAAAACGGAATTTTCTCTTGTTAAATCTATTGAAGAACACGAACATTTTTTTAAAACACTTATCAGTTAATTATATTATTTAGGAATTTATTTATGCGATTTATATTGAATATTCTTTGGGTAGTGATGGGTGGCTTTCTAATGTCATTAGGTTGGTTATTGTCGGCATTCTTAATGGCATTAACTGTAGTAGGGCTACCTTGGGTGCCTGCTTGCATTAAAATGGCGAGATTTGTATTGTGGCCTTTTGGCTATCAAGCAGTTGATAATCAATCTTTAGGAAAAGAGGGATTATCTAGTGGGCCTTTAGGCTGTATTGGAAATCTTATTTGGTTGATTTTAGCAGGTTGGTGGTTAGCTTTGGGGCATTTGATAGCTGCAGTTGCAAACTTTGTTACTATCATTGGTATTCCATTTGGCTGGCAACATCTAAAAATGATTAGATTTTCTCTTGCTCCTATAGGAATGAGTATTACACCAATTAAAGACTAAAAGTTTTATTGTTGTTATAAAACGGTAACAAATAATAAAGATAATTTGCCTCACTTAACCACAGTGAGGCAAATTTATTATGCAAGTTAATTCATCTCGTCGCCGCTTTCTAAAAACAAGTGAAACTTTATCAGGTGCTGCTTTTTTAGGAGGATTTAGCCCTAAAGTTTTAGCTGACACGCCAAGCAAACTACTTAATTTTGTTGCTGTGCCTGCTGCTGCTAAAGATCATATTGTAGTACCAGAAGGCTATCGTGCCGATGTGTTAATTTCTTGGGGCGAACCAATGTTTGAAAATGCGCCATCTTTTCAAGATGATGGTAGTAATACTGGCTCAGACCAAGCCTTGCAATTTGGCGATAATAATGATGGTATGCAGTATTATGATGTTGATGATAAGCAAGGCGTATTAGCTATAAATAATGAATATATTAACCCTGAGACACTTTATACTCATGGAGGCAAACTGGCTAAAACAGTAGATGAAGTTCTAAAAGGACAAAATGCCTGTGGTTTGTCTATCATTACGCTAGAAAAAATGCCGAATAATCAAATGCGTTTTAATAGAGCGGGGCAGTATAATCGCCGCGTAACGGCACACACGCCAATGGAATTCTCTGGGCCTGCCAAAGGTAATGAGCAATTAAAAGATAAAGATTTTCCTGATGGGATAGCTGTCAATGGGACGTTTGCTAACTGTTCTAGTGGTAAAACGCCTTGGGGAACATATGTTACCTGTGAAGAAAATTTTGATGATATGTTTGGCGCCAGTGATGAAAACGCTATTACACCAGAAATGAAACGATATGGTATAGCAGCACAATCTACTTATGGTTGGGAAAAATATGATCCTCATTTTGATGTTGCTAAGCATCCTAATTGCTTTAATCACTATGGTTGGGTAGTAGAAATTGATCCCCTTGACCCTAATCATAAACCGATTAAACGTACGGCCCTTGGACGGTTTAAGCACGAAAATGTTGCTATCCATGTTGCAAATAACGGTCATGTTGTCGCCTATATGGGAGACGATGAAAGAGGAGAACGTATTTATAAGTTTGTTAGTCGTGATAAATATATTGAAGGCGACCGCAAACATAATATGACATTATTGGATAATGGAACCTTATATGTGGCAGAATTCTTAGGCGGTGATAAACCTTTAGAAGGGAAAGGAAAGTGGATAACACTAACTCATGGAGAAAATGGATTTAAAGACCAAGCGGATATTGCTATTTATACTCGTCGAGCGGCAGACTATGTAAATGCAACTACAATGGATCGTCCAGAATGGATAGCAGTTAATCCACTTAATGGAAAAGTTTTTTGCACATTAACCAATAATAGTAAGCGGGGAAGTGAGAAGCTACCGCCTAATCCAGCGAATCCACGTAAAGACAATATTTACGGGCAAATTATCCGATGGGCAGAAGATAATGACGACCACACTTCAAACCGCTTCCATTGGGATATGTTTGTCATGGCGGGTAATCCGAATATTTATCCTGATAGTGATCCACGCTCAGGTACACCAAATATCACAAAAGCCAATACTTTCAATAGTCCAGATGGAATTGGATTTGACCAAGGTGGGCGCATTTGGATACAGGCAGATGGTAAATATAGCAATGAGGGTGATTATGCTGGACAAGGTAATAACTCAATGCTTTGCGCAGATCCAGAGAATGGAGAAATTCGCCGCTTTTTAACAGGACCTAACTCCTGCGAAATTACAGGGCTGACCTTTGCAAATAATGATAAAACTATGTTTGTTAACATTCAGCATCCGGGTGAAGCAGGGGACTCAACATTCCCTCACACTGGAAAACGTCCACGTTCATCTGTGATTATGATTACCAAAGAAGATGGCGGTGTTATTGGTGCATAACTTAAATTTATGGACATTGCTTTATTGTTAGAAAACAGATAAATAAAGCAAAATAATTATCTATAAGGAAGTAGGAAGAGCGCTTTTAAGCGCTCTTTACTTATTGATTATTTTTGAATCATTATTTCCAATATTCTATCTTCAATTTTGTTTGATGACTAGTATCTAATTGCTTTAGAAGCGCTTCTGCTTTGCCATATTTCCCAATACAGATATTAGGCGAAATTTCGGTTAAAGGTTGTATAACAAATGCACGCTCATGCATTCTAGGATGAGGCAATGTTAGTAAATCTGTCTCTAGTGTTTCATTATCAAATAATAAAATATCTAAATCTAACGTTCTTGGTCCATTTTTAATAGTTCTCATTCGATGCTGCTCTTGTTCTATCGTTTGTAATAATTCCAATAGCTTTAGAGGTGATAAATTAGTCTTATAATGAATAACAGCATTATAAAAATCTGGTTGTTGCTCATATCCCCAAGGTGGGGTTTTATATAAAGACGATGCTTTAATTTCGGTTACGCCAGAGTGTTGAGCCAAACGATTTCTTGCTACTAGCAGTTGTTGAATAGGTTGATCTTGGTTAGAGCCAAAAGCAATCCATGTGTGGTGCTGATGCATATTAATTCCCATTATTTAAATCATTCTTTAATCTTATAAATTCTTCATTTTTATCTAATAAAATTTCAGCAGCTTGCAACAGATCTTCAATATCTTGAGAAGAAATTTTAAAAGAAGTTTTAATATTATTGACTCTATCAGCCAACTCTGAGTCTGATAAATCATATAAATTTAGCCGAATAAAATAATTCTCAACATTTTCTTGTTTATTTTTTAATGCTTCAGAAAATTGTTTAGCGGTTTCCTCAGAAAAGCGGTCAATAGCAATATCAATACTACCACTAATGACTCGTTTTAATGGCGGAATATTAGCTGATTCATCTATAGAATTATCATAACCTAAAGCTGCATTTACGCTGATAAAAACTCGTTTTGGCTTTATATGAGAATTATGAGCAGCTGTATCTTGAGCAGAAGTAATTCTTCTTAAATCAAGTAAGGAGCGTAGCCCCAAATTATCACTTAATCCACCATCAATTAAATGTAGGTATGGCTTTTTTGTAGCATTTTTATGTTCAACTACCCAACGTTGCCAGTCAGAAATAATTCCTTGTTTTTTAGCGATATCAGCCTTTTTAGTTAGCTGAGTTTGTTGGTAATTACAATAACCACTATGATTATTGAGCGTTAATGGCGTAAAAATCCCTGGTACAGCACTTGATGCCGCAACAGCTCGAGAAATAGGATATTGAGATAAATCTAAACATAAAAAATCAAAATAATCTTGTGTAAAATTAAGACGTTCTCCACTAGCCAATAGCCAAATCCGTCGCATGAATAACAGCAAAAGGACCTTTGCGATGAGAAATTAAATCTTGAAAAGTTGCTCCATGAAAAATAAATTGATCAAATTCATGTGCTAATAGATCTCCACGACCATATTGAGGAGAAGAAAAATGCCACCTATAAGTAAAAGAGAGTAAACGATTGATTAGTGTTCCTTCAAAATCTCTATGAAGAAAGTCATTGGGAAAAGATTTTAAAGTTTCTTTTCCATGCAACGCGTAATGCATCGCAATGACAGAACCACCAGAAACACCAAAAGTTAGGGAAACATGATTGAGTAAAGATTGATTTTGTCCATCATGTTCTTTATTTAATGCTTTTAAAACTGCATATCCAAATGCAGCAGCACGAGAACCACCACCAGAAAAGCTAATGACAACCAATAAAGGATCATTTTTTTTATTTTGGAAAATATTTTCTAAACGATATCCGGATTTTGGATTAACATGAGCAATTTCTACAGTTGGCTCAAAGCGTGTATTAGCACAGGCGGTTAAAAAGAGTAAGAGAATAAGATGAAAGATACGCATAATAGTATTCTTAAATTTAGAAGGAAACATTATACATTAATGTATAATTTATAGGCATAGCATTCTTCATATATTTAAGTTGTTAGAACAGACCTTCTATGCCCTTATAGAAGCATAATTATTGCTCCAAATAATTAGGAGTTTTTTATGTCTAACAACGATTCATCTATTGAAAATCTACCCACAGAATCTAAAGCCGTCTACGTACGTGTTCGAGTCCATCCTGGCATTCGAGATTATCTTGCTGAACATTCTAACGAAAATACCATTTCTGGCTATATTCAAAAAATCCTTAATGAGTGGTTTTTCTCTACCGCTACTCAAGCAGACATTCATAAATACTTCCTTAGTAAGGAACCCAAAATAGCGAACCTTTTAGAAAAACTCTATAAGTCTGAGGAGGAAAAATAATGAATGCGCAAACGTTAGCTCTGGTCAGCTCTAAAGGTGGTGTTGGAAAATCTACGGTCGCCATCAATATGGCATGTGCCCTAGGTAGCTTAGGTTTATCTGTTCTCTGTATCGACCTTGATTCACAACAATCTTTGTCTAAATTCTTTGATTATCCTACTGCTCCAACCAAGGGACTATTAGAGTTCTTAATTCAAGGTGATTTATCGGCTATTTCTCAAACACACATTAAGAATGTTTCTGTTGTTGTCAATAATGATGATGGTGAGCGTCTAAATGAATGGATGAGCGAAACCTTCTCAGGCTTATTTCGCCTAAAAAAATTATTGATTAGTATTAGAGATCAATATGATGTCATTATTATTGATACGCAAGGTAAAGATGGTCGCGGACAGTTGCAAGAAATGGCGCTCATAGCAGCTGATACGGTTGTAGTCCCGACAACGCCTGATGTGATGTCTTCCCAAGAGCTGCCTCGCTCTATTGCTATTTATACGCATGTGATGAATGGTTTATCAGAAATGGGAATTGGTAATGACCAACCACCCCCTTTAAGAGTCTTAATCAACCGTGAAGACCACACTGTCGAAACGCGTAATGTAACTGCTGCTATACGGCAAGAATTTTCAAAAATTGCTCGTCATATTACGGTTCTAAAAACTTCAATTCCTCAAAAAGTGGTTTGGAAACAATGTATATCATTACAGCGCCCTGTTCATGAATTAGAAATTGATCGTTCTAATCCTCGTTCTGCATTATCAGTGATGGAGTCACTTATTCATGAGCTTTTACCGCATTTTGCTGATTTACAGCTGAATCCAAACACTGAACAAAAAGAAACTATACCGCTACAAGGAGGACAATAATGTCAGGTTTTGATTTTGGTGCAAAATTAACTCGCGGTGGTTTTGGCTCTAAGCAATCAGAAGATATAAAAGACGATGCCGTTAAGATTATTTCGGTAACGCTTGATGATATTAGCTTTTTTTCGCTTAATCCTAGACGTTCCGAAAATCCCAAATTTGAAGAAATTAAAGAGTCAATACGCGTTATCGGATTAGAAAATCCTTTAACATTGACTAAGCGACCTGGTGAAGCTGGATATACTTTATTTAATGGCGGTAATACTCGACTAAAAGCGCTTAAAGAACTTTGGAAAGAAACTGCTGATCCAAAATTTTATCAACTTGATTGCCGCTTTGTTAAGTGGCAATCAGATAGTGAAACATTAATTCGCCACATGATTGAAAATGAAACTCGTGGTGAGATGTTATTAATTGATAAGGCAATGGCTGCTTTACAAATTAAGCAATTATATGAGCAAGAGTCTGGAGAAAGTTTATCTTTAAGAAAACTTGGACAATTACTAAAAGAAAAAGGTTGGTCAGTTGGCCATGGTAATCTCTCAACTTTTATTTTTACGGCTGAAAAGCTCTCTAATCGTATTCCTCTAGCTCTACAAGAAGGCTTAGGTAAATCCAAAATCGAAGCTATACGAAAAGTCTATCATGCAATTAAGACTTACTGTGATGCCCGTTTACCTTCTCATGAAAGTGTTAATAGTGAAACACTACAGCGCGATTATTTAGAGTTCTTGGCGCAATATGATGAGCCTAATTTAGGTCATGAGCAATATGCCCTTGATGACGTTGCGAGTAAAATTCAAAAAATATTTGAAATTGATGCCTTCAGAGTCAATTTTGAAATTAATCATATCTTAGAGCATGGAGAGCTCTATCAAGGTGGAACGGTTGGGGAAGATTTTAATGAAATTGGTCAGCCGATTAAAACAGAAGCTAGCCCCCCTACTTTCTCTGATACGAATGGATACAAAGAAGAAACTGCAACAGATAATTTATCTTATTCAGATACTGCAACAGCTCATGCTTCTTCTACAGAAGCTGCCAATGAAATCGATTCTTCTCATACTGCAACAGGAAATAATGCTGAAATTACTGTAGATGCAGGACAGTCAAGTAGCGCTTTTACGCCTGCAACAGAAATGACTTCATCTATTTCTGCAACAGAGCAATTACAGACGACGTTACGGTATTTACGCGTAGAATTTCCAAGTGTGGCTGAAATTATTCTAGAAACCAGTGAAACGCCCTTTTTTACCCTTAATAATGATGTCGTCGCTTTATTTAAATTAATGTTGAATGCGCAAGACAACCAAAAGGAAGATCAAAGCGCCCTTTTAATCTCTCTTTATGATTTTGCTTGTGCCTATGCCGTTCAATTTATAGATACCCCTATCTGGAATAATATTTATAAACAGCTACTCGAATTAGAACCTGCTATGCGTGAGCATCGCAATAATGTCATCAGTATGCAATATGGGTTTTACGAACTGCCAAACAATGCAGAAAAAGTATTACGACGTTTTCAAGAACTGGGACAGGAATTACGTCAATACACCCTCACGTTGACAGAGGTTCAAAGCGGGGAGAAATGAAATGGTGGATTATGATGTCCTGTTGCAGGAACAAATATTAAATCTCTGCCGTTTAGCAGCCAGTGACCAAGATAAAGCGTTTCTAAAACGCTTATCTATTGAGGAGCAGATGGCTGAGCAGTTGCTCAATATTTCGCCTGAAGGTATTCGCCGACTAGCGCGATTAAAACCTTTTAGAACACAAATTACAAAGGCCTTTTTTAGTATTCAGTTAGATGCTGAACTAAAAAATAGTGAGCGGATAAATAACATTTGCAAGGCAATCCAATTGGGAATGTCGCGCGAAAGTTTAAAAGATGTTATTGGTTTATCGCGTAATGAATATGACCGACTAAAAGCAAAAGCAGGCGTTGAAAAAGCGCCACGCAGTAAGCCTCGTCGGCTCTCAGAGTCAGATTATGATCTGATCGAAAAAATTGATATTAATCTTAGAAATATGTATACCCGTCAGGGAGAAACGCCTGACATCCTGGCCATACTTATAAAACTCAGCGAGGCCAGTGGCATTGCAATCAATGAAATTTATCTGCACTACTACTTAGAGAATTTGGTAGGAGATAAATATGCGTAAAACACTCCTACTTGCGACAGAAAAACCCTCAAAAGGCGGATTATTTCAACTTATATAGTGCAATCATCTAAAACCCAACCCAATCCAAAGCAGATAAAAGAATAAAGTATCAATACAATCCATCCGCCATTCTTTGCGTATTTGCTTAATCCAAGCCCACATCTTTTCAATAGGATTTAAGTCTGGACTATAAGGGGGTAACCAAACTATCTCATGCCCATGCTCTTCAATGATTGCTTGAATATCACTGCGTTTATGAAAAGCGGCATTGTCCATGACAATTACACTGTTTTTAGGTAACTCAGGTAACAGTGCTTCTCTCACCCAATGAGAGAAAATATCGCTGTTAATAGAACCATCATATAAGCGTAAGGCAAACAATTCTCCATTGATAATGGCTCCAATCGCATTGCTCTGGTTTTTTAAATGCCAGTTATCACTTCCATGACAAACTTCTCCTTTTGTG
>NZ_LWHB01000229.1 GCF_001889065.1 Suttonella ornithocola | reverse complement strand
CCATAAGGTCTATGATCAAAGGCTTTAAAACCACATTCATCAAGATAGACTATCGGTTTGTCTTGAGCGGTCTTATCTACTATTTGTTCTTGAAAGTGCTCTCTTTTCTCTGTGTCGGCTTTTGGATGTTGGTTAATCTTTTTTTATGCGTTATCTTTAGTCGCTTTAGAGCATAACAAATCGCTGATTGCGAGCAATTAAAACGTCTAGCGCTTTCCCATTGGTAATCATCTAAATATTTTTAGATATTTTTAAAAACTGTAAATTTAAGTAATATTCTGTTTTCAAGATAAAAAATCAACAGCAATTCTAAAAAAGGCGATAAAAAAGACGCTTAAAAAGCGTCTTTTTAGTATTCTGGCGGAGGGACAGGGATTCGAACCCTGGAAGGGCGTTAACCCTTGCCGGTTTTCAAGACCGGTGCATTCAACCGCTCTGCCATCCCTCCGTTGTGAGGAGAATTATTATATAGTTATTTAAAAAAAAATCCAGTGTTTTTTATCGTATTTCTGAAAAAATTAGTATGATTAATAATCACTCAACAACTAGTACTACTATAAAAGCAAAGATTATTTCCATAAAATTAGACCGTTGCAAAAAAAACAATTTATTTAAAAAAATTGGAAAAATTTTCACCAGTCAGAAAAAAAATCACATTTTTTGAGCATTTCTCTCTCAAAATTCCTTTTTTTGAGGTCGTTTGGGCGCAATACGCCATATGAATCTTGTTCCCGGCTTTGAGCAGGTTCAGGCAGATGGCTTTACAGCGAAAGACTGAAAGAAGCCGGCATAAAGGCATCGGTAGGGCGAACCGGCGATGCCTATGACAACACATTGGCAAAGAGTGTCAACAAACTATACAAAGCGGAGGTCATTAAATATGACAAACCACAATGGCAAGGCTTAAGAGATGTTGAGCCGGCTACTTTGGAATCGGTAGACTGGTACAACAAAGAGCAACTTCACAGTACAATAGGTTATCTATCACCTTTTGAGTTTGAAAAAATGAATCATCAACTCCTAACTGCGTCAGGCATAGCAGCCTGAGTCAAGTAATCGGGTCTCCGATAAAGTTGGGGCGATTCAAAGTCCAAACGAATAACAAAACTGTGTTCAAGCTCTTGCTCTGAGAGGTTATGCCATTGCCCCAATAAGATGGCTTTAAACATGCTCAATAGCGGCTAGTTTAACCGTCCTCGCTTGTCGCGCGCTGTTGTTGGTTTTTCTGCTCAACTAGGCAACGCTCTATCAATTGCCAGTCTATCACTCTTGCAGTTTGAATAAGGGATAACGGTCTATGTGCTTATTTATCATGCTTTCGGCGCTATGCTAAAAAAACACTCATCATTGCTCCCTTTTTACTTCAATATGAAAACACAAATTACAATCAGCTGCCCAAGTTGCCTAAGCCTCAGTATAAAAAAGAATGAACGGAAAATCTATGGTAAGCAAAATTACCAATGTAAAGATTGTCATCGACAGTTCATCGATAAAATGGATTTAACTTACCAAGGCTGTCAAAGGCATATTGATGCGAAAATACGTTTAATGCTTGTTAGAGGCTGTAGTATTGCTGATATTATGGTTATTGAGAAAGTCAGCAAATATAAAGTGCTAAATGTCTTAACGAAATCTAACTGTGAAATAAAACCTACACAAAACGCCTATCAAAAACTCCAAATTGATGAGTTTTGGACCTATGTAGGTCATAAGAAAAACAAAATCTGGTTAATTTATGCTTATGATCCAGATAGTGGTGAGATATGGCTTTTGTATGGGGGAAACGCAATCTAAAGACAGCTAAACAACTGAGAGCTAAACTTGAGGCATTAGGAATTAGTTTTGGTTGTAT
>NZ_LWHB01000228.1 GCF_001889065.1 Suttonella ornithocola | reverse complement strand
GAATTTTTAATCCAGGCTATAGACGGTGAATTTGCTGATCTTGTAGCGCTTTGCAACAGCGCGCCAAGTTTCTCCATTAGCAATATCGTTAAGAATTTTCTGTCGGAATTGGCTGCAGTAGGTCATAGGATATGCTCAGTTTGTTTTTGATAATTCTACTACAAGTTGTTCTTTATATCTGCTTTGGATAGATTGGATTATAAGTGATTTGACTATATCAGTTAAATCTTTGAATGTTTCAAAGGTAGACTCTGCAGAATCTTTACCTTGCATCGCATTCATAATTTTATTAAAAAAACTACCCATTTTAGTCTCCATTTAATCTTTTACTAATTATATTAATTAACCTGATAACAATAAAAAATTGAATAAAAGTAACTATAGAAAAAAATTGTCCATAATGTTATATTGAAATTTCCATAATATGAATAATCTAATAATATATTTTCTATCATTCCCCAAATAAATATACCTAATATAGTATTATAAGCAAATTTGCTACGTTTATATAATTCGAATAATTCTGATTTTTCATTCTTGTATTTTTTATATTTATGTAAATCATCTGAAACACAACTAGCAAATATAAGTTCAAGAAACAAATGCACAGAAGAATCATCGCTAATAAAAAATATAAATAGTAATAATTTTATCCACCATATATACCACACAACAGAGGTAAAGGTATCAAATATACTCTCCCACTTGACATAGGGAATATTATGTTGAAATTGTTTATTAAACAAGATATAAAAGATAGTTTTTATATTGTATTTATAATCAAACTTCTTGTTTTGCATGTGTCTCCTTTAATGTCCGATGATACTATTGAGACTTAATAATCGAATCTCTATCTTGACACTTTACTTCTGCCAGGCAGTTGATATCGTCAACTAAATATTTATTTAATCGTAAATTGTATAACACAACTTAACTCAAAGTATATAGATTTGCAAGCATAACTTTTTTTCTAACAAGTTGAAAAAAATTTATAATTTTACGCTGCTATTTTAAGTGGATACGCTTTTAACGTCTCAGCAAGCGGTTCAGAAGTGGCTGCTGCTTCGCGCAAGTCGCGCAAAAATCCCGTTCCTTTGAGGTTCACAATTTTTACTCATCACTTAAAA
>NZ_LWHB01000227.1 GCF_001889065.1 Suttonella ornithocola | reverse complement strand
TTTTAATCCAGCTATAGACGGTGAATTTGCTGATCTTGTAGTGCTTTGCAACAGCGCGCCAAGTTTCTCCATTAGCAATATCGTTAAGAATTTTCTGTCGGAATTGGCGGCAGTAGGTCATAGGATATGCTCAGTTTGTTTTTGATAATTCTACTACAAGTTGTTCTTTATATCTGCTTTGGATAGATTGGATTCTAAGTGATTTGACTATATAACTCAGCCGAACAACCATACAACGTTGGAAGAAGAATCCTGAACGTAAGAAACGCGTATTTAAACTCCTAAAAATAGATAATGAGCTTCTGAAAGCAGATGTCAAAGCTTATCCCGATGACTATCAATGGGAACGAGCGCAGCGATTTGGTTGTAGCCAAAAATCTATTAGGCGTGCGTTAAAAAGAATTGGGATGACGCTTAAAAAAAGACGGTAAATCATCCAAAAGCAGATAGCGCAAAACGGGCATCATTTCTTAAGCAGTTAAGAGAGCTCAAACAAGCTGGAAAAGAGATAGCTGACTTAGATGAAAGTGGTTTTAAATTATATGAGAGCAGAGGTTATGGTTATGCGCCAAGAGGCGAAGCTTAAAATAAGAGTGATGCAAATAAAAATATTGCTAGCATTACTACAAAATAAAAAAGTCCTTGCCTAAGCAAGGACTTTGGTTAACCAGAGGATATCACACTCCTTCAGATTTCCATTTTGCAGCAACGCAAGGGTTAGGGGCTGTAACAACAGTTCCATCTTTTTTAGTATAAGGAACGGGGTCATATTCTTTAGTGCAACCAACACCATTATAGGGATTAACGGATGTTGGACGGGGCGCCATAGCATTTGCTTGCATAGCTAAAAGCATGACTAATGCTGAACCAATTACTAGCTTCATTTTCATATTTTAACTCCTAAAATATCAGTTTCAAGGTCGGTAGAATGTCCGACATAAATAATGATAATTTATATTATTATAATTTGTCAATTTAGATTACTTTCTTAATGCTTTACTAGGGCGTGAATAGAATTCAAATAAGAGAAAGCCAGATTAAGTGCAAGCAAAGATAATGGTAGCATTATAATTTGCCTTTAGCTTATCTTTTTTCAATTTCTGAACTCTATATAGACTCTAATCAAGATAAAAATGGGCATATATAGTGAAAGGCTACTAGACTAGTTATAGTCAAATCAGCTAAAAAACAGAACGTTATCTACCGATAGAATGGTTAGATAAGGGCTATAGGATGTTTTGTTTTTTAGCTGATTGCACTATATATAGTCAAATCACTTATAATCCAATCTATCCAAAGCAGATATAAAAAACAACTTGTAGTAGAATTATCAAAAACAAACTGAGCATATCCTATGACCTACTGCAGCCAATTCCGGCAGAAAATTCTTAACGATATTGCTAATGGAGAAACTTGGCGCGCTGTTGCAAAGCGCTACAAGATCAGCAAATTCACCGTCTATAGCTGGATTAAAAATCCCCATCCTAAAGGCTTTACTGAGC
>NZ_LWHB01000226.1 GCF_001889065.1 Suttonella ornithocola | reverse complement strand
CTTTAGGATGGGGATTTTTAATCCAGCTATAGACGGTGAATTTGCTGATCTTGTAGTGCTTTGCAACAGCGCGCCAAGTTTCTCCATTAGCAATATCGTTAAGAATTTTCTGTCGGAATTGGCTGCAGTAGGTCATAGGATATGCTCAGTTTGTTTTTGATAATTCTACTACAAGTTGTTCTTTATATCTGCTTTGGATAGATTGGATTATAAGTGATTTGACTATAAAAGGCGATGTTAGTGGCGCATTCAATCAAAGCCAAACCATTCGCGTTCGCGTATTAGCGGAAAGTTTTCATAAAGAAAATCCCAACGCCAAGAAAAGCAATCATCACGAAACCCTATATGGCGCATTAGATATTGACTTAACTCCACAAACCACCTTAGGACTTGGCTATTTATACCAACAGCGCCATATTCATCCTGATAATGGCTTGCCATTACAAGGTAAAACGCTCATTAGCTTACCTAACAAACAATACTACGGCGCCAATTGGAACCGCTTTAACAGCAAAAGCCACGACCTCTTTGCCGATGTCAAACACGAATTTACCAACGGTGCTGTTGGGCAAGTCAGCGCACGTTTTTCCAAACGCGATATCGACTGGAATTACGCCTTTCCTTCTAGTGCAATAGATAAAGCACAAACCTTTACAGCGATAGGCACCGCTAGAAACATCCAGCAAAAAGCCTTTACCTTTGATGCCAACTATAGCCGTCCCTTTAGCACATTGGATAACGTCAGCGAATTCGTTATTGGTGCTGATTACAAAACCTTTCATGCCGAAGCCAAAAATGCTCGCCTACCACTCGCAAAAGGGGAACGACTTACTGTTTCTGAACTCAATCACCTGCCTAATATTGATTTACTTATAGTCAAATCATTTATAATCCAATCTATCCAAAGCAGATATAAAGAACGACTTATATAGTGCGATCAGCTAAAAAACAAAACATCCTATAGCCCTTATCTAGCCATTCTGGCGGTA
>NZ_LWHB01000225.1 GCF_001889065.1 Suttonella ornithocola | reverse complement strand
AGTCCATCGTCAATTCCGCAAGTTAACTAAAACTAAAGGAGCGTTTCCTAATGAAACCAGTTTGCTCAAACTCTTATATGTTGGTATGTTAAATGCCAGCGAAAAATAGACAATGCCGATTCCTAATTGGGGACAGGACAATGATGCAATTGTCTATCTATTTCCCTAGTCGGTTAGATGCCGTGATGAATCTTTAATTAACCTGACACAGAATTCTGAACGCCCTCTTGCTTTTCAATATTGGCGCTCTGGTCGCTCCATTTTGAAGAACCTGATAACGCTTCTCTATGATTTGACAAGTAATTTGAGCTGTCCATCGCTAGCTTTGCCATATCGTATTCACTTTCTAATCTCATACGTTGCATGACATTAGTTACAGCACGAGATTTATATTTGATGGCTTTTACCTTATCAGCAGCATCAATTTCTTCAATAGCTGCTAATTTTTTAGATTTAGCTCGTAAACACCGCTAGAATATTTTAGCTCAATCCCACCAATTGTTGCTCCCGGTGCGGTTTTAGTATTGATAAGGATAAAAGCGTCTTTACCAAACTTAACTATTTTTCCTGTTAAAGAATTAACCTTTACATCTGGGAATAAAAAATGTCCGCTGAATTCTTGGTCAAGATTATAGCCAAGAACAACATTGGTTAAAACCGTATCAACTATTCGTCTTTGTTTTAACATCTGATGCATATTTTAAGTCACTCCGTCAAACTTTTGAACCGCTTCCGCATAACTTATATAGTCAAATCACTTAGAATCCAATCTATCCAAAGCAGATATAAAGAACAACTTGTAGTAGAATTATCAAAAACAAACTGAGCATATCCTATGACCTACTGCCGCCAATTCCGACAGAAAATTCTTAACGATATTGCTAATGGAGAAACTTGGCGCGCTGTTGCAAAGCGCTACAAGATCAGCAAATTCACCGTCTATAGCTGGATTAAAAATCCC
>NZ_LWHB01000224.1 GCF_001889065.1 Suttonella ornithocola | reverse complement strand
GGCTGATATTGCTCGATAAAGTTGATCATCGTTTGTATGGGCGGTCGAGCTCCGCCTGTGCGAAAAAAGCTACTGCCTTGCGCAAGATCTCATTGCTGCGTTGCAGTTCACGGTTTTCACGCTCAAGGATTTTTATCCGCTCAAGCGCATCTTGTGCCTGTACAGCTTCAGGGGTTGCCAGTACTGCATGTTTGTTATCCCAAGCTCGCAATGTCTTACTACTACAGCCGATTTTAGATGTAATAGCCTCAATAGCCGCCCATCTTGATGGGTAATTGTCTTTAACTTCGATCAGTAGACGACCGGCTCTTTCTTTCATTTCCGGGGGATCTTTTACTACTCATAGTCTTATTCTCTCAGATTCATGAGTCTCCAATTATCTCAGGGCGGTTCAATATTGTTCTCAAGCTTGGATATCATGGACATTAATTTTGATTTATTGGTCGAAGCGTTAGCCAGGCTTATTGCAGAAAAATCTAAGCATCCACATGTTTATTTGAATATTAGGTGGTGGTTTGAAAAGTATACTAAACATACTCTTACAAAAAATACTTCTTTTAATATATTGATATTTAAATATTTAACTGTCATTGGATTATTTGATAATATTCCAGCATACTTTTCAAACCACTACTGAATATTATTAATGCAATAAATTTAATCTTAAGCAAAGGTAAGAAAGCATTTTTACCCTATGCTTGGGAAGAAACAGGGAGCTATCATTTAGATATGTTTGAGGAATGCGAAATACTTTAGGTGTAGAAAAGTTAGCTTTGTTTTTCAATGCTTAGACGATAAACTATAGTTTTATTTTTTAGAGAAAAATGATGAAAAATAATCCGTTTGCATTTGTCATGCATCAATTAGAAACGCATTTGCCAGAGCCGTTACGGCCTTTTCAAGCAGAAGTAAAGGAAACAGCGCGCAGAGCATTAGCAGATAAGTTAAGTGATTTTGACTTGGTAGTAAAAAGTGAGTTAGAAGCGCAGGTAAGAAAATTAAAAGCAACTGAAAAGAAAATTGCAACTTTAGAAGCGCGTTTATCTGTTTTAGAAGAAAAGCTCAAAGAAAAAACGCCATAAAAAAATAATGTTTCGAGAGTGAATCGCCCCGAGATAATCGGAGACTCATCAATCTGAGAGAATAAGACTATGAGTAGTAAAAGATCCCCCTGGAAATGAAAGAAAAAGCCGTTCGTCTACTGATCGACGTTGAAAACGATTACCCGTCAAGATGGGGGGCCATTGAGGCTATTGCACCCAAAATCGGCTGTAGTAGTGAGACATTGCGAGCTTGGGATAACAAACATGCGGCACTGGCAACCCCTGAAGCTGTACAGGCACAAGATGCGCTTTAGTAGATAAAAATCCTTGAGCGTGAAAACCGTGAACTGCAATACAGCAATGGGATCTTGCGTAAAGTGGCTGCTTTTTTTTACAGGCGAGTAGCGTTCAAAATTCTGTGTCATTCCTCTAAACTACTCAAAACACAAGGAATGACAGTATGCAAAACTTTGACTTTAACAAAGCCTTAAAAGCTATCCAAGCAGGCAAACCCAGCACAGGTACTGATGGAGTGCTTGCCCCACTAATCAAATAGCTAACTGAAGCTGCTTTATCAGCTGAAATAGATAGCTACCTAGAGCAAAAGCCCACTAATAACCGCCGTAACAGCTATAGTAAAAAGACCGTTAAATCCACCGCCGATAGCTTTGAGCTAGCCCCCCAGAGACCGTAATGACGAATTTGAGCCTATGTTGGTCAAAAAATATCAAACCAAACTCACCCCAGAAATTAACAACCGTATTCTCTCGCTCTTCTCACATGGCATGAGCTATAGTGCAATCATCTAAAACCCAACCCAATCCAAAGCAGATAAAAGCATAAAGTATCAATACAATCCATCCGCCATTCTTTGCGTATTTGCTTAATCCAAGCCCACATCTTTTCAATGATTGCTTGAATATCACAGCGTTTATGAAAAGCGGCATTGTCCATGACAATTACACTGTTTTTAGGTAACTCAGGTAACAGTGCTTCTCTCACCCAATGAGAGAAAATATCGCTGTTAATAGAACCATCATATAAGCGTAAGGCAAACAATTCTCCATTGATAATGGCTCCAATCGCATTGCTCTGGTTCTTTAAATGCCAGTTATCACTTCCATGACAAACTT
>NZ_LWHB01000223.1 GCF_001889065.1 Suttonella ornithocola | reverse complement strand
TGCAAAATTCCGTTTTACACTATAGTCAAAGGCTAATAAAAGAGTCACAGAAATTAAATCGCTACTCCAGTAATAGTACAAGTGCTTACTTTATTCATCTATCTTAATACTGTAACTATTCTAGTAGCCTTTCACTATAAATTTTTGCTACTAGTAAAAAAAATTAACACTATGATTTTAATATATTTTCAAAATTTAAAAAATTGAAATTTCTCTATTTGTAGGGGGTTTGCAAAGGTCTCAAGATATTTAATACTTTATATTTGCTGACTTTCTCAATAACCATAACATCAGCAATCCTACAGCCTCTAACAAGCATTAAACGTATTAATGACTCTAGGCTAACAGATTGTTTCTTCTACCCTAGAGCCTTATTTTTATAAATAAAAACATTTAAAAGCCTAAATATTCTATGACCACACAGTAAGGAAATAATCTTAAAACACACTTATAATAACACTATGTTTCGTCAATTATTAAATAGGAAGATATTATGACTCCAGAACAACGTGTAGAAGCTTTAGAAAAACAACTTGAAGAAATGCGGAAAGAATTTAAAGATGCACGAGAATCATTAAAAGACTTCGCTGCTGATAAATGGGATGACGCCGAAGACCTTTATGAAGATGGTAAAGGTCGCGCTCATCAGATGCTTTCTCGCGCAGAAAAGCAAGGAAAAAAAGCTTGGCGTAAAGCAAAAAATGAAACTTGTGAATTTGTAGAATCTGCTTCAGATTATGTAAAGCATAATCCTTGGACGGTTGCTGCTGTTATCGGTGGAATTGCTCTAATTGCCGGTATTGTTTACCGTGTTGCTGAAAGTGACAGTGAACGCCGTTATTTTTCACGTTTTTTACGTTAATCAAATAAAAGCAATACTTCTTACAAGATGTACTTAGGTTAGGTGCATCTTATTTTTTGTATATTTTTTATAACTTAGATTCAACCTTGAATTACAACGTTTTCTGAAACAAGATTTATAGTCAAAGGCTAACAACAGAGTCACAGAAATTAGATCGCGCTATTCCAGTAATAGTACGTATGTTTACTTTATTCATCTATCTTAACACTGTAACTATTCTAGTAGCCTTTCATTATATATCAGAATTTGGTATAGTGCAATCATCTAAAACCCAACCCAATCCAAAGCAGATAAAAGAATAAAGTATCAATACAATCCATCCGCCATTCTTTGCGGATTTGCTTAATCCAAGCCCACATCTTTTCAATAGGATTTAAGTCTGGACTATAAGGGGGTAACCAAACTATCTCATGCCCATGCTCTTCAATGATTGCTTGAATATCACTGCGTTTATGAAAAGCGGCATTGTCCAT
>NZ_LWHB01000222.1 GCF_001889065.1 Suttonella ornithocola | reverse complement strand
TCAGTAAAACCTTTAGGATGGGGATTTTTAATCCAGCTATAGACGGTGAATTTGCTGATTTTGTAGCGCTTTGCAACAGCGCGCCAAGTTTCTCCATTAGCAATATCGTTAAGAATTTTCTGTCGGAATTGGCAGCAGTAGGTCATAGGATATGCTCAGTTTGTTTTTGATAATTCTACTACAAGTTGTTCTTTATATCTGCTTTGGATAGATTGGATTATAAGTGATTCGACTATATATTCGCCCGAAACGGGTAAGTCTTCAAAGTTTTGTAGGATATGTCGGCGGATGTCTGTGAGGTGATTAGTATCATTGGTGCCAATGTAGAGCACTTGTTCGTGTTCGGGTTTTTCAAAGGTATCCACACGAACCGCAAAAACGATTAGACGCCCAGCACTACCAGCCGCGCCGTGTAGTCTTCTGCCATCATTATTGAAACGAGAGGGGGTTGGTTCATCTACTTGTCGAACGCGTTGGCTATATTCTTTATCAGAAGCCAGTTTATTGGTAATAG
The DNA here is from genome assembly GCF_001889065.1 of Suttonella ornithocola. GTDB lineage: Bacteria > Pseudomonadota > Gammaproteobacteria > Cardiobacteriales > Cardiobacteriaceae > Suttonella_A > Suttonella_A ornithocola. Next base: position 615 of record NZ_LWHB01000222.1, on the reverse strand, counting down.
GTTGGTTTTCTGAATAGTTTTGTGTTTCTAGATTGTGCAGAATGGTTTCTGGTGAATCACCTAGTTCGATGTCAAGTTCGTTATGTAGTCTTAATACGCCATCTTCATGTAATTTGGCATAAAGTGCTAATTCCGTATAAGCTGGTCCGCGATGGATTAAGGCGCCACCAGAGTTATTACAAATTCCACCAATAATAGACGCACCAATACAACTTGATCCAATAATGCTGTGTGGTTCTCTATGATGTTTCGCTAATAAGTCTTCCAGTTCGAAAAGCGATGCGCCAGGTAGCTCGATCGCTTGCGTTGCATCGTTAATTAGACGAATGCCTTTTAATCTCACGGTAGAAATCAGAACGACTGGGCGATCATAGTCCCCATTGGGCGTTGAGCCACCAGTTATAGTCAAATCACTTAGAATCCAATCTATCCAAAGCAGATATAAAGAACAACTTGTAGTAGAATTATCAAAAACAAACTGAGCATATCCTATGACCTACTGCCGCCAATTCCGACAGAAAATTCTTAACGATATTGCTAATGGAGAAACTTGGCGCGCTGTTGCAAAGCGCTACAAAATCAGCAAATTCACCGTCTATAGCTGGRATTAAAAAT
>NZ_LWHB01000221.1 GCF_001889065.1 Suttonella ornithocola | reverse complement strand
TCTTTAGTCGCTTTAGAGCATAACAAATCGCTGATTGCGAGCAATTAAAACGTCTAGCGCTTTCCCATTGGTAATCATCAGGATACTGCTCAATATCCTTAAGCAAGGCTTCATCATCAATCTTTGAGGGCTTACGCTCAGTAAAGCCTTTAGGATGGGGATTTTTAATCCAGCTATAGACGGTGAATTTGCTGATCTTGTAGCGCTTTGCAACAGCGCGCCAAGTTTCTCCATTAGCAATATCGTTAAGAATTTTCTGTCGGAATTGGCGGCAGTAGGTCATAGGATATGCTCAGTTTGTTTTTGATAATTCTACTACAAGTTGTTTTTTATATCTGCTTTGGATAGATTGGATTATAAGTGATTTGACTATAGTTATATCATTTTCATAAGTAAAAAAGAAATTAGTTACTGTTATTTGCTTTAAAATTTGTTATGATAAAAATCACTAGGGGGCGTTCCTGGATTCGACGGGGATTGCAAGGCTCTAGGTGCATGTCGAGGATGAGAGAACCTCGTAAAACCCTTTCAAAAATATAGTTGCAAACGACGACAACTACGCTTTAGCGGCTTAATCCCGCTTTCGCTCACCTAAAAATGTCTGTGGTTTTAGCTTGAGCGTCATTAACACAGAATCGCGAATAATCGCGTCTACCGGTTATTCGTTAAACTTAGTAGAATCGTCTGAAAGATGCCTGACCATTGGCTGCTTGAAGACTAAAATTTAATCAATGGCTCTAAGCATGTAGTACCGAAAGTTGAGGATTCGCGGACGGGGGTTCAAATCCCCCCGCCTCCACCAATTTTTTCATATAGATAATTGATTTTAATAGCTTTATTTTTCAATCTTAGACTTTGGTATGCCATTTTTCTTTCTCTTTAGTTGGACGTTTTTAGTCTTTTATAGACAATAACAACGTTGTTGGCTCTTAATTTGATTTTTTGTAAAGCAAGAAAATATAGCTATAGTCAAATCACTTATAATCCAATCTATCCAAAGCAGATATAAAGAACAACTTGTAGTAGAATTATCAAAAACAAACTGAGCATATCCTATGACCTACTGCAGCCAATTCCGACAGAAAATTCTTAACGATATTGCTAATGGAGAAACTTGGCGCGCTGTTGCAAAGCGCTACAAGATCAGCAAATTCACCGTCTATAGCTGGATTAAAAATCCCCATCCTAAA
>NZ_LWHB01000220.1 GCF_001889065.1 Suttonella ornithocola | reverse complement strand
TGGACAATGCCGCTTTTCATAAACGCAGTGATATTCAAGCAATCATTGAAGAGCATGGGCATGAGATAGTTTGGTTACCCCCTTATAGTCCAGACTTAAATCCTATTGAAAAGATGTGGGCTTGGATTAAGCAAATCCGCAAAGAATGGCGGATGGATTGTATTGATACTTTATTCTTTTATCTGCTTTGGATTGGGTTGGGTTTTAGATGATTGCACTATAAGTCTATTTTGGCGGGATAGGAGGTTCTTTTACTGGATTCAAGGTAATCTATCATTTTCTACTTCTGAATAGTGGTGAAATAAATACCAAAATTTTTGGCTACCTGACGGACAGAGTAGTCTTCTGCCAGTTTTGCTATGACTTTTCTTCTAAGATCTATTAAGTAGGGACGCATATGAATGATGAATTTTTTACTATAAAATTGAGACCTTTGCAAAATTTCGTTTTATACTAATTTTTGCTACTAGTAAAAAATTAACACTATGATTTGAATATGTTTTCAAAATTTAAAAAATTGAAATTTCTCTATTTTGTGTTTTTTTGCAAAGGTCTCAAATTATGTCAAACAAATTTGATAAAAACTATTAATTTTGTAATGAAAGAATTTTATAGATATTTAATAGATACTTGTGTAGACTATATTACTAGTATATCCGCAAACGTCAGGAGAATTAAATGTTAATATTAACTAGGCGGATTGGCGAAACTATAATTATTGACGACAAAATTCAAGTAACTGTTTTGGCATTAAAGGGAAATCAAGTCCGAATCGGAATTAAAGCGCCTGATAATATTGCTGTGCATCGCGAAGAAATTTATCAAAAATTGATGCAAGGAGAGATAAGTGATATCGCCAATATAAAATAAAGCTATTTATTTTATATTGTTATAAAAAAAAACACATCTAGCTTTACGATGGATATTTTTTTATCTATAATATGTTAACTCAAGGAGAGGTGGCCGAGTGGCTGAAGGCGCTCCCCTGCTAAGGGAGTATAGGGTTTGTAGCCCTATCGAGAGTTCGAATCTCTTCCTCTCCGCCATTTATACTAAAAAGACGCTTTATAAGCGTCTTTTTTTATTGCTTTTTTTAGACTTCGGAAGAATTTATCATATTAAAATCAAATTATTACTTAAATTTAAAGTTTCTAAAAATAGCTAAAAATATCTAAGAATATTTAAAACAATAAGCCTACAAAAAAACGATTTAGGGGAAACAAAGGGGAAACAAAATTTTGCTGTATTCTGCGCTTAATCTTGAATACAGAACAAAAAGTGCGGCTAARAGAACTT
>NZ_LWHB01000022.1 GCF_001889065.1 Suttonella ornithocola | reverse complement strand
CAGAGCAATCTTTTTCTCAAGGTTTACGAATCCGATTTGCGATTGGAGAGGCTCAGACAGCTGAAGAAATCCAATTATTACCAGAGTTGATTCAAAGTTATGGGGATTTATGTAATGCTTGTGTCAATGTTGAGGCAGATGCGTTAGGGATTTTAGATAATGCACAGTTAGTTCATTGTGCGCAGGTAATTAAAAAGATTAGTCAAATAACTGCTCGCGGAGAAGGTAATTTTAATTTTACTGTCAATTTTAATTGCCCTTCTTATATTCCGTATTTTCCAGCCAGTTATCATCGTAGTGAACATCAAAAAGCTTTTGTTCTCGGTCTAGAAACGCCAGATTTATTGGTAGCAGCACTAGAGGTTTACCGTACGCAAACGCAAACAAAAGATTTGCTTTCATCTCCAGCTGGCTACCAAGCATTTATGCAAGGCGCTTTTGAGGTAATGACGGCAGCTTTGCAATATCACATTGATAAGATTCAAACGGGCTTAGAAACAGCATCGTTAAATGCAGAGTGGCAATATTTAGGTATGGATACTTCAGCCGCGCCTTCAAAAAATTGTTCGTCAATGGTAGAGGTTTATCAATGTCTAGGGCTACCTCATTTTGGGGCATCTGGAACGGTAGAAATATCGGCGTTATTAACACGCGTTTTTAAGTCTTTAAAACGGGTAAATGCGGTTGGTTTTTCAGGTTTAATGTTAGCTGTTACTGAGGATGAAGGTTTAGCAGCAGCAACTCGGACGAAACAATTTGATATTCGTTCTTTATTAACTTATAGCAGTGTTTGTGGTATTGGTTTGGATACAGTGCCTATTCCCGGAGAGGTTTCTATTGAGCAATTGTGTGCGTTGATGAGAGATACAGGAACAATGGCATTTCGCTTGAATAAGCCTTTGACGGTAAGGGTATTTCCTGTGCCAAATACTTCTGCTGGCGAATTAACCACATTTGAAAGTGATGATTTATGTAATTGTGCTGTATTAGCTGTTAGCTAAATAGAGAGCGAGAACAGGTTTTGTTCTCGCTTCTTATTTTTTATAAGGTTATTTAGTAAAGCTTTCTAGCAGGCTTTCTGCGATTTTAACGTTTTGGGTATTGCACCAATCAAGTTGTTCTTTATCAAGTGTGAATGTTTTATCGGTATATTTATCCATTCTTTCTTTTTGTTCGACTCTTCTTTGGTGAGAGCGGACAAAACGGCGAACGTCTTCAACGTTTTCTAGCAGTAATCCCGGGACTTTTTTAGGCTTACCATCTTCCATGGCAACCATGGTGAAGTAGCTGGAATTACTATGGCGAACGTGTCCTTCAATAAGGTTTTCAGCTTCTACACGAATACCGACTACCATTGAGGAGCTGCCAACGTAGTTAACCCGCGCTTTAATGGTGACTAAATCACCAACGTAAATGGGCGTAAGAAAGTTTACGGTATTGACCGAAGCAGTAACGGTAGGGGCACGCGCATGTTTACAAGCACAAGCATAGGCAGCTTGGTCCATGAGCGCGAGGATTTTTCCACCGAAGATATTACCAGCAACATTGGTATCTTCAGGATGCATGACAACGGATAAGGTAATGTCGCTGTCTTCTGGGCGGATAAAGTCTTGCATATTTTTGTCCTTTTAAATGATGATGTTATTTAAATGTATCACAGGCGTTCATATTGCCACTTTTAAGTCCTGTTATAAACCATTTCATTCGTTGTTCTGAGCTGCCGTGAGTAAAGTTTTCTGGACGAACGGTATGCCCCGCACTTTCCATAATATGGTCGTCACCAACGGCATTAGCTGCGCGTAATCCTTCTTGAAGGTCTGCTTGAGTAATAGAGATGTGGTATTTGTCTAAATTTGCTGCCCAAACACCCGCAAAACAGTCGGCTTGTAATTCTAAGGCAACGGAATAGCGATTTGCTTCAGCTTTGCTGTTAGCATGTTGCATGGCTTGATGGGCTTTAGGCAAAATACCAATAAGGTTTGAAATATGATGCCCGAACTCATGCGCAAGAACATACGCCATCGCAAAGTTCCCCGCAACTTTTTGATGTTGAGTAGCGCCCATTCTCTGCATTTGACGAATAAAGTTTAAATCAATGTAAATTTTTTGGTCTGCTGGACAATAGAAAGGGCCTGTTTGTGCGCTAGCAATACCACAAGCACTTTGTGTCTGATTTGAAAATAGGACGAGTTTTGGGGCGCGAAAGTGTACACCGTTGCGTTTTAATTCGCTGTTCCAAAAATCTTCGTTTGAACCGAGCATAACGCTCACAAATTGGCTTTGTTCATCGTTTTTCGGCGGCGCAGTTGTAGTGGTTTGAGTGCCACCAGTGATACTTTGCGTGCCTTCTACAAAGCCCAGCATGGTGCGTGGATCAATACCAAAAAACCAACCAATTAGAATAATAATGAGTCCAATAATGCCAATACCGCCACCGGCTTTTACGCCCATTCCACGGCGATCTTGGACGTTTGAACTTCGTCTGCCACCTTTCCAATCCATTTTATGTCCTCGTATCGTATGTAAAATAACAGTAGTTTATCAGTTGGTAGTGGTTTGAAAAGTATGCTGGAATATTATCAAATAATCTAATGGCAGTTAAATATTTAAATATCAATATATTAAAAGAAGTATTTTTTATAAGAGTATGTTTAGCATACTTTTCAAACCACTACCTATCAGTTTTTATGATTGGCTTTGTGCACAAACGGTATGCGGAGCGAGATGTGCAATCATGCCGCCAAACATTAAGTCAGGTTCAATGCGATAGGTGGGACGATTACCAAAAAGAATTTGTGCATCGCCGCCAAAAGCATAACGCTTAAAGTAATAGCCATATTCGGCTTCCAATTCATCAATGATATGGTCAACGCCCGCAGGTAAGGCATGATGAATCCCCGCACCGATGCAGCTTGCGGTATCGGTGCCTAAGGTTTTTGGTGTCCAGCGCATGGGAATGAGTTTTTGGGTGTTTTGAATGAGCGCATTTTCAGCAAGACGTATTCCGGGTAGGATAAGTCCGCCTAAATGTTGTCCTTCTCCGTTAACGGCATCTAAGGTAATGGCAGTTCCACAGCCGATAACGCAAAAGGGTTCTTTGGTCAGGCTTCTGGCACCAAGCATAGCTAAGTAGCGATCAGAGCCTAGCTTTTCAGGTTCGTCATAAGCAACGGTTAGGGTATGGTTAGTATGTTTTTGTGCGGTAAAGATTTGGACGGGTTTTTGCCAGAGTTGTTGAACCAATTCACTGACAAATTTTTCAATTTCAGGGTTGTTGACACTAGAAAGCGCAATGGCATCAGGTTCAGGTAAGAGATGCCAAGCGAGGTATAGTTTGCGTTGCCAGTCAGTCCGATACGATGCGGCTTCTACAATTCCGGGAACGTTATTGCCATAAAGCCATTTTATGCGGGAATTCCCCGCGTCAATAAGAAGATACATAGCGTAAGGATAAAAAGTATCATCATACGAGGATTTAATCTATTTGGATAGTCAATCTTTTGTTAGCGTAAGCGGAGGATGCATGTATTGTTTAAGAAAGCGATTTTAGACTGTTGATCACGAATAATAAGGTATCCTTTGGGGTCTATGACAATGTTTTCGACGGAGTCTATAGTCAACTTCCCAAAAAGTGCATACAATGTTAATCCAATATCCACTTTGAAAACAGTATATTATCTATAATTTCGGTATGCATTTTTTGGGAACCCTGCTATAGATACGTTTCTAATACACATTAGCCCAGATGATGATTGCTGGCTCAGCTGAATTATCTAAGCTAAACAGAACATCCCTTCAATGTCAAACTTCAAACAAAGCACTTAATCATTGTTTTGTTATAGATAAGTAGGCAATTAAGCTTTTCGCTCTATGAGCAATTTGACTTGATGCAAGTAATATTTGGTAGTGGTTTGAAAAGCATGCTGGAATTTATCAAATAATTTAATGGTAGTTAAACATTTAAATATCAATATAGTCAAATCAGCTAAAAAACAGAACGTTATCTACCGCCAGAATGGCTAAATAAGGGCTATAGGATGTTTTGTTTTTTAGCTGATCGCACTATATATTAAAAGAAGTATTTTTTGTAAAAATATATTTATCATAATTTTTAAACCACTACCCATTTTTTAGTTAATTTAAATTTACTATAACGTAAAAACCGTAAGAATTAATAGTACTGCCAGCAGTCTAACTGACCAGCGCCACTATGCAGAATGCCATACGCATTTTTTGGCGGAAAAATACGCGCGCTCATTACTGCTTCGCCGTTGTTGATGAAAATTTCCAGAGAACTGCTGTCTAAATATATTT
>NZ_LWHB01000219.1 GCF_001889065.1 Suttonella ornithocola | reverse complement strand
AAGCGTCTTTTTTTATTGCTTTTTTTAGACTTCGGAAGAATTTATCATATTAAAATCAAATTATTACTTAAATTTAAAGTTTCTAAAAATAGCTAAAAATATCTAAGAATATTTAAAACAATAAGCCTACAAAAAAACGATTTAGGGGAAACAAAGGGGAAACAAAATTTTGCTGTATTCTGCGCTTAATCTTGAATACAGAACAAAAAGTGCGGCTAAGAGAACTTATCATTCAGCAAGCTAAATTCACCGGAACACCCAAAAAATTATTCGATGGTGGAGGCTTATTTTTATATATCACCAAAAGCGGAAAATATTGGTATTACCGCTATCGCTATCAGGGTAAGGATAAAGTATTGTCGCTTGGAAAATATCCAGTGATTAGTCTTAAAAAAGCTAGAGAGCTGCATATAGCCGCTAAATCTGTTTTATTGGCTGGAGATGATCCAAATCAAGAGAAAGAACAAGCTAAAGCAAAACGGACAGCTACTAGACAGTCATTCAGAGCAATAGCTGATGAATGGTATCAGCATAAAAAACCGGGATGGAAAAACCCCAAACACGCTCAACAAGTCATTAATACTTTAACGACTTATGTTTTTCCGCATATTGGCGATCGAGATATAACGCATATTATGCCTGTGGAAGTATTTCAGATATTGTCTGCTATAAGTGATAAACCTGAAACAGCAAGCCGTGTTAAACAACGCATTAACGCTGTTTTTGACTTTGCTATTCAAACGGGGAGAACAACTTATATAGTGCAATCATCAAAAACCCAACCCAATCCAAAGCAGATAAAAGAATAAAGTATCAATACAATCCATCCGCCATTCTTTGCGGATTTGCTTAATCCAAGCCCACATCTTTTCAATAGGATTTAAGTCTGGACTATAAGGGGGTAACCAAACTATCTCATGCCCATGCTCTTCAATGATTGCTTGAATATCACTGCGTTTATGAAAAGCGGCATTGTCCATGACAATTACACTGTTTTTAGGTAACTCAGGTAACAGTGCTTCTCTCACCCAATGAGAGAA
>NZ_LWHB01000218.1 GCF_001889065.1 Suttonella ornithocola | reverse complement strand
TTGTCATGGACAATGCCGCTTTTCATAAACGCAGTGATATTCAAGCAATCATTGAAGAGCATGGGCATGAGATAGTTTGGTTACCCCCTTATAGTCCAGACTTAAATCCCATTGAAAAGATGTGGGCTTGGATTAAGCAAATACGCAAAGAATGGCGGATGGATTGTATTGATACTTTATTCTTTTATCTGCTTTGGATTGGGTTGGGTTTTAGATGATTGCACTATAAGTCCGTCAGCACAGAGAGTCAATCGTTTGCCCCTTCGGCTTGAGAGCAGTATAAGCCAATGAGTTCTTTTTTGCCTTCGGTGTTTAAAGCCTGTAGCGTGTAAAGCGCTTTATTGACATAACCTCCTTCTTCTTTGACTTTGTAGGGAATGGCATTCAGCCAAACAAAGGGATAAACACTATCAGGTGTTCGAGATTGCCATGCTTTAAGCTGTGGTATGAATTGATCGGTAATGCTGCTAATATGGTGGCTTCAGAGACTTTCAATGAGTAAATCTCAGCGATGTGGTCTTTGATCGTCCTATAGCTCATGCCATGTGAGAAGAGCGAGAGAATACGGTTGTCAATTTCTGGGGGTGAGTTTGGTTTGGTGTTTTTTGACCAACACAGGCTCAAATTCGTCATTACGGTCTCTAGGGGTTTCTAGCTCAAAGCTACCGACGGTGGATTTAACGGTCTTTTTGCTGTAACCGTTGCGACGGTTACTATTTGGATGTTGTTCAAGATAGCTGTCTATTTCAGCTGAAGCTGATAGGGCGACTTTGGTAAGCTGTTTGATTAGTGGGGCAAGCACTCCGTCAGTACCTGTGCTGGGTTTGCCTGCTTGGATAGCTTTTAAGGCTTTGTTAAAGTCAAGGTTTTGCATACTGTCATTCCTTGTGTTTTGAGTAGTTTAGAGGAATGACACAGAATTTTGAACGCTACCTATCAATGCAAAAGCATTGTACGATTTTTTAAGCTTATATGTGCTTAGTTTACTGTTATATTTCATTTTTCTAGACTAACAGCTTGTTTCTGCTAGTCTAAAACCTATTTAAATATACTTAATAACGATTATTTAGTGCTTTCTTGAGCTTTTTGGATAATACTTTCAGCTTCTGCTTTTACTTCGCTTGCTGCTGATTGTGTAGTATTGGCAACTTGATTGGCTGCTGCATTTGATGTAGCGGCTTTATCTTTTACTTTATCTGCAGCAGTTTCAGCAGCATCAGCAACTTTCTCAGCGGCATCTTTAGCAGTATCTTCTACTTTTCCACCAATATTATCAACAGCATCTTTCGCTTTATCAGCAGCATTGCGTGCTGCGTCTGCTGTTGCTTGGGCAGCATGTTCAACGGCATCTTTACCAGAATCCACAGCGTCGCTAGTTGCTTGTTTAACATCTTCTGCAGCTGTTTTAGCGGCATCTGAAACAGCGTCAGAAGCTTTCTTAACTGCTTCTTCGGTTTTTTTCGCTGCATCACTAGCCGCTTCTTTTGTATTTTCTGCAGCATTTGATGTTGCTTCTTTTACATCTTGAGCAGCTGATTTAGCAGCTTCGCTTGTTTGATGCACTGCATCAGGAGCTTTATCTTTGGCTTCATCTGAGCAAGCAGTGGTTAGTAATCCAGCTGCTACTAAAAGGCTTAGCATCAATTTATTTTTTTTCATAAGTTTCTCCAATTAAGTAAGCGGTATTTTCTTATGGTAGCGCTAAGCTTGAGATTTTTAAAGGGGATTGACTTTTTATGAATGGGATTTCATGTATATAGTGAAAGGCTACTAGAATAGTTACAGCGTTAAGATAGATGAATAAAGTAAACACACATACTATTACTGAAATAGCGATTTAATTTCTGTGACTTCTTTTATTAGCCTTTGACTATATAGTGCAATCATCTAAAGCCCAACCCAATCCAAAGCAGATAAAAGCATAAAGTATCAATACAATCCATCCGCCATTCTTTGCGTATTTGCTTAATCCAAGCCCACATCTTTTCAATGGGATTTAAGTCTGGACTATAAGGGGGTAACCAAACTATCTCATGCCCATGTTCTTCAATGATTGCTTGAATATCACTGCGTTTATGAAAATTTGTGCTGTAGCCATAAGCTCTATGAGCAAAGGCTTTAAAACCACATTCAT
>NZ_LWHB01000217.1 GCF_001889065.1 Suttonella ornithocola | reverse complement strand
TACGCTTTTTAAGCGTATCCCTGCCCATCCTGAAGTTTTTAGCCCATCAGGCACGTTAAGTGAATGGCAAAGCGCTATCGGGCAATATTTAGCAGGTAACAGCCGTTTATGCCTGTTTGCTGGCGCAGCCTTTGCCGCGCCTTTATTACGCTGGTTTGGCATCGATGGCGGCATCTTGCACGTTTACGGCGACTCCTCCAAAGGCAAAAGCACGGCGCAGCAGGTGGCGTTATCCATCTGGGGACATGGAAAAGACGCAGGGCATAGCTGGAATGCAACAGGACACGCATTAACCAATGCCGCCGCAGCCCGCAATGACGGCTTGCTATCGCTCGATGAAATCGGCGAGGACACGCAAAACGCCGTACAAACCTGCGCCTACACAATTGCAAACGGACGCGCACGCCTGCAAGGCGCAAAAGACGGCGGCAACCGCCCTGAATTGCGCTTTCGGGTCTTGGCTATCTCCAATGGCGAACACAGCCTAGCCACCCATTTAGGCAAGCAGGGGCGCGACATCATGGCGGGGCAATTAGTGCGCTTTCCCTCGATACCGCACGCCCTAGAAGAAAAACACCGCTTTGACAGCTTCAGAGACTTTGCCGACCACTTGAAAGAAGCTTCCATTGCCGCCTATGGCGTCGCAGGACGCGTTTTTATTGAAAAGTTATGTAAAATGGATAGCGCTAAAGAAAAAGAACGCGCCAAAACGCTTTATACGGCGTTTTTGAAACAGCTAAACGATAGCTTCCCCATGACCGCCCAGCAAAACCGCACTGCGCGGCTATTTGCCGCCTGCGGTGCAGGCTTAATGCTGGCAAGTGAGCTGGCAATCAGCGGCATCACTGCCGAACAGGCACGGCAGGGCGTATTGCGCTGCTTTGCGGATTGGTACGAGAATCAGCCTCAAGGCAACATCGAGGAAACCCGAATACGCGAACACGCGGAAAACTGGATGCAGCAACACGCCCAAAGCTACCGATTCAGCCAGTGGAGTGATAACGAAACCCGCCCCGACCATGCAGGCTATCAGCGCTATAGCGTGCAAGAACTGGAAACCATCAACCACAGACAAGGCAAAAGGCAAAAACCTAAACCCCGAAGCACTGAATGACTTGCAGGAATATTGGGTGATTCCCGCCGTGTTTGAGCGGGAAATCTGTAACGGCTACGAACCCTCAAGAGCCTGCGAGGCTTTGCACGCCATAGGCTGGCTGAGGCGCTACGAAAGCGACAGCGTCAAACGCTGGAAGCACCAGCGCTATGGCAAAGGCTGGTATTATGTCTTTCAGGGCATGCAGCCTAATGAGTCAAGCTAGCCTGATGAAAACACTTCTCAATGACTTTAAACCGCCGCAAGGCGGTTTTTTTATTGCTCAAAAAGCGCCGATACAAACATGAACAAAACATTGACTTTAATTCATAAATAAAAAAATAGACGCGCGCGAGAGCAAAAACAGTGATTATGTGATTATGTTTTAGGTATTTAACAATTAAAACAGTATGTTAATCTAAAAAAACAGTGATTATGAGGCTGTTTTAGTGATTATGGCAGTGATTATATATAGTGCAATCATCTAAAACCCAACCCAATCCAAAGCAGATAAAAGAATAAAGTATCAATACAATCCATCCGCCATTCTTTGCGTATTTGCTTAATCCAAGCCCACATCTTTTCAATGGGATTTAAGTCTGGACTATAAGGGGGTAACCAAACTATCTCATGCCCATGCTCTTCAATGATTGCTTGAATATCACTGCGTTTATGAAAAGCGGCATTGTCCATGACAATTACAACTGTTTTTAGGTAACTCAGGTAACAGTGCTTCTCTCCACCAATGAGAGAAAATATCGCTGTTAATAGAACCATCATATAAGCGTAAGGCAAACAATTCTCCATTGATAATGGCTCCAATCGCATTGCTCTGGTTCTTTAAATGCCAGTTATCACTTCCATGACAAACTTGTCCTTTTGTGCTGTAGCCATAAGGTCTATGAGCAAAGGCTTTAAAACCACATTCATCAAGATAGACTATCGTTT
>NZ_LWHB01000216.1 GCF_001889065.1 Suttonella ornithocola | reverse complement strand
ATTGACGATGGACTGCCTCTACCGCATTGGTGGTATAAATGGGCTTTCTCACCGCCTCAGGATATTTAAAATAGTGACTTAGCAAATGCCACTTATCCCGCCAAAACTTAATCACCGCAGGGTATTTATTACCCCAAAGGTTTTCTAACCTATCAAGCGCCAATTCAGCTGATTCTTTATTGACCGCTTTATATACAGGCTTTAAATCCTGCATGAAAGCTTTTTGCTCACAACTATAGTCAAAGGCTAATAAAAGAGTCATAGAAATTAAATCGCTATTCCAGTAATAGTATGTGTGCTTACTTTATTCATCTATCTTAACACTGTAACTATTTTAGTAGCCTTTCACTATATCTGCTGCTAATTTAACGGTCTTTTTGCTGTAGTCATTATGACGGTTGTTAGTAGGGTTTTGTTTAAGATAGTTTTCTATTTCAGCATTTAAGGCAGCTTCGCTAAGTTGTTTGATTAGTGGGGTTAGTACGCCATCATTACCTGCGATGGGTTTACCTGCTTGAATGGCTTTTAGGGCTTTATTATAGCTGAATGGGTTTAGCTTGCATACAAACTGACGAACCACAGTACGGAAAAACGAGCTAATGCTGTATGTAAGTTAAAGATATTTAGCTATAAAGTCAAGGTTTTGCATATTATCATTCCTTATGTTTTGGGTAGTTTATGAGAATGACATAGAGTTTTGAACGCTACTGAAACTACATACTATATTATTAGTCGCCTAATTTATCAATAAAAGTAGCTAGTCCTGTCGTTCTTTGGGTTGGTGTTTGTGCAATTTCCGCTAGCAACTGCGGAGAGGTATATAAGGTTAATTTGTGTTTTGCTCTTGTTATGCCGGTATAGAGTAATTCTCGTGTTAGACCCTGATTTTGAGACGGATCAAAAGTGAGGGCAATATGTTGATATTCCGATCCCTGTGATTTGTGAATGGTTAGAGCATAAGCTATTTCTAATGCTTGTAAATTAAGTCTGGTTAGCGGAATTGGATTTGTGCGATCAGGAAAGTAAATTCCTAATTCTTTTTCTATCATTAAGCAAATTCCAATATCTCCATTGAAAAGATTATTTGTGTAATCATTTTCACAAAGCATTAAAGGTAATCCATGAAAATAGGGGCTATCAACTGAGTATCCTAAAATACGGCAATGAATATGCTTTAGTTGATTATTTATGGCTTTTGTTCCAAAAGCTTTATGTTTACTAGCACAAAGAATACGATAGTCATCGAAGTATGAAAAAAGTTTATCGGGTTTTTCTGAAATTGTTTGAGATTTTAGTGCATCAAAGTAATTTTGATAGGGCTGTGCTAGTTTTGTATAGAAATCTCTATCAGGAATTTGATAGCTAATATCATCGTGTTGTTTAAATAATTGTTCTAGAGTGTCAATGTTATTAGATTCTGGTGCTAG
>NZ_LWHB01000215.1 GCF_001889065.1 Suttonella ornithocola | reverse complement strand
ATGGGGATTTTAATCCAGCTATAGACGGTGAATTTGCTGATCTTGTAGCGCTTTGCAACAGCGCGCCAAGTTTCTCCATTAGCAATATCGTTAAGAATTTTCTGTCGGAATTGGCGACAGTAGGTCATAGGATATGCTCAGTTTGTTTTTGATAATTCTACTATAAGTCGTTCTTTATATCTGCTTTGGATAGATTGGATTATAAGTGATTTGACTATAAATATTTGAACGATAGGGGGCGCGTAATTGAGAGAAAAATTTATTAATTTGTAATGCTCTGACATCAACCTCCCTTTGAGATTTACCAACATAACTAATCCCTTTTAGGCGAAAACACATAAGATAGTTACCGCCTTGTAGCTTAATAATCTCAGGGGTTACATGAGAGCTGTAAGGTATTAATTTGTCCATGCCAAAAGTATCTGCTGACATTTTTCCTCTTTAATCGTTAATAAATTTTGAATGGCGAAAAGCTCTTGGCGGAATAACGCTAATACTGTTTAATTTGTTTTTCCTGAGCCAATTAAATTCTCTCAGCTGTAAAAACCACATATTTAAGTATTGGTCATCTTGCTTAGTGATTTGTCGCATAATTGGAATAGCCAATGCAGCCGGAAACAAAAAAACCAGTGCTTTTAGTCCCAACTGTCCCCACACTAAAATCATCAATATCAAACAAGGCAAAACGGCAAGCACTAAAGCGTTAATCGGAACACCAATAAACATTACTGGCTTTGTTGCTCCCCTAAATAGGGGAGCTTCTAGGAAATCTTCTGATTTTTCTTTCATGATTAGGTGAAAAATAGATCAACTAATTCAGGTGCGGCTAAGAAGATAGCTGCTCCGATGAAAAGTTAGTCATATCACTGAGACGTTTACCGCCTCACCAAATCTGATATGCAGACCAGACAAGACAGCATATTGCAATACCGCGCCCCAACATCTTCAGTCCAGAGATGACTTGCTCTAAAACTGAATTGGTTTTTGATGCCCATGCTTGGGCAAGCGCCGGTTGAGAGGATAATAATCCCAATAATGCAACAGCTGTTCCCCATTTAACATACGGGTTGAAATTTAAGCTATCTGCATTGTATTGAACAACTTGATCAATATTCTTTTGTATATAGTCAAATCACTTATAATCCAATCTATCCAAAGCAGATATAAAGAACGACTTATAGTAGAATTATCAAAAACAAACTGAGCATATCCTATGACCTACTGCAGCCAATTCCGACAAAAAATTCTTAACGATATTGCTAATGGAGAAACTTGGCGCGCTGTTGCAAAGCGCTACAAGATCAGCAAATTCACCGTCTATA
>NZ_LWHB01000214.1 GCF_001889065.1 Suttonella ornithocola | reverse complement strand
TATCCATCGGCGCATTTGAAACAACATCCAAAACAGCCGCTGCAGGTAATTCCTTATTCCCGCAAAAAAAGCTGCATCCATTCTCTTTCCTCCGTTGACTATCGCTTTTCTCATACCGACACATCCATCCACAATGATGTGTCTTTATTTATTATAACAACGCCAGTTTACTCCATTTTTATACTCGAAAAAGCAAAAACCAACGAATAAAAGCTACCATTTTTAATACGCTATATCATGGCTGCTCTCTTTAAATTGAAACTCGCTCTCTAAAAAATCCCCTACCAATAAACGGTAGGTTTTTTAAAAACAAGCGCTATAATACTCCGCTTTTTTCATCAACTATCATATCCTATGCGCTTAACCGCCATTCGTCTTTCAGGCTTCAAATCCTTTGCTGACAATACTGTTTTTCCAGTAGATGCGCCAGTCACGGGCATTATTGGACCAAATGGCTGTGGAAAATCTAACATCATTGACGCCGTTCGTTGGGTGCTTGGAGAAAGCACTGCAAAACAACTGCGCGGACAAACCCTAACCGATGTCATTTTTGGCGGTGCTAAAAATCGACGCGCAGGTGGGATGGCAACCGTATCGCTCCATTTTGACAATAGTGAAAATACTGCTGGTGGTGCCTTTGCAGAATATGCAGAAATCGTTATTCAACGCCGCGTGACCTCCGATGGACAAAACCATTACCAAATCAACCAGCAGCGCTGCCGACGTAAAGACATTGTAGAGTTGTTACAAGGTACAGGCGTTGGCGCAAGAAGCTATGCCGTGATTGAACAAGGAATGGTTAGCCGAATCGTTGAGAGCAAACCAGAAGAACTGCGAACTTTTATCGAAGAAGCAGCTGGCATCTCTCTCTATAAAAATCGGCGCAAAGAAAGTGAGCGAAAAATGGAGCAAGTGCGTGAGCACCTAACGCGCCATCATGACCGCTTACAACAACTTGGTCGTCAACGCACACAACTTGCCCAAGAAGCCGAAACCGCACGTCTTTATCGAGAACACCAAACCGAACATAGCGCCCTTAGCCATCGCCTTATCAGTTGGCAACTTCATCGTATTAGCCAAGAAATCCAACAACTAGAAACCGATTACCATCAAGAAGAAAACACGCTTGCAGAAGCGATGATTGCGCAAGAACAAGCAGCCAAAGCCAGAGAAACTGCAGAAGCCCAATTAGAAGCCATCAACCGCCAAACACTTGATAGTCAAGCAAGCTATCAGCATGCCGTTAATCAACATCATCGACAAGAAACCCTATTAGGCAAACAAAAAACCGATTACCAACACCTCTCCCAGCGTCTTTTAGAAACTCAACAACGCTTATCACGATTTGAAAGCCAGCTACAAGAAGATGATTGCCAGGTACTTGACTGGCAAAATGCCTTAACAGAAACTCGAACCCAACATCAAGAACTAGAAAGCATTATTGAGGAACTAAACCAACAACTGATTGATGCACAGCAACAAACAGAAGAGCGCAAAAACGCGCTAGAACAAGCCCAACGCCAACACGACCGACAACAAGAAAAGCTCAATCGAGCCACCACCCGCCGGCAAGAAGCACAACATCGCTGCCAAATATTGGCACAACGCTTAGCAGAACAACAACACTATCAACCAGAAACAGAAAATGAAGAAGCAGTAGAAACCCTAGAGCTTAGCTGCGAAACCTTACAAATTACCCTAGAAACCCAAAATACCGAATGGGAACAAGCCCAAAGCGCCGTCGCTAACGCTCAAGCGCGACTAAACCAGCTTGAAACCACTTACAGAGAAGCACTAACGCATTACACCCAAAACCAAAGCCGTCGAGATACCCTAATTGAATGGCTACCTTCACCCGCCACGGAAGAAACCACCGAACATCCCAAACTTTACCAACACCTGCAAGTCCATTCCAAATGGCAACACGCCATAGAAACCCTCATCGGAACACACCTACAAACCGCTATCAGCGAAATACCGCTTGCCGAGCAATCCTATTTTGGAAAAGCCCCCATTCCTGAACAATGGCAACCTTACCTTAATACTCCAGCAGACCTAACGCCGCTTCTTGCACATCTCACCCCCTACATAGGCGAAAACCTTTTACCCAATAAAACCTACCTCACCCCTGACGGTGAAATCCTAACAAACACCACCCGACTTCGTCTGACCAATCAAGATAACGACGGACTACTTGCGCGCATTGAAGCCTTAAACACATTAGAACAACAGCTCATCACGCAAAGTGAGCAACTCAATACCTTAGAACAGCAACACCAACAAGCCACGCTCGCCTTGCAAACCGCCCAACAACAAGAACAACGACTCGCGCATCACTATCGAGAAACAGAAAAACAACTCAAAGAAACCGAACATCGCCGTCAACTACTCCGCCAAGCCCAACAGCATACCCAAGCCCTAATGGCTAAACACCAACAAACCTTAGCAACCTTACAAGAAGACCTCAGCGCTGCCCAACATCAGCAAACCGATATCGAAATCGAATACGCCGAGTGCGTACGCGAAAAACAAACCCTTCCTGACATCGAAACCTATAAACAACAATGGCAACAGGCACACACCAATCATCAACACTTACAAAGCAAACAGAGCACACTTACCCAACAACAGCAACAACTTTCAACACAAATCCATACCCTACAAACCCAGCTAGAAAGCCAAACCAAGCAGCAGCAGCGTCTAACACTTGAAATCCAAGAAACCCATGAACAACAAAACCAATGGCAACAACAGCTAACCTCCCTAGAAATCACCATTGAAGAAAGCCAACTTGCCTTTGAAACCGCTATTCTAGCGCTAGAAGAAAACGAAACCCGACATCAGCACGCTATCGAACAGCAACACGAAGCCCGTGCACGACTCCAAAACGCTAAAGACAGCGAAAATGCTGCAAAACATGCTTACCAATTAGCAGAAGAACGACTCAGTAATAGACATGAACGATTAGAACAACTCGAACAACAACGACAAGAAAAACAACAAATTCTCAATACTGATGACCGTAAACCGCTCCAATTTCCAGAAAACCATCAAGAAAACGAAGCTGCTGCCAATAAACGCTTACGACAACTCAAAATTGCCATGGAAGAATTGGGCGCCGTTAACCTTACCGCCGTAGAACGCTATCGTGAAATTGATACCGAATACCAAACCCTCGCCCACCAATGCGAAGACCTAGAAAACAGTTTGGCACTTTTAGAAGAGGCCATTGCCCAGCTAGATAACGAAACCAAAAGCCGTCTGACTGACACCTTTAACACCGTCAACCAACACTTTAGCCAATACTTCCCGCTCCTATTTCGCGGTGGAGAAGGCAGCATGCAATGGACAGACAACGACATCCTCACTGCTGGCATTAGCCTTAGCGTACGACCACCGGGTAAAAAAGTTAAAAACCTCAGCGTTCTTTCAGGTGGGGAAAAAGCACTCACCGCCGTTGCCCTTGTCTTTTCCTTTTTCCGTCTTAATCCCGCGCCTTTCTGCCTGCTTGATGAAATTGACGCCCCATTAGACGATGCCAACGTTGGACGCCTCTGCGCACTGCTACGCGAAATGAGCCAACAAACCCAATTCATTATGATTACCCACCACAAACGCAGCATGGAAAACTGCGACCGTTTAATCGGTGTCACCATGAGCGAACCCGGCGTTTCTCGCTTAGTTAGCGTAAAATTTGAAGAAGCCAACTAAAGCATAGCCAAATTTCCCAAAAAATGCATACAACGTTAACTCAATATCCAATTTGAAAACAGCCCTTACCCCAAGTACAGTATGCATTTTTCGAGACCCCAGCTATATAGCTAAATGAGACTTTTGCAAAAAAAATATAAAATAGAGAAATTTCAATTTTTCAAGTTTTGAAAATATATTAAAATCATAGTGTTAATTTTTCTACTAGTCACAAAAATTAGTATAAAACGGAATTTTGCAAAGGTCTCTAAGTGTCTTTAACTCGCATACAGCGTTGGCTCGTTTTTCCGTACTGAGGTTGCTGTCTGTAGTGCGTCAGTTTGTATGCAAGCTAACCCCATTCAGCTATAGTGGTTTAAAAAGTATGCTAATTATAGTCAATTAAATCCAGAATAGGACAAAAGAGCATCCCAAAAGACATCAAAATTAGATAAAACTTTACGTAAATACTTTTAAGATTGCCCCACTGCTTTTCGATTAGATTTAACTCTGGCGAATAAGGTGATAAAGGCAAAACAACGTGACCAAATTTTTCGGCTAACGCTTTTAGAACCTTCATTCGATGAAATTGAGCATTATCCATAATAATCACTGATTTAAC
>NZ_LWHB01000213.1 GCF_001889065.1 Suttonella ornithocola | reverse complement strand
TATTTTAGGCATATATAGCCAACTTCCCAAAAAATGCATACAACGCATAACTTAAGTATACACTTTACAAACAGCATTCTATCTCTAAGTGCGGTATGCATTTTTTGGGAGCCCTGCTATAGTGCAATCAGCTAAAAAGTGAACTGTTTAAAAACCATACCAAGCAGCTCTAGTAGTAAATATAGCTAAATGTCTCTAACTTGCATGCAGCGTTAGCTCTTTTTGCCATACTGAGGTTGGCTGTTTGTGGTTCGTCAGTTCATATGCAAGCTAAACTCATTCAGCTATAATCCAAACAATCATTTTTGATCATAAAACCCTTTTTTAGCTGCTCTTTAACAACCGAATAAAAAACAAATACTTGCAAAAAGCAAAAAAACAAAAGGTCAACCAACAAAAAACCTTTAAAACCCTTGTGGCAAGTGCATCAAATCGAATAAAATTCGAGTTCCCCGCCGCATAGGCGGCTTAGAAATCAGGGGCGACGGATGCTAATCAATCATGAAGGTTCCCCGCCGCATAGGCGGCTTAGAAAGTTCTGTCCTAGTGATTATCTATAAACATCTCGTTCCCCGCCGCATAGGCGGCTTAGAAATGTGTAAGGAGTAGGACAAGGTCTATAACGATGTTCCCCGCCGCATAGGCGGCTTTAGAAATAAACCAGCACCTGATGTAGTCACCATATATAGCAGCTGAATGTCTTTAATTCGCATACAGAATTTGAACGTCTTTCCGTACTAATGTGTGCTGTCTGTGGCTCGTTGATTTGTATGCAATCTGAACTTATTCAGCTATACCGTTCTGACTTTTAGCTGATTTAACGATCATTGCTAGAATAGTCAAACTAATAAATGTTATGCTATAACAATTTATTGGTTGGAAAATGCGATGTACAATGCCTTAATTACGCAAATCTCTCAATGGCCACCTACCGTTAAGCATGAAATCATCAATACTTATCAGCATTTTAAACGAGGATATCGTCCTAAAATAAGTGAATATCCCATAACGAAATATTGCGATTATTATATCCGAGCAGATGAAGAAGAAATTGTAGCTTGTTTTGGCTGCGAAACCTATCAACCAACCGAGCATCAAATTTTATGGAAAACATCTAGTATATCTTTGGCGCAATCATCAGCTACTTCGCTACAAACCTTTAATCAAGTCTATGCTTGGTGTATTTGGGATGCTTTTTTTATTACTCAATTACTTGCCGAACCAGCTTATATTCTGACACAAGATATTATTGCGACAATGCCTGTTAGTATTTTCTTTAATGGACAGAAATTTTCTTCCATTCCGCTGTGGTTTACCTTTCCCCTGAAAAATAGCAATACAAAAACTTCTTTACGTGAGTGTTTTTGTTGTCGGACTAAAGGATTTATTTCTTTAGAAAATGCGGAAATATTTGCTTACGAAAAGCATTGTGAAGTGATTGATATGGCAGAGATGAACAAAAGAACAGAGCAGATGGTGAGTGCTCTAAGTCTATAGATAATATATCCTATTGTATTATAATCAATAATGTCTTTTTTAGTCGTAGCTTTCCAAAGATATCTTGCTAAAAAGTAAGAAAAAACCACTTTTTTCTTGTATCAATAAACAATCGCTGGCATTATTTTTTAAGTATTCAATATTTTTAAGGATTATTGATTTACTCGCAAACTAGAAATATTTACGATTTGATGACTTAGAAAATGAAGTAAAGAATGTTTTTTTGCAAAAAAAGCGAGTTAATTCGTGCTTCCTTAAAACAGGATACTTATTATTTGTTATGTTAACTGTAAGAGAAATTTACAATAACCTTTGGAGGAGTGGATGAATACAACTCATGAAAATTTGCATAGACAGTGGAGTAGCCGTTTAGGCTTTGTGTTAGCAGCAACAGGTTCGGCAATTGGTTTAGGTAATATTTGGAAATTTCCCTATATGACAGGTGTTAATGGTGGCGCAGCGTTTGTTTTAATTTATCTCGTCTGCATTGCTTTCATTGGCTTTCCAATTTTGGTACTAGAATGGTTGATTGGGCGCAGAGGGCAAAAAAATCCAATTTATGCTATGCAGGCGGTTGCTGTACAAAATCATCGTAGCCCACTTTGGAAAGGTATTGGAGTGATGGGGATTTTAGGTTCGTTTTTAGTATTGTCTTTTTACAGTGTGATTGGTGGTTGGGCGGTCGATTATATTGTGATGACAGCAACAGGAACATTTTCTGGTATGAATGGCGAGCAGACGAAAGATGTCTTCACAGGATTTCTCGCTAGCAGTGGACAATTATTGCTGTGGCATACTGTATTTATCGGATTGACAATTTTTATTGTGGCACAGGGGGTTAGTGCTGGAATAGAAAAAGCCTCAAAATGGATGATGCCTGCTTTAGTCATTGTATTGGTGGTGTTGGTTGGTTATGGCTTGTTTGCAACAGGTAAGTTTAGTGAAACGGTAGCTTTTATGTTTTCACCTGACTGGCGCAAAATTGATGGTAAGGTGACGTTATCAGCACTAGGACACGCGTTTTTTACCTTGTCATTAGGAATGGGAATTATGTTGTCTTATGGCTCTTATTTAGGCGAGGATATCAATTTGCTTAAAACGGCTCGAACCATCGTCATTTTGGATACAGTGATTGCCGTAGTTGCTGGTTTTGCAATTTTTCCACTGGTATTTTCTCATGGGCTTGAGCCGTCTTCAGGACCGGGGCTGATGTTTATTAGCTTGCCGATTGTTTTTGGCAATATAGCAGGTGGAACGGTGCTTGGGATTTTATTTTTTGTGTTACTCACTTTTGCAGCACTCACTTCAGCAATGTCTTTATTAGAACCAACAGTGGAGTTTTTAGAAGAAAAAACGTCTCTTTCTCGAAAATTAGCGACATTAGTTGCAGGTGGTGGCGTTTGGTTACTGGGAATTGCTTGCTTGTTATCATTTAATCATTGGAGTAGTTTCACCATTTTTGACAATAATATTTTTGATTTTTTGGATATTCTTACTTCTAAATTTATGTTGCCATTAACCGCACTTGCTACCGTCATTTTCGCTGCTTGGTTTATGAATAATGAAAGCATTACGCAAGAGCTTCATTTAAATGGCGGCATAGCTACGTTATGGAATGTTGTTATCCGATTTATTGCACCTTTAGGGGTATTGACTGTTTTTGCTTATGGCATTTATGAGCTGTTTGCTTAGGATTAACGATAAATAAAATTTATTTTCTGTTAAAAGTGTT
>NZ_LWHB01000212.1 GCF_001889065.1 Suttonella ornithocola | reverse complement strand
TGTTATGTACAGTAACAGCTTGGGGCTTTCGTGAACTCGCTATGTTTATTCTTAATCGGAGATAAAGTTATGAAAAAACTTCTTATCGTCCCTGCATTATATGCAGGTTATGCAGCTGCTGCACTTCCGCCAGAAGTACAGCAAACAATTGACAGTACCAAGGAGGATATCACCACTGTAGGTGCTGCTCTTGTTGTGCTGGCGGTCGTTGTAATGGGCTTCCGTTGGCTCAAAGCGCAATTTTTCTAAAATTGCAGGGAGGGGAAACCCTCCTTTTGATTAGGATTTACTATGACGATAGGAACTTATTTTGAATGGCTTATGTTAATTTACGTCGGTTTTGTATTGCCTTTTTTCTTGTTGCCTCGGTAACTATTTATGCTGCTGGTGTTCCTGTTGATGGAACATTTTTTTATGATATTCCCGTTAATGGCGCATCTGTATCATCAGCTTCAGCAAATGCTGCCCGCGCAACAGGCACAGGCGTTGCGCAATCGGGTACGGTATCTATAACGGTTGAAACGCCCAGACGTCCTCCACCAACCATCCCTCCTCATAGTAATGCCTATCCCGGTGGTACTTATCCGGGAACGCCTAAAAAACCAATTAAAACCTCATTCGGTGCACGTGTAGGCTGGGGCGGTAACGCAGTTAAAAACGCCGTCAAATTAGGCTTAAAAGGCGCAAAAGGTTCGTTAGCAGGCATTGCGGGCGCCTATGCGTTGGAATATGTTATAGATAAAATGGGTTGGTTTGATGATGATGGCGTTTTATCAGCGCCTGATTTTGAAAATGAATATGGTCACGCTGGCATGTGGTCACCTAATCCTAATCCCGGTATTGGACCACATTATGCAACTGTTCAAGAATGGTTTGCTACAGTTAAAGAATGTCATGACAAATCGAGAGAATATTATCCTTGTAAATTTTTTAAAGGTGCTCCTTTCAATGGTTTACCTACAATTTTCGTTAGAGGTAAATTAGGTAATGGGTATTGGCCTCTTTATCAGAAAATTGCTTGCCCCTCGCAATATCAAGTTACTGCTTATGGTTGTGTCGGCTCTCGTCCCGTAACAGATTCTGATATTGACGCTCTTGATTTAAATGGCTATGTCCCACAGCAATCAGATATTCCAATGATATCACCACATCTTGGAAAACCTGATGAAGTGACTGTTACTAAACAACCGAAACCGATTGTATTAGATACAGTAACCGTAACCTCACAAAATCCAGATGGCTCAACAACGGCGACACAGACAGATACAACCGTGAACATCACCATTAACAATAACAACAATAACTTATCAACAATAATCACAGAAACCACGACAACAACAACTTATCAGAATGGCGAAAAAACTGACGAAAAAACGACAACAACAACCACGGATTCAAGCGATTCAACACCACAAACAGAACCAGAAACCGAACAAATAACAGATTGTGAACTCGTGCCGACTCTTTGCGATACACAGCTCCAAATCATCAAACAAGATAAAGATTTTTACGACTGGATAAAAGAACCATTTAATGAAGAATTACCCGAATTTAAAGGCGTAGAAGAACGCAAAGGCATAGAGCAAAAACGTACCGTAGATTTTGGCAGTGCCTCATGCCCAACACCTATCGAGATTAATACCATCTTAGCAGGTAATTTACGTCTATCAT
>NZ_LWHB01000211.1 GCF_001889065.1 Suttonella ornithocola | reverse complement strand
TAAAAACAGTGTAATTGTCATGGACAATGCCGCTTTTCATAAACGCAGTGATATTCAAGCAATCATTGAAGAGCATGGGCATGAGATAGTTTGGTTACCCCCTTATAGTCCAGACTTAAATCCCATTGAAAAGATGTGGGCTTGGATTAAGCAAATACGCAAAGAATGGCGGATGGATTGTATTGATACTTTATTCTTTTATCTGCTTTGGATTGGGTTGGGTTTTCAATGATTTCGCTATATATTTTCAGCGAGCTACTAAAAAGTAAAAAGCCCACCAAAATAGTATTGGTGGGCTGATGATGTTTTTTACTTAAAGTAAGTTACTACTTATTTTCAGATTATTTTTGTTCCGTTTTTTCATTTATAGGACTCGGGGCCTTAACTTGCTCCATTAAATCATTATTCCATTTTCCATCAACACGGATTTGAGCAAGTGCGCCTAAATCAAGTGCCTCAATAAGATTGTGAGAGAGATAGACGTAGGTTCCGGGTTGTTTGAATTTATACATAGCAGCACCTGCTGAACCAGCACCGATTACCCAGCTTTCTAAATCTTGAGCAGGCTTGTCTGCAAGGTTGCCACGTTCCCAAACATATTCACCGTGTCCACCAATTAGGTGGGGGTAAGAAGCACGGTTAGCTTGTGAATGGTAAATCATAACGGTATCACCAACATTTGCATGAAGGGCATTGTCACCAGTTAATTGTCCTTTGCTTTCGCCAAAAACAACATGCGTTGGGATGAGTCCGTCCATGACTTTTTGATCATCGGTATAAGATTCTGCTGGATTGCTATAGCGTTTGTAGTTACCGTTTTCATCTTTAGGGATGTAGAAATCTTGCTCACCAATGTAGAATGCCTTGTCGTATTTAACAGGGTTGCCCTCTTTATCTTTTAGCCCGTCTTTCGGTAAAACTACGATAGCACCGTTCATACCATGAACAACGTGCCAAGGTATCATAGCACCACCCGGTGCGCAGTGGTAAACAAAAATACCAGGCTTGGTTGCTTTAAAGCGTAAGACGACTTCTTGTCCCGGTGCAACGTGCGTTAAATCTCCACCGCCAAGCGCACCGGTAGAAGCGTGAAAATCAATATTGTGTACCAATATATTACTTGTAGGGTTTTTTAAGGTGAGCTCTACATAATCTCCTTCGTGTACCACAATTAGAGGACCCGGAACGCTACCATTAAAGGTAAATGCCCACATAAAGACACCGGGTTCCACTTCAATTTCTTTTTCTTGAATAGTCATTTCGACTTGGACAACGCGCGGGGCAGCAGGTGTTTTTAAGCTATGCTCAGGAACATTTGGTGGGGTAACAAGCGTTTGTTTTACATGCTCTAGTTTACTGAGGTCAGGTGCTTGAACGCCTACTTCGTAACCGTCTAATCCACCGGTATAAGTGCTTGCTTCTTGGGCAAAGGCAGTAGGAGCGGTAGAAAGAGTAGCAATTGCTAGCGATAAAAATAGTTTATGCATGGGTTTTTCCTATTTGTGTTTTGATGATGCAATTTTATCGATTTTTGTAAAAAAATAGCTTGATATAGGTCAATTAGAGCGAATAAAAAAATAGTACTAAGTTGCTGAATAAGTATTATTATTTTGTTATTTTATTTATAGTAAAAGTCCACTAAACAAGTTACACTAACTGAATGGCATACTCATCAGACTATCGACAAATGATATTGACCAAGCTCAAAGAAGGCGCAAGCTTTCGGGAGTTAGCAGAAGAATATCAACTCATCCCAACAACCATACAACGTTGGAAGAAGAATCCTGAACGTAAGAAACGCGTATTTAAACCCCTAAAAATAGATAATAAGCTTCTGAAAGCAGATGTCAAATCTTATCCCGATGACTACCAATGGAAACGAGCCAGCTATTTGGTTGTAGCCAAAAATCTATCAGGCGTGCGTTAAAAAGAATTGGGATGACGCTTAAAAAAGACGGTAAATCATCCAAAAGCAGATAGCGCAAAACGGGCATCATTTCTTAAGCAGTTAAGAGAGCTCAAACAAGCTGGAAAAAAGATAGCTGACTTAGATGAAAGTGGTTTTAAATTACATGAGAGCAGAGGTTATGGTTATGCGCCAAGAGGCGAAGCTTGCTTAGGTCAGTACGACTGGCAACTCAAAAACCAAACCAATGCTATTGGTGCTGTGATGAACAACCCGTTATAGTAAAATCACTTAGAATCCAATCTATCCAAAGCAGATATAAAGAACAACTTGTAGTAGAATTATTGGTAGTTGTTTGAAAAGTATGCTAAACATACTCTTACAAAAAATACTTCTTTTAATATATTGATATTTAAATATTTAACTGCCATTGGATTATTTGATAATATTCCAGCATACTTTTCAAACCACTACCGAATTATCAAAAACAA
>NZ_LWHB01000210.1 GCF_001889065.1 Suttonella ornithocola | reverse complement strand
AACTTGTCCTTTTGTGCTGTAGCCATAAGGTCTATGATCAAAGGCTTTAAAACCACATTCATCAAGATAGACTATCGGTTTGTCTTGAGCGGTCTTATCTACTATTTGTTCTTGAAAGTGCTCTCTTTTCTCTGTGTCGGCTTTTGGATGTTGGTTAATCTTTTTTTATGCGTTATCTTTAGTCGCTTTAGAGCATAACAAATCGCTGATTGCGAGCAATTAAAACGTCTAGCTCTTTCCCATTGGTAATCATCAGGATACTGCTCAATATCCTTAAGCAAGGCTTCATCATCAATCTTTGAGGGCTTACGCTCAGTAAAGCCTTTAGGATGGGGATTTTTAATCCAGCTATAGACGGTGAATTTGCTGATCTTGTAGCGCTTTGCAACAGCGCGCCAAGTTTCTCCATTAGCAATATCGTTAAGAATTTTCTGTCGGAATTGGCTACAGTAGGTCATAGGATATGCTCAGTTTGTTTTTGATAGTTCTACTACAAGTTGTTCTTTATATCTGCTTTGGATAGATTGGATTATAAGTGATTTGACTATAATCAGCAAGATAATCAATCAATAAAGCCGTGCGGGTAGCAAGGCTACGGTGGCGATAATACACGGCATAAATGGGTTGTTGCACTTCTTGGCGAAGCTCTGGCAAAATCTCAATCAGTTCACCTTTTTCGCGTGTTTGTGCGGTCATCCTATCCGATAGGCAAACCACGCCCATATGGTTTATTGCCAGCGCAAGTCGGCCTTCTCCGCTCGAAGCACTAATGCTTGGTTTAATGGTGAGCAGTCGTCCTGTATGGCTGTCTGCTAATGGCCATTGGTTAAGATGTGCCGGTTGTGTAAAGCCCAGTAAACGATATTGTGATAATTGCTTGATGTGTTCGATATTGTCGTACTCAGCGAGATATTGCGGACTGGCTAATACGCGTATTGCCGTTTTTCCGAGCAATCGGGCGTGCATGGTGGAATCTTGTAGTTCACCGATACGAATAGCGACATCAGTGCGTTCTTCTAGTAAGTCAATCAAGCCATCATCGCTATTTAGCTCTACTTCGATACGCGGATAACGAGAAAGAAATTCTGTCAATGCCGGAATCAGGACATGACGCATTACCGGTGCAGCCGTATTAATCCGTAATAGTCCGCCAACATCGCTATGCCGTGCCAGTAGTTTTTCTTCGGTGTAGTGCACGCTATTGAGAATATGCTGCGCTTGTTGGTAGAGCCATTCACCTTCAGCGGTTAGTGCCATCCGTCGGGTGCTGCGTTGTATCAGGGTGGTATCGAGTTCTTTTTCTAATTTTGCCAAGCTACGGCTCACCGCGGAAACGGGCAGTTGTAAACTTTCTGCCGCTGCAATAATAGAGCCTTTATCAACGATATGCAAAAAAATATTTAATGCGTCAAGGGTGAGTTTCATGAGCGTTTTCCCGTCAGCGGATGCTTAATTTGTTATTGTGCTATTTTTGCAAAATAAGCAAAAGTCATTTGCTTATTATCTACTTTTTTAGCAAAAGCCATCCGCCTATCATAGCGTTATCAACAGCACAGGCTGTTTGTCTATTTTTAATGTATTGATTGATAGGAGATAAATATGTCTATTCCAAAATTTAGTGTCGGAACTTTCCGTTTACAAGGTCAAGTTGTTATTGATTCGGTCAAAAATGCTTTAGATTTGGGCTATCGTGCCATTGATACTGCGCAAATTTATGGTAATGAAGCCGAAGTGGGTCAAGCGATTGCAGAAAGTGGGGTTAAACGAGATGAGCTATTTTTAACCACAAAAATCTGGGTGGATAATTATTCGCCTGAAAAACTTAGTGCTAGTTTAAAAGACAGTTTGCACAAGCTACGCACAGATGTGGTGGATTTAAAGATAACGCATAAAAAAAAGATTAACTAACATCCAAAAGCCGACACAGAGAAAAGAGAGCACTTTCAAGAACAAATAGTGGATAAGACCGCTCAAGACAAACCGATAGTCTATCTTGATGAATGTGGTTTTAAAGCCTTTGCTCATAGACCTTATGGCTACAGCACAAAAGGACAAATTTGTCATGGAAGTGATAACTGGCATTTAAAGAACCAGAGCAATGCGATTGGAGCCATTATCAATGGAGAATTGTTTGCCTTACGCTTATATGATGGTTCTATTAACAGCGATATTTTCTCTCATTGGGTGAGAGAAGCACTGTTACCTGAGTTACCTAAAAACAGTGTAATTGTCATGGACAATGCCGCTTTTCATAAACGCAGTGTATATTCAAGCAATCATTGAAGAGCATGGGCATGAGATAGTTTGGTTACCCCCTTATAGTCCAGACTTAAATCCCATTGAAAAGATGTGGGCTTGGATTAAGCAAATACGCAAAGAATGGCGGATGGATGTATTGATACTTTATTCTTTTTATCTGCTTTGGATTGGGTTGAGGTTTTAGATGAATTGCACTATAGTGTCTAAGATAGATGAAATCAAAAGTAAGCACACATACTATTACTGGAATA
>NZ_LWHB01000021.1 GCF_001889065.1 Suttonella ornithocola | reverse complement strand
TATTAGGATGTTTTGTTTTTTAGCTGATCGCACTATATATTAAAAGAAGTATTTTTTGTAAAAATATATTTATCATAATTTTTAAACCACTACCCATTTTTTAGTTAATTTAAATTTACTATAACGTAAAAACCGTAAGAATTAATAGTACTGCCAGCAGTCTAACTGACCAGCGCCACTATGCAGAATGCCATACGCATTTTTTGGCGGAAAAATACGCGCGCTCATTACTGCTTCGCCGTTGTTGATGAAAATTTCCAGAGAACTGCTGTCTAAATATATTTGTAGTTGAGTAATGCGGGCACTCAGCCGTCGGATGTGACTGTTTTTGCCGGTAGGGATTTTTTTGAGCAGAATTTCCGGCAGCCGGCCGCTTTTGCTGCGGTCTAGTGTTAGCGCCGCACCGTCAAAGGTGAGCAGCGTTTGGCAGTCGCTGCCGGCAAAGAGCGCAAGGCTGAACGGGGCGGCGGTTGGGTTTTCCAGCAGCAGTTCGCCGGCTGCGAGGTTCGTGGGGTTCTCGATTTTTTCACTGCGCAGTTTTTCCAGTGCCGGCAAGGGGCGCTGGCGCAGTGTGCCGTTTTCAATGCTGAGTACGCGCGGTAGACTGAGGCAGCCTTGCCAGCCGTTGTCATCTGTGGGGTAGGCGGTATCCGGCATACCGAGCCATGCGATAAGAAGGCGCTGGCCGTCTTTGCCGGCGCAGGTTTGCGGCGCGTAAAAATCAAAACCGGCGTCAAGTTCGGCGAAGTTTTGGTGCGTGAGCGTGCGTGTTTTACGGTCGTAATCACCAATCAGGTAACCGCTTTGGTATAGGTTTGCCTGCCTGCCGTCTGGTAGTGCTGGCAGACCTTGGGGGCTGAAAATTAGGACCTTTTTACTGTTAAGAGTAAAGAAGTCAGGGCATTCCCACATATAGCCAAAGTCAGTCAGCGCGGTGTTGAGTTCGCCCAAGAGTCCGCCGTTTTCGGTGATGAGTGCGCAGCCGCTGCGGTTTTCGCGCTGTGCGCCTAGCACGGTGTAAAGTTTGCCGTTTTCTTGCCAGATTTTTGGGTCACGAACGTGTTCGGTGTATCCGACTGGCGGCCCTGCCATAAACGGTGGCAGATGCCGGCTAAAGTTGCCTGTTTTTGGGTCGTAGCGGCCAGTGAGCTGATACGGTATGCGCTGCCAGTTTTCGGTGCGATGGTTGCCAGTGTAGGCGATGAGCAGGCTGCCGTCTTCTTGCGCAATGGCGCTGCCGCTATAGGCGCCGTGACTGTCGTATTCGCTGTCGGGGCTAATGGCGATGCCTCGGTCTTGAAACTGTACGAGATTGCGGCTTTCTAGCGCGCGCCAGTATTTCAGACCATGCACCGCACCGAGCGGAAACCATTGATAAAAAAGATGATAGTTTTCGCCGTCATAACAAAAACCGTTAGGGTCGTTCAAAAGTCCTGCTGGCGGCTGGATGTGATAGTGCTGCCGCCAGCGGCAGGCGGCAGCTTGAGC
This sequence comes from Suttonella ornithocola, assembly GCF_001889065.1. Taxonomy (GTDB): domain Bacteria; phylum Pseudomonadota; class Gammaproteobacteria; order Cardiobacteriales; family Cardiobacteriaceae; genus Suttonella_A; species Suttonella_A ornithocola. The sequence continues at coordinate 30,638 of NZ_LWHB01000021.1, read as the reverse complement.
TTGCAGCGTGGCGTATTCGGCTGTGCTGTGTGCATCTAGGCGCCGGTAACGTTCAGCGGTTGTCCATGTTTTCATAGCATGGCGCTGATGTATGGTTTGCCGTTTTTAAAGGCGATACTGCCGTCTTCAATGTCTGTGAAGATGACAGGAGTGATGATGCTGGGGGCTTTGGTTTTTACTGTATGCCAATCTACTTGCATAATTGGCTGACCAGCTTGAACGCGGCTGCCGGCACCAGCTAAGGGGGTAAAGCCTTCACCGCCTAAGTTTACGGTGTCAATGCCAATGTGGATAAGAATTTCCAGACCGTTGTCAGCGGTGATGCCGATGGCATGTTTGGTGGGGAAGATGGCGGCAATCGTGCCGGCACAGGGGGAATTAATGCTGCCCTGCATATCGGGGCGGATGGCAAAGCCGATGCCCATGCTGCCGTCGGCAAAGGCGGGATCGGGAATTTGTTCAAGGCTGAGGATTTCGCCGCTCAGAGGCATAATCCAGTCGGCAGGGATTTGCTGAATGGGAGTTTCTTCTGCGATGGCGGTCGGTTGTGCCGGCTGTTCAGTTTGTACCGGCGCAACGCTGGCGCTTTGCGGCGTGACGGGTACGGCCGGCGCGGTTTTCAGCGTGCGGCGCGCGAACACTTTGGCAAAGATGAAGCTCAAAATGAACGTGGTGGCAAAGCTGATGCACATGCCGATGATGTAGGGTTTTAAGAATTGCGCGTCGATGGAAATCACGCCCGGAATGCCGGCCGCGCCCAAAGACACGGCTTTGGTGCCAAAGGCGGTGATATACGCAGACGCCACAGATGTGCCGATGAGTGCGGCATAGAACGGATAGCGCAGTTTCAGGTTGACGCCAAACATGGCGGGTTCTGTGATGCCAAGCACTGCCGAGATGCCGGAACCGGAGGCAATGCCTTTGAGTTTTTCGTCTTTGGTGAGGAACATGGCGGCAAAGGCAGCGACGCCTTGCGCGACGTTGTTCATAGCGGCGATGGGGAAGATAAAGGTGCCGCCGGTAGTAGCTCTATTGGCAATCAGTTGTGTTTCCACTGGTATAAAGCTGTTGTGCATACCGGTGATGACGATGGGAGCATAAATCAGTCCCAGTACTGCACCGCCGAGAATGCCGGAAGTTTGATAGAGCCAAGTGATGCCGTTAGTGAGCCATTCGCCGGCGTCGCGCGTGATGGGACCGACAGCGGTGAAGGTTAAAAACGCGGTGATGAACAGCGCGAGCAAGGGCGTGAGCAGTAAATCAATGCTTGCCGGCATGATTTTGCGGATGTTGATTTCCAGTTTCGCGAGAATCCATGTGCAGACCAAAATCGGCAGCACTGTGCCTTGATAGCCGACTTTGGCGATGTCAAAACCGAACATATGCCAGTATTGCAGCGAGCCGTCGGCGGCGGCTTGCGCGAGCGCGTAGTTATTGGTGAGTACCGGGTGCACCATAATCATGCCAAGCGCTGCCCCCAAAAACGGGTTGCCGCCGAAAATGCGTGCGGCGGAGAACGCAATCAAAATGGGCAGAAATACAAACGGCGCGTTGGCAAACGTGTTGATGATGTCGGCGATGTCTATCCACTGTGGATAAGCCTCAATCAGTGTTGTGCCGTCAATAAATAAACCGCGTGCGTTAAGGATATTATTTAGCCCCATGAGCAGACCACCAGCAACAATGGCTGGGATAATTGGCACGAAAATATCAGATAGTGTTTTCACCAAGCGCTGCAAAATATTGCCTTTGCCAGTGGCGAGCGATTTTGCTTCTTCTTTGCTGACTTCTTTCACGCCGGTTAAGCGCAAAAGTTCGGCATAGACTTTGTTCACCAAGCCGGTACCGATGATGATTTGATATTGACCCGCGGTGTTGAATTTGCCTTTTACCATAGGTTCGGCGTCCAGCACCTGCTCGTTGATTCTCGCCGTGTCTTTCAGCACAAGACGCAGGCGCGTAGCACAGTGGGTGGCGGCTGTGATGTTATCCGCGCCGCCAACGCCGGCAATCACGGCTTCGGCTGCGCGGGTGAAATCTTGCTGTTTATCGCTCATTATCGTTCCTTGCTGTATTGTGTGTTGTGTAAAAGAAGTATTTTCTCTCAGCTGACAGACTTTGCCTAATTTAGAAGGGCGTTAACGGCATCGCGTTTTAGTGTCCATCGCGTGGCGAAAGTCACTGCAAAGTATAGTATCTTTTGCATCGCTCCGCGCTGTCCCAAGCACAAGCATAGGCATCTTGGTGATGCGTGAGGATTTTATTACCGAAGATGTTACCAGCAACGTTAGTATCTTCAGGATGCATGACAACGGATAAGGTGGTGTCGCTGTCTTCTGGACAAATAAAAACTTGCATATTTTTGTCCTTTTAACGTTAAGGATTAAATTTATTTAAAGATATTACAGGCGTTCATATTGCCACTTTTAAGTCCTGTTATAAACCATTTCATTCGTTGTTTTGAGCTGCCGTGAGTAAAATTTTCTAGACGAACGGTATAATAAAAGACCAATAAAAGAGTCACAAAAATTAGATCGCTATTCCAGTAATATAGCTAAATGCCTTTAATTCTCATACAGAATGGCAGCATTTTTCCGTACTAATTATGTGCTGTCTGTGGCGCGCTGATTTGTGCACAATCTGAACTCATTCAGCTATAGTATGTGTGCTTACTTTATTCATCTATAACCGAGAATTAGAAGCCAAAAGACTGAAAATCAAAAAACCAAAAACAGCTATCGTTGATGCCAGCATCATCCAGATGTGCAGGCAGCGTACAGAAGAAAGCAATATAGTAGGGCTACTGAAAAATGCAGGCAGAAATTTTGGATAAGACGATGTTTTCAGGGTAGATATCAAGATAACTTTGTATGCATTTTTGGGAGGCTAGCGATAGAAACAGGAGAAAACAGTGCAACCAGACAAACCCCAACCAGCGAAGACCAAGATACTCGCTGGACAAAAAAAGCAGATATGGGATTGGCATAGATTGCTCCTTGTCTTATCACTGCCATTATTGGAAGAATATTGCCATACTCTCAGCATGCTCAAGAAGCATTTAATCCTGCTACGAAATAAAAGTACATCGATAGCAAACAAATATCTTTTGCTATACTAAATACCAAAATCTAATACATACACCAAAGAGAGGATATATGAAAACACTAGGTATCTTAGGGGGCATGAGCCCAGCTAGCACTAGTATTTACTATCAAAATATCAATCAATATATACAAGAAGCACTAGGTGGAAACCATAGCGCACCTATCTTGCTTGATAGCCTAAACTTTGAGCCAATTGTGCAGCTACAACAGAAAGGTGAATGGGATATCATGGGAAAAGAGTTGGCTAACCATGCACAAAAATTACAACAAGCTGGTGCAGAAATCCTTATCCTTGCAACAAATATCATGCACAAAGTTGCTTCTTATATTGAAGAAAATATACAAATTCCTTTTCTCAATATTATTGATGTTACCGCAGATGCTATTCTTGCGTCTGGTATAAACAATATCGCTTTATTAGGTACAAAATTTACCATGCAAGATAACTTTTATCGGGAAAGGCTAGAAAAGCACGGCTTACGCGTACTGACACCTACAGCAAACTTACAAGATAAAATCCATCAGCATATCTTCGCAGAGCTTTGTTTAAATAAAGTTACCACTAACTGCCGAAAAACTTTTGAACAAGCCATTCAACAGCTAAAAGATGAAGGAGCGCAAGGGGTTATTTTAGGCTGTACAGAAATTTGCCTAGCGGTTGATAAAGAGAACAGCTGCTTACCCATTTTTGATAGCACTAGCTTGCACTGTCAAGCCGCTGCAAAGGCAGTTCTGCAAAACATATATAGCTGACTGAGTTCAGATTACATACAAGTCAACGAGTCATAGACAGCACACATCAGTAGAGACCTTTGCAAAAAATAACAGAATAGAGAATGTAGAATTTCTTGAATTTTAAAAATAAATTAAAATCATATTGTTATCTCTACCAGTAGTAAAAATTCACGTAAAACGGAATATTACTAAAGGCCTCGCTATGTTATATAGCAGGGCTCCCAAAAAATGCATACCGTACTTGGAGATAGGATGCTGTTCTCAAAGTGGATATCGAGCTAACGTTGTATGCATTTTTTGGGAAGTTGGCTATATTGATACAACCGAAACAGCTCTTTTGCTGAATTTAAACCGCAATACCATCAACCGCTGGTATGCCATAATGAGTTTGCTCATGGTCATTGTCATATCAATGGGATTGAGTCTTTTTGGAGCTTGACTAAGTGATTTTTATAAATTTTGCTAGTTGAGAGTCTTTTTATATATTTGAAGTAAAAGAAGAGATAAAAAATCCTTAGTTTTGTAGATAAGCTTTTTATAATAAGACGATTTTTTTAGAGGTGATTTGTTATGCAGCAACTACGTTTGGCGTTATCGGGCGCGCAAATTTTATTCGTAGCATTCGGCGCGATGGTATTGGTACCGTTATTGACGGGGCTTAATCCCGCAATGGCATTATTAGGCGCAGGATGCGGTACGTTGTTATTTCAGCTATGTACGGGACGAAAAGTCCCTATTTTTTTGGGTTCTTCTTTTGCTTTTATCGCTCCCATTCAATATGCGATGCAGACGTGGGGTATGGGGAGTACGATGTTTGGCTTATTTGCCGCAGGTTTTATGTATTTTATTTTTGCAGGACTGGTACGTTGGCGAGGCGTGGCGGCAGTAGAGAAGTTATTACCGCCAGTGGTGATTGGTCCTGTGATTATGGTGATTGGTTTATCGGTTGCCAGTAGTGCTAGCCAAATGGCAATGGGCAGAAGCGGCGGTGAGCAAGTGATGCCTTATGGCGCTGCTTTAGCGTTAGCAGGATTTTCTTTTGCGGTAACAGTTATGGTTGCTGTCTTTGGTAAAAGAATGATTCGATTGGTTCCTATTTTGATTGGTGTGGCTTGTGGATATTTAGCCGCGTGGCTTTGCGGTTTGGTGGATACTGCATCGGTAGCGGCAGCACCTTGGTTTGCTGTTCCAACGTTTCATCGTCCAGAAGTGAATTGGGCGGCAGCGTTGTTTATGCTGCCTGTTGCGATTGCGCCAGCAATTGAACATATTGGTGGCATTATGGCAATTGGGCGAGTAACTGGTGAGGATTATGTGAAATCTCCCGGCTTGCATCGAACGTTAACGGGGGATGGTTTAGGAGTGTGCTTCGCTGGCTTAATCGGTGGACCGCCTGTTACCACTTATGGGGAGGTAACAGGTGCGGTAATGATTACTAAAAATAGTAATCCCGTGATTATGACGTATGCGGCTTTATTCGCTATTTTGATGGCATGTTTTGGAAAATTTAATGCCTTTTTATCTTCTATTCCTTTGCCAGTGATGGGCGGTATTATGATTTTGTTATTTGGGACGATTGCATCTTTGGGATTGAAAACGATGATTGATGCTAAGGTAGATTTAATGCAGCCAAAAAATTTGGTGATTGCAAGCTCTACTTTAACGGTCGGTGTTGGCGGAATGATTTTAGAAGCTGGTAGTGTGAGTTTTGCAGGTGTGGGCTTGGCTGCACTTTTGGCGATTATTCTTAACGCAATTTTGCCAGATAAAAAAGAAGAGATTGTGATTGAAACGATGGAAGATGTATGAGTGCTTTACAACAGCGTGCAAGCCTACTAGGGCTATCTTTAGCAATGGTAGTCACTATATTAGATTATTTTTCTTATCAAGAATTTTCTTTTATCAGGGCTTTGATTAAAGGGATAATTGCAGGCAGTATTTTTGGATACGGCATGTATTTATTTTTGAAAAATCATTCAAATGCATGACGCTTTTAAGCATCATGGTAAAATAAGTCATTTTGAATAATGAAGAGGTTTTATGGCTGGTCATAGTAAATGGGCAAATATTAAACATAAGAAAGCAAAGGAAGATGCTAAGCGCGGTAAGGTGTTTACTCGCTTAATTAGAGAGTTAACGGTTGCGGCACGTCATGGTGGTTCTGATGTGGACAGTAATCCTCGTTTGAGATTGGCAATTACTAAAGCGCAAGCGGAAAATATGCCGAAAGATACGATGGAACGCGCGATTAAACGTGGTGCTGGTGAGCTAGAAGGCGTACAAATGGAAGAGGTACGGTTTGAAGGTTATGGGCCTTCTGGTGTGGCAGTAATGGTAGATTGTTTGACAGATAATAATAATCGGACGGTGAGTGAAGTTCGTCATGCTTTTTCTAAACGTGGCGGAAATTTAGGGACATCGGGTTCTGTCGCCTTTCAGTTTAAGGAACAAGGGATTTTGTTTTTTGAAAGCGTTTCTGATGAAGATGCTTTGATGGAAGCCGCTTTGGAAGCTGGGGCAGAAGATATTGAATTTGATGATGGTAGCGCAGAAGTGATTACGGCACCGGCTGATTATGCAACAGTTTATGATGCGCTTATTGCAGCGGGCTTTGCGCCTGATGAAAGTGAAGTCACTATGCGAGCAGAAAACCTTTCTCCCGTTTCAAAAGAGGATGCTGATAAGGTTATGGCGTTAATTGATATGCTAGAAGAACTTGATGATGTTCAGTCTGTCGTTCATAACGCTGAATTTCCTGAGGATTACGAAGGTTAATAGCTTGTGACGATGTCGCGCCGTGTGCTTGGTATTGATCCGGGCTCTCGTGTTACGGGATATGGGATTGTGGATGTTCGTGGTCAGCAAGTTAGCTATGTTGACTCTGGTTGTATTCGCCTGGCTAATGAGGAAATGCCTATTCGCTTGATGATGATTCATCAAGGAATAGAAGAGTTAGTGAGAATTTATCGACCACAGGAGTTTGCAATAGAAGCCATTTTTGTTCATAAAAATCCCAACTCGGCATTAAAGCTAGGGCAAGCAAGAGGTGTGGCATTGTGTGCTGCAGTATTAGCACAATTACCGGTTTCAGAGTATTCCGCCAAGAGTATTAAACAAGCGGTTGTAGGAAAAGGTGGCGCTGATAAGTCGCAAGTGCAATATATGGTTAAGTTATTGCTTAATCAAACAGGTAAAATTCAAAGCGATGCAGCGGATGCGTTGGCGGTGGCGCTTACGCATGCGCATCATTTACAAACAGCAGTGATGCAAAGAAAAAGTGGCTTAATTCAAGCTTGGGAGAAGTAATGATTGGTTGGTTGCAAGGCACGGTAGTTTTTAAACAGGCTAATCAGGTGATGCTCAATGTAGGTGGCGTGGGTTATGAAATTAGCGTACCCGTTTCTGTCATAGAAGAATTACACCAAGGGCAAACTGCTGAGCTTTTTATTCACCATGCTATGCGAGAAGATGGGCAATATTTATATGGTTTTTCAACGCTTGCCCAGCGCGCTTTGTTTCGAGAGTTAATTCGTGTTTCTGGTATTGGTCCTAAACTAGGATTATTAATTTTATCTGGCTTTTCTGTTGACGGTTTGGTGACGGCTATTCGCGAACAAAATAGTGCAGCATTGGTTAAATTACCCGGTATTGGCAAAAAAACGGCAGAGCGTCTATTGATTGATTTGAAAGATCGTGTTGGTAAGCAAGTCGCTAATATCAATGGTAAGGATTTGGGTGAAAGTCATTCACTTGAATTTTCTAACGTAGCACCACAGGAAGCGTTAGAGGCATTGGTTGCGTTAGAATTAAAACCTAGTGAGGCGGCAAAGTTGGTGGATGCGGCGGTAAAAGTGTTAGGAGAAGAAGCAGATACTGCTGCTTTAATTAAAATAGCCTTTGCTTTGAAACTACAGGGGGCGAAATGATTGAGTCAGATCGTTTAGTTAGTGGTCATCATCAAGGCAACGAAGAAAGTAGTATTGAAAGGGCGGTTCGTCCTAAGCGACTAGCAGATTATATTGGGCAAGAAGAATTAAAAGCGCAGCTTTCTATTTTTATTGAGGCAGCATTAGGGCGTGGTGAAGCGCTAGACCATGTTTTATTATTTGGTCCACCCGGTTTAGGGAAAACGACTTTGGCAGCGATTATTGCTAGTGAGTTGGGTGTAAATTTAAGGCAAACTTCTGGGCCAATTTTGGAAAAAGCAGGCGATTTAGCGGCTTTACTCACCAATCTTGAGCGCAACGATGTGCTTTTTATTGATGAAATACATCGTCTGTCGCCAGCAATAGAGGAAGTGCTTTATCCCGCGATGGAAGATTATCAAATTGATATTATGATTGGGGAAGGTCCAGCAGCTCGTGCAATAAAAGTGGATTTACAACCTTTTACTTTGGTAGGTGCGACAACGAGAAGCGGATTATTAACCGCGCCATTAAGAGATCGTTTTGGTATTAGTCATCATCTGCAATATTATTCGCCAACAGAATTAACGCAGATTGTTTTGCGCGCAGCCAGTTTATTAGGAGTTTCTATTGAGGCAGAAGGGGCAGCGGAAATTGGTAAGCGTTCTCGAGGAACACCGAGAATTGCAAATCGTCTTTTACGTCGAGTGAGAGATTATGCCGATGTTCGTGGTGGTGGTAGAGTGAGCCAACAAATCGCAGATGAAGCCTTGAGACTGCTTAATATTGATCCATTAGGCTTGGATGAATTAGATAGACGTATGATTGAAAGGCTTATCCGTCATTTTGGCGGTGGGCCTGCTGGAATTGAAACGCTTTCTGCTTCAGTTGGTGAAGAAAGAGGCACTTTAGAAGATGTGGTAGAGCCTTATTTAATCCAACAAGGATTTATTCAGCGAACGCCTAGAGGGCGAATCGCAACGATGAATGCCTATCAACATTTAGGGATTGAGCAACCAGAAGAGTAAAGCTTTGAATACAATATTACAAAATTGGTAATGATATGAATTTAAGTGGCAGAGTATGATTATTTTTTACTTCGCTTGATATGCGATATAAGGAGATTTCTTTGGTATCAGAATTATCCATTAGTCATTTAATTGCAAATGCTAGCTTTTTTGTGCAGCTTATCATGCTGACGTTATTTGTAATGTTTTTGACAACTCTATTTATTACGGGCAAAAAAATTGTTCAATTTAAGCGCTTAAATATTAAGCGTAAAAAGTTTGAGCAAGATTTTTGGTCTGGTACAGCTTTGCAGACCCTTTATGAGGAATATGAAAATCAGCGACCAGAAGCGCTAGCAAGTCTGTTTGTGCATGGATTTTATGAGTTTGGACAATTTCGCGGTAATAATTTAAATGAACCGGATATGATTGTTAAAAACTGTCGCCGAGCAATGGAAGCAGCTGCTTGTCGAGAAAGTGCTGAGCAAGAAAGTTGGCTAAATGTATTAGCAACTTTTGGTTCTTCTGCACCGTATATTGGATTGTTAGGAACCGTTTACGGCATTATGACGTCATTTATTGGGCTGGGAGCAGCACACCAAACTAGTATCAATAGCGTCGCGCCGGGTATAGCAGAAGCGTTGATTGCTACTGCAATAGGTTTAATTGCCGCTATTCCTTCTGTATTATCTTATAACTATTTTATCAATAAATCTGAAGCGCTCAATACAGAATATGATGCCTTTATTGAAGAATTTTCCAATTTGTTGCAACGCCAAATTTTGGTTGCACGCGAACATATCAAACATCGCTAATGAGTCGTAAAAATCGTCGAAGCCGTCGGGTTAAAGCAGAGATGAACGTCGTTCCTTATATCGACGTGATGTTAGTATTATTAGTAATTTTTATGATTGCAACACCGTTAATTCAGCGAAGTGTGGAAGTGAATTTGCCAACTGTGAGTGAAGAAAATAGTAGTTCGGAAACAGATAACGATCCTAATGATTTAACTTTACCCTTGATTTTAACAATAGATGAAAACAGTACTTTTTATCTTAATATTTCAGCTACTCCTGAGAATCCTTTATCAGAAGGACAAATTGTTGCACAGGCAAATGAATATCTAAAAGCCCATCCACAGATTGATGTTTATGTGAGTGGAGATGCTAAGGTCAATTATGCGGCTGTCGTGCGAGGGATTGACTATTTGCGTGCAGCGGGAGCGCGACAGGTGAATTTATCTAGCCAGCTTCCGGAAGAAGATAGTCAATAATGTCAGCCATTAGAAAACGACGCTGGATAGAAAACTTCGTTGGAGGCATTTTTGTTGGCTTAGGACTGATGCTTTCTGCTTTTATTCTTTGGTATCATCGAGAAACTTTATTACCAGAATTTTTCTCAAATACCCCATTGCCATCAATTGGGCAACCTGTGCAAGCAAAAGTGGTTACTGCACAAGATTTACAAAAACGACTTGATACCATAGAAGCAAAAAAACGGGCGATTGAAGAAGCGCATCTGGCTAAAATTCGTGCGGAGCAAGAAGCAAAACGTCGAGCAGCAGAAGAAAAACGCCGTGCTGAAGAAGCGGCTAAACGTAAAGCAGTTGAAGAAAAGCGACGCGCAGAAGAAGCAAAGCGCAAAACGGAAGAAGCTCAGAAAAAAGCAGCTGAAGAAAAACGTAAAGCTGAAGAGGCGAAAAAAAAAGGCAGAAATGGCTAAGCAACAAGCCGCAGAAAAAGCAGCACAAGAGAAAGCCGCTAAAATCGCAGCTCAGAAAAAAGCCGCAAAACAAAAGATAGAAAAAGAAAAAGCTGAAAAATTAGCTGCAAAGAAAAAAGAAGAACAGCAAAAAGCAAAGACATTAGCACAACAAAAAGCGGCAAAAGAAAAAGCAGCTCGAGAAGCGGCGGCGAAACGTAAGGCTTTAGCAGAAAAAAGAGCAAAAGAAGCCGCAATAAAGGCGAAAAAAGCAGAAGAAGCGGCAAAGTTAGCCGCAATTAGTGCGCCTTCGCTATCATTGTCTAGTTTTGATGATAAACAACAAGCAGCTGCTCAAGCTGCGGATAAAGCTGCGCTAGATGCTGCTACTCAAGCTTTTATTGCAGCAGTAACAGCAAAAGTCTGGAGTGGTTGGATAATGCCACAAGGTGTGCCAGATAATTTACACGCAAAAGTTTTTATTCGCTTGGATAAAAAAGGGAATATTTCTGATGTACGTATTACCGAAAGAAGCGGTAATCGTTTATATGATAATTCGGTATTAACAGCAGTGAGAGCAGCAGCGCCTCTGCCTATGCCAAATAACACAGAACTCCTAAAAATACTTTTAAAAGAAGGAGTCGAGTTAAATTTCTAAAAAATTGAAGTTAGAAAACTTTATTTTCCTAGTAGTCATAAGCTGCTACAATTTATCATTCCTATTTTCTAATAGATAAGGATTCTTTTTATGAATCGATTAAAACTATTCGCATTAGCCTGTTTCTTACCAACGGCTTGGGCTGTAGCGCAAGTCAGTATAAATATTCCAGAAGCACAAAAACGCGCTGCGCAGCCAATTGCAGTTGTCCCAGTACAAAATGATCAGGGCGATAAAATAGACTATATTATTGCTAGTGATTTACATAAATCAGGATTTTTTCAACCCATTTCTCCTGATAAGTTTCCTAGTCGTCCGAAATCGCCAGCAGAAATCAATTATCCAGAATTTCAGCAATTAGGTGCAAATTACATTGTTCTAGGCAGAGTCCTTCAAAGAGGCACTAATGCTCGTGCGCAATTTGTGTTAAATCAGACCAATAATCAGGCGGTTCTATTTAATGAAGAGCTAAGAGGAGCTAATACTCGCCAATTAGCACACGCTGCAGCCGATTTAATATTAGAGAAACTAACGGGTAAACGAGGAGCTTTTGGTACACAAGTTGCTTATGTTTTAGAGCAGGTGAGAGGAAAAAATCGTCGTTATAGCTTAATAGTTTCTGATGCTGATGGTGGTAATCGTCGAGAGATTGCCAGTGGAAACCAACCAATCCTCTCGCCTTCATGGGCACCAGACAGTCGCCAAATTGCTTATATGACTTATGCAAATAATCATGCACAAATTGTGGTGCAGAGTGCATCTGGCGGAGGCGCTCGTGTTGTTGTGAGAACTGAGGGAACCAGTAGTGCACCTTCATGGTCGCCAGACGGTCGTCAGTTAGCTATTTCTCAAGCAGATGCGAATGGGAATATGGATATTTATTTGGTAGATGTTGGCAGTGGAGTATTACATCGTTTGACTAATAATGCTTCTATTGATACAGAACCCACATTTTCACCAGACGGTCGGACAATTTACTTTACTTCAGATAGAGCCGGTACGCCTCAAATTTATCGGATGAATCGTGGTGGTGGAGGGGTGCAAAGAGCAGTAGTTGGTGGAAACTACAGCAGCAATGCAGAATTATCTCCAGACGGAAAATACCTTGCGTTAACACGCCAAAGTGGTGGTGGATACCAAATCGGATTATATAACTTACAAAATGGGCGATTTAGCGCCTTGACAAATGGAAGATTGGACGAGGGAGCAACCTTCGCGCCTAATGGTGAATTACTAATGTATACCGCTATTGAAGGGGGGCGAAGTGTTTTGAAAATGATCAATCTTAAAGGTCAGGTCGTCCAGACTTTATCCGATCCGTCAGGTCGTTTACGAGATCCTGCTTGGGCGCCTGATAGACGTTAGTAAATTTGTTATCCGTTATTTTTATAGGAAAATTTATGAAATTGAATAAAAAATTATTATGGTTGGTAGCTTTGGTTATGATGCTAGCTGGCTGTGCAAAACCTTATAGTGCTGATGGTGCTAGTGGTGTCGCTGAAGATGGTAGTGCTGTTTATGGCGACGGTGCTGTTTATGGTGATAACACTTATATGCCCACTCAAGGGGGTAATATTTATGGAGCAGGTAATCAAAATTATAATGCTCAAGCAGGGTTAGGAGACTTTTATGAAGACCCTACTTACGGTGTAAATGTTGTAGGTGGTCCAAGTTCTAGTGGAAAAGATAGAGTAATTTACTTCTCTTATGATAGTGCTAAGTTAGATAATCGTTCTGCCGCTGTGGTGCGCGAACATGCACGCTATTTACGCGCCAACCCGCAAACGCGAGTAGTCCTAGAAGGACATACAGATGAGCGCGGAAGCCGTGAATATAATGTTGGTTTGGGTGAGCGTCGAGCATATTCTGTGCGCAGAATTTTTGAGCAAGAAGGCGTCCGTTCAGGTCAAATGCGGGTGCTGAGTTATGGAGAGGAGCGTCCGGCTGCATTTTGCTCAAATGAAAGCTGTTATGCAAAAAATCGTCGAGTTGTAATTATTTACTAAGGTAAAAAAATGAAGAAATTAGTGGTTTTTTTATCAATGATCGTTGTTGTTAGTGGTTGTGCTAGTAACCGCGATGTTTTAGTGCAAAATCAAATGACGATACAAAATCTAAAAAACCAAGTGATTGATTTACGTGCTGAAAATCAGGGCTTGCAACAGCAACTAGAACAATCTAAGCAAGGACGCATTCCTTCTGGTGTCGTTGCTGTTGATGCGGGGAATAGTCGTGGCGATTATTATCAGAATAATATTTCTCCGGGTACAGTCGTTTCTGCTCAACCAACAGGTGGTTATGAAGATGCTTTACAGCTCTATCGTGCGGGTGATATTGATGGCGCTATCGCCGGATTTCAGCAGTTTTTACAAACGGGTGTAACAGGACAAGAAGCGGCATTGGCACAATATTGGATTGGGGATGCTTATTATTCAAAGCGTAACTATCAGGAAGCACAGCGCTATTTTGGGACGTTCTTAAAAAATATGCCAGAAAGCGATAAAACAAACGCTGCATTGAGAAAACTCATTACTTCTTTAAAAGCTATTGGTAGAAATGCTGACGCAGAAGTATTAAAAGCGCAAGGCGTTAGCGCGATTCAGTAATTTGCTTGAAAAATGATTTTTGATTATGAGAGTAAAAGTCGCTGTTTTTTACAGCGGCTTTTTTATATTGCAATCAGATAAAAAACAGAACTTCTACTAAAATAAAATCGCTATAGCCAACTTCCCAAAAAATACGTACAACGTTAACTCAATATCTACTTTGAAAACAGCATCCTATCTCTAAGTATCGTATGTATTTTTTGGGAAGTTGGCTATATACTCGGTGTTACAATCCCAGTTTATGTTCTAGGTAGTGAATATCCATACCGCCTTTTCTCACTTGTGGATCTTCTAATAAATCTCTATGTAAAGGAATATTTGTTTTAATTCCTTCGATAATCATTTCAGAAAGCGCCATTTGCATTCTAGCGATAGCGGTCTCTCTAGTTTCTCCCCAAGTAATAAGCTTAGCGATCATAGAGTCGTAATAAGGCGGAACGCTATAATCATTATAAAGATGTGACTCAACTCGAACACCTAAGCCACCGGGTGGATGATATTCTGTAATTTTACCTGGAGAAGGGATAAAGGAACGAGGATCTTCGGCGTTAATTCGGCATTCGATGGCATGACCGTTAATTTGAATGTCTTCTTGCTTATACGATAGCGGTTCGCCAGCAGCAATGCGTAATTGTTCTCGAACAATATCTACACCAGTAATCATTTCTGTTACCGGATGTTCGACTTGTACGCGAGTATTCATTTCGATAAAGTAGAATTGTCCATTTTCATAGAGAAATTCAAATGTTCCAGCGCCTATATAGCCAATTCGCTTACAGGCATCGGTACAGATTTTCCCGATTTCTTCTCGTTGTTTAGCAGTGATGCCGGGTGCAGGCGCTTCTTCAATGACTTTTTGATGTCGACGTTGTAAGGAGCAATCGCGTTCGCCTAAATGGATAGCGTTACCGTGTTTATCAGCTAATACTTGTATTTCAACATGGCGAGGGGTTTCTAAAAATTTTTCCATATAAACCATGTCATTACCAAAGGCTTGTTTGGCTTCAGTTTTTGTGAGTTTTACGGCTTCAACGACTTCTTCTTCACTGCGGACAACGCGCATGCCTCGTCCACCGCCACCACCCGCAGCTTTAACGATAACGGGATAGCCAATTTTTTTAGCAATTTTTTTAATTTCTTTGGGGTCATTACCTAAGGGACCGTCAGAACCCGGAACACAAGGAATGCCGGCTGCTTTCATGGCTTTAATGGCTTCTACTTTATCGCCCATCATTCGAATGGTTTCGGCTTTTGGTCCGATAAAGGTAAAACCGGATTCTTCTACGCGTTCAGCAAAATCCGCATTTTCCGAAAGAAATCCATATCCCGGATGGATAGCATCAGCATTAGTAACTTCTGCGGCGGCAATCAATGCAGGCATATTGAGATAGCTTTCGCTTGAAGCTGCTGGACCGATACAGACAGACTCGTCTGCAAAAAGAACGTGTTTTAAATCTGCATCGGGCTTTGAGTGAACAGCAACGGTTTGAATGCCTAATTCTCGACAGGCGCGTAAAATACGTAAGGCAATTTCACCTCGGTTAGCAATGAGGACTTTTTCAAACATATTGCCTCCGCTTATTCAACAACGAAAAGAGGTTCGTCGTATTCTACGGGTTGTCCATTTTCTACTAAAATCGCTTTGATTTTGCCACTAAATTCGGCTTCAATGCGATTAAACATTTTCATTGCTTCGATAATGCAAACGGTATCTCCGTTTTTAATGGTTTGTCCCACTTTAACAAAATCTTCAGCGTCAGGAGAAGGTGCGCCATAAAAGGTGCCGACCATTGGTGAACGAATCAGTTTACCAGTAGGCTCGGCAGCTTGAGTATCATTATTAGCGGTAGCGACGTTAGCAGATTGTGGTGTAATGGTTGGCTGCGCTTGAGCAATTGGTTGAGGGGCTGCTACGTATTGTTGAACAGGCGCACTGCCATAACGGCTGATACGGACGGTTTCTTCGCCTTCAGTAATTTTAATTTCTGCAACATCAGATGCTTCTAAAAGTTCTATCAATTTTTTGATTTTACGGATATCCATAATGCCTCCATGGGTTCATTGGGCGTGGGTAAGATGATTATGGGCAGCGATAACAGCCAGTTCATAACCGATCGCACCGAGCCCGGAAATTGTGCCAATAGCGATATCGCTAAAATAGCTATGTGTGCGAAATACTTCGCGCGTATGAATATTGGAAAGGTGAACTTCAATACAAGGAATGCCAACAGCTTTGATTGCATCTCTAATAGCAACGCTTGTATGGGTAAAAGCAGCAGGGTTAATGATGATTAGGTCAACTTGATATTTTCCTGCTTCATGAATGAGGTCAATAATCACGCCTTCATGATTGCTTTGAAAGAATTCGATTTGGTAGTTAAAGGCTTCGGCAACGCTACGCATACGAGTTTCAATATCTTCAAGTGTATCTGCGCCATAGATAGAGGGTTCGCGCGTGCCGAGCAGATTGAGATTAGGGCCGTTAATAACCAGTAATTGTGTCATGAATGTTATTGTCCGAAAAAATGAATGATGGGACGAAAATGGCGCATTATACCTGAATTTACGGAATTTTATGGATGAGATGTAGATTTTTCCTGTAAAACTTGTGCAAATTGGTCAGCAGACATTTCGCCAATCAAGGTGGTTTGCGGATGATGGATATCACCATGTGCAGGATAGAAGAGTACTGCTGGTGGACCAACAAGGTTAAGTGTCCGCATGAGCGCTTTATCGTCATCCGTATAGTCTGTCATATCAATTTTAATGAGTCGATAAGGGGAGAGTGGCTCATTAAATCTTGGGTTATGCCAAATTTCTTTTTCCCAGACTCGACAAGCCACACACCAATCTGCATAAAAATCAACGATGACAGGTCGATTGGCTTGTTCAATGGCTTGCTCTAAGGCTTGAACGGTATGTACGGTTTCAAATTGAGCAGTTGTTTCTGTATGTGCTGCAACAGATGGACGCACGATTTGTACGGCACTGACAATTGCGCCTAAAAAAGCAGCAGCTGCAAGATAGCGAATGAAAAATCTTGCTTTGCCTGTTACAGGGGTGAGTAAATCTAGAGCCACTGCAACTGCTAATGCATAAGCTGCCCAAACGCCCCATGCAATATTTGCTGGAAGTAAGCGTGCAACGAGCCAAATAGAAACAGCTATCATTAGGAAACCAAAGAAGCGTTTGATTGCTGTCATCCATCCGCCTGCTTTTGGCATAAAGCGACGCATGATACCTGCAAAGAGGAGAAGAGGTAAACCAGTACCAATACCAAATGCAAATAATGCAAGTGCACCTTTGGCGGGAGTGGTTTGTGCGGTATAGAGCAGTAATGCTGTTAAAACAGGCGTTGCGCAAGGGCTAACAACAAGGATGGATAACGCCCCCATGATGGCTGCGCCGGTGTAAGAGCCGCTTTTTTGTTGGCGGCTTAAGCGATCAGTGCGACGTTGTAACCATTGTGGTGTTTGTAAGGTATAAACATCGAACATTGATAAGGATAAGATAAGGAAGAAAATAGCAACCAATACAACAATCCAAGGGCGTTGCATCAGGGCTTGTAAGTTAATTTCAAACCAACCAAATACCGCGCCGAGCAATGCCATAGCGCCACCCATCGCGAGTACATAAACGCTAATCAGTGCATAGCTTCGGCGAGTAGAAGTGTTTTTACCAACGACTAAGCTAGTAACTATCGGAATAAGCGGATAAACACAGGCGGTGAAGCTAACGCCAATTCCTAGTAAAACAATTAAAGGTAAGGTTAGCCAAAAATGATCAATGAGTCGATTTTCAATAGATTTTGATTCGTTTTGTTCGTGCGTTGCAGTAGCGTGAGAAACTTGAGCAGATGATGTATCGTTAGTTGTTACGATTGAAGTGGTATTGCTAGATGTTTCAATATTTGCTTGTGCGGCGGCTTTTTGTAGGAAATTTTTGGTTACCCCCGTATTGCTTGCAGGGGTAGAAACATCTCCATTGGCAGCAACAGATAAGATAAAGCTATCAGGTGGATAGCAGATAACACCATCTTGACAGCCTTGCGTTTTTAAAATGAATTGGTCAGCTGGATTCTGATGATGAATAATGAGTTTAGCCGGATGGTCTGGTGTATAGACTTTGACATCGCCAAAAAAAGGGTCGTGTTTTTCTTTTGCTGGACTTTTTTCAATACTCGGATTCTCTAATCCTTCTGTGTCTAAAATGGTTTTGTTATCGTAAAGATAATAGCCTTCTGGAATCGGAATTTGGATAGTGGTGGTGTACCCATCTTCACCATGTTGTTGTTGAATTTCTGGGATAAAAACTTGTTTGAAGGGTAAAGGTTCTTGTCCAAACGCGACAGAGAAAAAAGAAAAAATAGTGAGTAATAGGATGAGAATACGATTCATAAAAAAATTAGTTTAGAAAAAATCGCGCAAACTATATCACAGCTTAGTCAAAGGGCGTGTAAACGCAGGGATGACAGAAAAGCAAGATTTAAACTTTGTATTATTTTTTATTGTTATTGAAATAAAATAGGCGCATAAATTCATGCGCCTACAAGTAAAAGGCGGAGTGTCTTTATTTTTTCTTAGCGTATTTCAAAGAGTCGATAGCGACCGCAATAATGATAATTGAACCTTTAATGACATATTGCCAGTTTGGATTAACGCCGATGTAAGACAAGCTATATAGCTTGAGACCTTTGCAAAATTCTGTTTTACACTAATTTTTGCTACTAGTAGAAAAATTAACACCATGATTTTAATATATTTTGAAAATTTGAAATTTCTCTATTTTATTGTTTTTTTTGCAAAGGTCTCGGTTTGTATAAAATCAGAAAGAAATTATCAAAAACAAACAAAGTATCATTTTAACTAGTAAAAAAGCGATAATAGACACAAATTTATGATATAAAACGCAGGTTTTAAACGCGGATTATCCCTTATGTCGCTACCTGCTATTTTTGCTGCTGTATTGGTCATGACAGCCGTTTTTTCAGTTTTTAATGATCGTGTTTTAGGTCTACATCGAACCATTGGTGTAATGCTGTTGGCCTTGGTCTTCTCCATTATGCTTTTACTAGGCATTCATTTCCATTGGCCTTATTCAGAGCAAGTAAGAGCGATTATTGGTGATATTAACTTTAGCGAAACCCTCATCCATGGAATGTTAGGGGCATTACTATTTGCTGGCGCAATTAATATTGATTTCGATGAATTGCAACCTAGACTATTTGTTATCACTATTTTGGCTATTTGTGGCGTTCTTATTTCAACATTTGTCATTGGCTTTCTCATTTGGGGATTTATCCATTACATTATTGGCGGTAGTCTGCCATTAGTATATTGTCTAACCTTCGGAGCTCTCATTTCTCCTACTGACCCCATTGCTGTGTTGGCGATTTTACGCTCAATCGGCGTTTCTAAAGGATTAGATATGGACGTTTGTGGCGAGTCCTTATTTAATGACGGCATTGGCTTTGTTGTCTTTGCCTTTTTCTATACTTTAGCTGTCAATTCGGAAACCATGAGTGCATCAGCCGTTTCCCTCTTTTTCTTTAAAAGTGTAGGCGGTGGCTTTATTCTTGCAGCTGTGTGTAGCTATATTGCTTATTATCTAACCAAATTAGCGGTTGATTCACACGTAGAAATTTTGATTACATTAGCGCTTGTTTTTGGAAGCTTTGAAGCAGCAGATTTATTAGGCTTCTCGCCAGCTATTACAATAGTAATTGTTGGAATCCTCTTTGGTCGCTTATGTCATAAAAAAATGCGTCATGGTACGAAAGAAGCCCTTCATGAATTTTGGGGCGTCATTGATGAAGTATTAAATACCATGTTATTCGTTATGGTTGGATTGCTTCTAGTTATTGTGCCTGTAACTAGTAAAGAACTTATTATTGGTGTTGCCGCGATTGCAATCGTTTTATTTGGGCGGTGGGTGAGTGTACTCATACCAGTAAGCATCTTGCAAAAATGGTTTTTCTTTTCTCCGCGTTCTGTACGGATTTTGACTTGGGGTGGATTAAGAGGTGGGTTGCCTATTGCGATGGCGCTCACTTTACCTGCTGGTGGCAACAGAGATATTATCTTATGGATGACTTATGCTGTTGTTGTATTCTCTATCCTCATTCAAGGAACAACAATAGGGCGTTTAGCTGGTGAGCGTACAACCCCTGATGATGCTTATCGCGACCCTCGTTTGGCAGACAATACACCAGAGTCGAAATTTTCCTCTAAAATGCTTAATAAACTAAAAAAATCTTGATTCAAACGCGAGAGATGTGTATTATTCGCTACCTTTCTAATAGCTTAGAGCGTAACCATTCGCTCACATTCGGAGAAATATATGTTTGCAATCATCGAAACCGGCGGAAAACAATATAAAGTCAAGCCAGGGCAACGTTTGCGCGTAGAAACCTTACCAGGTGAAGCAGGAGATACTATCTCTTTTGATAAAGTTTTACTGATTTCAGCAGGAGAAGGCGACGTTATCGTTGGTGCGCCTTATGTTGAAGGAAAAATCGTTAGCGCTAAAATAGCTGAACACGGTCGTCATAAAAAAGTAAAAATCATTAAATTCCGCCGTCGTAAGCACTCTATGAAACAACAAGGTCATCGTCAAAACTACACTGAAGTAGTTATTGACGCAATTGATGGCAAGACCGAATAATTCTTAAGGAGAAAACTAATGGCTCACAAAAAAGCAGGTGGTTCTAGCCGTAACGGACGCGATTCACAATCCAAACGTTTAGGTGTTAAGCGTTTTGGTGGCGAAATGGTAAGCGCTGGTAGCATCTTAGTACGCCAACGCGGAACACCATTTAATGCAGGTGAAAATGTTGGAGTTGGTAAAGATCATACCTTATTTGCAACAGCATCTGGCAAAGTAGTATTTTCTGTTCGCGGACCTAAAAATCGTAAATTTGTTAGCATTGAAGCTGTAGAAGCCTAATCTATTGCTATAAAATGTTATCCTAACTGAATAAAGCTCCTATCTGTGTAGGGGCTTTATTTTTTAATTGTAGTTATTTGACCTAATTATAATTGTTAAAACAATGGTTATTAAATCATGCGAATGAGTTAGAATATATATGAGAATTTTGCAAAATTCCGTTTTACACCAATTTTTGCTATTAGTAGAAAAAATAACGCTATGATTTTAATATGTTTTCAAAATTTAAAAAGTTGAAATTTCTCTATTTTTAGGGGTTTTGCAAAGGTCTCACAGTACTTTTGGTTAATACGCTGTTTTTAAGATATAGTCAAAGGCTAATAAAAGAGTTACAGAAATTAGATGGTTATTCCAGTAAAGTATGTGTACTTACTTTATTCATCTATCTTAACACTATAACTATTCTAGTAGTCTTTTACTATAGATATCTAGCATAACGTTGTATGCATTTTTTTGGAAGTTGGCTATAGAGAATTTTAGGATTTATAGTTGAAGAAATACTAAATTGGTACGGTGTTACCCTCACTTACTGTACAACCGTACTATCTGCATTCGGTCGCCTTGTATCAATTTTAGTTTTCTTTGACTATATAGTTAAATGTTTTGGTAGTGGTTTGAAAAGTATGCTAACCATACTCTTACAAAAAATATTTCTTTTAATATATTGATATTTAAATATTTAACTACCATTGGATTATTTGATAATATTCCAGCATACTTTTCAAACCACTACCAATGTTTTTAACTCGCATACAGGATTTGAGCGTCTTTCCGTACTAATGTGTGCTGTCTGTGGCTTGTTGATTTGTACGCAATCTGAACTCATTCAGTTATAGTGCATGTTGGATAGAGAGAGTAAGCGCCTTGATGAATATGTATTTCAAGAGATAAGTCATAAATTTGATTAAGTGGTTGAACATTATTTGCTAATTGCTGAGGCGGATAGCTGTTGTAATAATTACCATTTTTTAGTAAGCATATTTGATGAGCATGGTTGAGCGCTAAGGCTGGGTCATGTAAAACAGAAATGATAGTTAAGCCTTTTGCGGTAAGGGTTTTGAGGGAGTGCATGAGTTGGTGTTGATGGCGTAGGTCTAAATGGTTGGTGGGTTCATCTAGTAATAGCCATTTGCCTTCGAGTGTGCTATCTAAATTAGGTAAAAGTTGCGCAAGGACGCGCGCAATTTGAGCGCGATGTTGCTCTCCGCCAGATAAGGTTTGCGCGTTGCGATGGCGGTATGGCTCAAGTTGAAATTGTGTGATGAGATGATTTATAACTGACGTATTGTGTTTGGCATTGTCGGTATAACGATAGGGTTCTCGTCCAAGCGCAATCAGGTTTTCAACGCTGATGGGAAAGGCGATGTTATGATGCTGGTTTAATACGGCACGTTTTTGTGCGAGGGTTTGTGTGTTGAATTGAGATAGCGGTTGGTGTTGGTAAAAAATCGCGGGATCGCTTTGGCGATTGCCACCAGCTAAGGCAGTGAGTAGGGTGCTTTTTCCTGCGCCATTAGGTCCGATAATGGCGGTATGTTGCGCGGTGGTAAACGTGCAGTGAGGAATGTGGAGCAGGGTCTTTTGTTGTTTTGTGATATGTAGTTCTGTTACGGTAAGCAATGTCATGTTTGTGCGCCTTTTTTCCAGACGAGAAACGCTAAAAAGGGTGCACCGATGAGCGCGGTAAGGATGCCAATGGGAAGTTCGGCAGGGGCGACGATTTGACGTGCAAAGGTATCAGCAAGGCTTAGAAGAATGGCGCCAACCATAAGATTGGCGGGTAGGGTTTGTCGATGGTCGTTGCCGATGATTAGGCGGACAAGATGAGGAACAACTAAGCCGATAAATCCAATGATGCCCGCAAAGGCAACGCTTGCGCCAGTGAGTAGCGCAACAGCAAGGATGAGTTGACGTTTGCAGCGTTCAATGGGATAGCCAATTTGGCTGGCAGCGGTTTCGCCAAGCGTTAGCGCATTGAGTGGGCTCGCATTGAGAAAAATGATAGGCGCGGCAATACTTATTACCAGCGCTAATAAACCAACCATTGTCCAATTTAATCCTGCGAGGCTGCCCATGTTCCAAAAGGTTAGGCTGCGTAGTTGGCTATCATCGGCGAGATAAATCAGTAGTCCTGTGGCTGCGCCTGTAAGGGAGGCAAGCGCAATGCCAATGAGAAGCAAAATGGCAATATGTAGTTGTCCGTGTCGATGCGAAAGGCGATAGAGAAAGAGTACGGTTAACCAGCTGCCAATAAAGGCGGCAAGCGGTAGAAAGTAGGTGGTGATATTAGGCAATAAGGGTGCAATCAGCACGAGATAAATGGCAGCAGCTAATGCCGCACCGCTGCTAACGCCAATAATACCGGGGTCTATGAGAGGATTGCGAAAGATGCCTTGCATGGCTGCGCCGCTTAGAGCGAGCGCACCGCCAATGAGTAAGGCGGCAAGGCTGCGCGGTAGGCGGATTTGCCATAGGATATGATGCGCGGTTTGGCAATCTGGATGCTGACACCACCATGCTGGTAAGGGAATGTTTGCTGCACCGAAGTTGCTGCTCATCAGCAAGGTGGCAATAACGGCTAGAAAAAGCGTGAACATTAGACGCAAGCTAGGCTCCTTATGATGAAGAGGATGATTATTTTTTCTTCTTAAATAATTGAAGATGTCCATATTCGCTGATAAGCATATTCATGCCTACGATTAGGTTTGTTATGAGTATATTGATGCCATATAAGCAGTATATTTTTATATGAAGCAGTATTGGCGGAAACAAGAGCATTAAGAGGATAGAAAAAATAATGGCGAGTAAGGTGGCATAAAGGATTTTTTGTTTTTTCGTTTGTGCAAAATCTGTGATAAATCCTGATAAAACGGCGGTAAAAAATAGAGAGATAAAAAGTTCCATGAGTGATTTTTCAATAATGAGAGATGAAAAAGTGTGCTTATTATCATCAGTTTGTTGTGAAGGGATGGCGGGAATAAATCCCTCGCATGATTTTAAGATGCGAGGGCGTTTATTTATTCTTTTGCTAGTGCTACGAGTGCTTTGCGAACGGCTTCTGGTGTGGTCGAAGGTTCTGTAAACGCAATGAAATGTAAGCCATCGCCATGTTTTAAGGTTGCGCCATAAGGCGTGATATGGGTCATTTCAATGGTTTGTGTAGGGGGGATGCCCTGTTGTTTGAGATAGGTTTGCATGGCGTCTTGGTGGTCGTTATTCATATGCGCGCACATCCTATCTATGATGTTTTGCTCGAAAGGTGCAATATTGGCGAAAGGTGCATCCGCAGCAATCCAGCGAATATCGCCAAATCCCATGATAATACGAAATTTTTTCGGGGTGAGGCGATAAAAGCGGAATTGATGGGTGGTGTCGTAATGGCGCGCTTTGGGGTAGTGTCGGAAATAGCGTTCGGAAAGTTGAGGAAGCGCTTCTTCTGGCACGGGCTGTAAATCACCGATGGCGCAAATTCGCCATTGAGTTTGCACATCGCCAAAGGCTTTGTTTTCTCTGATGAATAAGCTGGCTTTCGGGTTGGCAATGGCGTTTTGCGTATGTTCGGCAATGTGTGCGATGAGAATGATGGGACGAGATTGGTCGTCTAGGATGTAAGGCACAACGCTACCGACAGGATAACCCGCTAAGGGATGGTCGTCACGGCAAATGGTGCAAAGGTTGCCATCAAAGTGGCGATACCATTGCCGTCTGAGGTCGTCCATTGCGTGCAGGGTAGTGTAGCGTTCTTCTTTTGGACGTTTGATGGGGGTTGCGGGTTGTGGTTGAAAGGTTTTTGTCATGGTTGCCTCTTTCAATGGTGTAAGCAAGGTTGAAGGGTTTTTAGGATTTGATGTGTATGTGCAGCCGTTTTCCAGCCGAAGCCTAATCCGTCTAGGATGTTAATGTGATAAATACATTGGTTTTTTGCGGCTTTGGTGAGCTGTAATGGGTTATTAGCAGGTAAATTCGCTTTTTCAATGACGGGTGCTTTTTCAGCATCGCCACGACTTGCTATAAGAATAACGTCTGCGGGGGTGATGGCGAGTGCTTCGGGTGAGATGACTTTATTGCCGTTTTCACTAAAGGCGTTTTCTAGTCCTAAGATGTTTAGGAGATGTTCTCCAGCGGTATTTTTGCCGAGTGCGTAGTTTCCTTGACTCCCCGTATTGATAAGAATGAGCGCACTTCCTTTACCACTTTGGTTTTTGAGCGCGTTTAGTTGCGCTTCTTGTTGTTTAATTTGTGTGATGAGGGTTTGCGCTTGCGTTTGTGCGTTTAGGGCTTTGCCAATCGCAAGAATATCTTGACGAATGCCTGAAAGTGTCTGCTCATCTTTGAGTTTTAGGATAGGCACTTTGGCTTGTTGAATTTGGGTGATGACGTTATCAGGACCCGCATCTGGCGCAAGGAGGATTAAATCTGGATTGAGCGATAAAATGCCTTCGGCGGAAAGTTGGCGGCGATAACCGATTTTGGGTTTGTCTTTCATGATTTGGGCAGGTTGCAATGAGGTGGTATCTACGCCCACCAGTTGCGCTGCTTTTCCGAGTTCGGCAACTACTTCAGAAGCATTGCCAGCCGTAGAGATGATGCGTTCAGCAGCATAAGTCTGAAAGGCAATGAATATCATGCTAAGGATGATAAGTCTGTTTTTCATTGAATTTTCCCTATGGGTTAATGTGTTATACGTTTGGAAAAATGCTTGGTAACGTAATTTTTCTAAGAGATTACGGGTTAGCATTGGAAAGTTAGGGCGTGTTTATTTTTGATTGATACGATGTAAGTATGGCTTATCAGCTGCTCAGGCTTGTTCGACAAGCCTGAGAGGATATGTTGTTAGCGGTTGCGATATTAGAAGTCGTATCGCACAGATGCACCAAACCAACGTCCTGTTGCGGTATTGATTTGACGTTTATGCTCATCTAGGACGCGCGCTTCTCCCCAGCTAATGTATTTTTTGTCTAATAAGTTATAAGCCCCTGCGCGTAAGGTGAGATCTTTGATAGGACGATAATAGGCGGTCATGTCCCAAGTGGCGTATCCACCGACTGGGTTAATGGTTAAACGAGGATTGTTATTGGTGATATCTTTGGCTTTTTTGGCAGCAGCGAAGTTTAGACGGCTACCGATACCCCATTGCTCGTTGGGATGGTCGTAGTTGATAGACCAATAGCCAGAAAGTGGCGCAATGGTGTTAAGCGGTTCATGGGTTTTACGATTTTTGCCTTTTGCATAAGCGAATGAAAGATTAGTTTTTAGCCCGTCTAAGTTAGGCGTGAGTGCGCCAATATCTAATCCTAGCGAAGCATCTATCCCATAGATTTCTGCACTCGGAAGATTGATGCTGGAAAATTCGCGGAGTTTGGTTTGTGGATTAACGCCAATGACGCTTTCGCTTTGGATGAAGTTTTTATAGCGATTGTAATAGGCGGCAATGTCATGCTTGAATATGCCGTTATCACTACGCCAACCGAGTTCTATCCCGCGACTGGTCTCGGGTTTTAAATTGAGGTTAGCAACATAAGCATATCCGCCACGTTGGTTTTCAAAGCCAAGATTAGTTTCATTAAAGGCTGGCGCACGGAAGCCTTCTGCGTAGTTTGCATAAAGGGTATGTTGGTCATTGAGGTCATATAATGCGCCTAAGCGGAGGGAAATGTGTTTTTCATCGTAGTTCTGAACTTGATAGTTTGCACCAACGGTTTGGCGGAAAGTGGCATCAGGTTTTGCTTTTAGGCGGTAATAGTCGTAGCGAATGCCAGGGATAAGGCTAAATCCTGTATGAGAAAAGCCAATGCGGTCTTGTGCATAGATGCCTAATTTATCAATAGTGCTGTTTGGTGCATTGCGTTCCGTCGTTGGGCGTCCTTGTCCTGCAACCGTATCGTTACCGCGTCTGAGCATATCAATATTTTTGTGGCTGTAATCAAAACCATAAACGATATCGTGCTGAATGTTACCATTCAAATGTTTATTGAATTGAGCATTTATGCCGCTGTCTTTGCTGTTAAAGGTAGAAATGCGTTGACGATGAACAGGGGGATTGTTGGGAATTTGTAAGGCTGTTGCATCAATATTCGTTTGTTGCTCAGCAGATTGATTTTGAGTATAAATTTTCCAATAACCGTTATCGATGACTGTATTATTAAACGTAAAATCATGACGTAGAGAAAGTCCGTGGCGTTTTTGAGTGTCATCGGCATGGCTTTGTTGGTATTGATAGAGGTTCATATAATTACCAAGTTCGCCTAATTGATTGGTGCGTCGATTAAGCTGGTAATAATCACCACTTAAGGTAAAGCGATGTGCTTGTGTTGGTGTGAAAACCAGTTTGGCATTGAGGCTATTACTGTTGTTTTTTTGTGGGTTAGGAATGGTGCGTGCTGCGCCAATGCTTGCATCGCCACCATGGTTTTTGGTTTCTTTGGTATTACTATGGCTGTAACTAATTAAACCTGCCCATTGCTCATTCGCTTTTGCCGCAAGCGTTGCGCCTGTATAGACGCCGTTATCTTTACCTGTGTAATGGATAAAGGCTTTTCCACCGATAGATTTGTTGTCTGATAGATAATCTTCTGGCGCTTTACTAACAATGTTGACTACACCGCCTAAAGCATCTGAACCATGTAAAGAAGAGGCGGGACCTTTGATAACCTCAATTTGCTTAAGATTATTCGCATCCATATATTGGCGCCCAGCGTTTTGGAAAGGACCAAAGCTAAAAGTATCGCTAATAGCTTGTCCGTCAACCAATATTTTCACGCGATTACCTGTAATCCCACGAATGGTAATGTCGGATAAGCCATAACGCCCAGTGCCGTTATAAGAAACGCCGGGGATGTTGTTTAGGGTATCGGCAATATTGGCTTCTAAATGACGTTCCCGATTTTTTTCGTCTATCACTTCAATGCTATTAGCAAGTTTGTTTAGAGGAGAATCTTCTCTTGCAGCGTCCACAGTAATGGGGTCAAGAATAATCGGCTGTGGTGCGTTTTGGGCGAATAATGGGGTTGCTGTGAGCGCGAGAAAAAGGGGGTGTAGGCGCATAAAGTTTCCTTTTAATGAAATGGGAAAACTTTAATATTTAACTAAATAAAAATCAATCTTATTATTATATAGATTTTCTTCTAAACAAGTAGCAAGTTGAATAATATAACTATTTTATAAATTTTATCGGGTTTATACCATGAATTAAGTGTGGTGCTATAGAAAAATTATGGGAAGAAACTGATATAGCAGGCATCCGAAAAATGCATACAGTACTTGTAAATAATACTTTGTTTTCAAATTAGATATTAAGTTAATGCTGTGTGCATTTTTTGGGAAGTTAGCTATAGTTTGAAGTAATAAAATTCATTTTTTAGTTTGTTTTTAAGTATCACGAAGTCATTATTATCACTTATTTTCCCATGAGTGAATGGCTTTCTTAATGGCGGGAGCAACGACACTTTGGTGTGTAGCTTGCGGAAAAATTGTGTAATCTACGATAAGTCCGCTGTTTTCTATTTGAAGTTTGGTAATGAGTGCTTGGGTGTTTTCGAGCATTTTTCTCGCATTAAGTTTTTGACGTGTTTGTGAGTCGGTGCTTGGCGTATGTTGGCTTTCATATTCACCATTGGCAAGCCATAAGGTTTTGTGATGCAGTCCTTTGGTTGAGAAAAAATCTAAAAGGCGCTTCTGATTCCACCAGATAGAGGGACTAATTGCAAAATAGCTTTGATAATGTTCTGGATGAACGAATAGCTGATAAAGCACGAAAAGTCCGCCGTAAGAATGTCCTAATATGGCTTGGCGCTTGTAGTTAATTGGATAGCGTTGGGCGATGAATGGTTTGAGTTGTTGCTCAATAAACTGTGAAAATTGCTCTGCACCGCCAAATTGCGTATTCATTTGGTCGCCTGTTTGTTGATAGTTATCCGAAGGTGGGGTGTAATCAAAGGCTCTGCGAGCAGGATTGATGTCGAGCGTGTCAGGATAGCCAATAGCAACGATAACGGCAGGTGTGGTTATGACTTTTCTCACCAAAGGAAAGAGACGGTTGCCGTCTAGTAGATAGATAACGGGGTAGCCGTCTGGTGGCGGATTCCCAATAGCTTCTGTTTGAATAGCGTAGGGGGCTTGATTGTTAGCAGTTAGAATAAAAGATTGTGGTTGCGCTTGAGAATGGGAAATCATAAGGCTATAGAGGATAAATAGACTGCTGAGTAAATACTCAGCAGTCTTATAGATGAAGTGATTAGAAGCGATAGCGGAAAGTCGCACTAACATTTCTTTCTTCTCCCGGTATATTGAAAGTGTTGGCGCTACCAACGCGTGTGTAGTAATGGCGGTTAAATGCGTTGTTAAGATTAAGTTGGGCACTAAATTTATCGTTTATTTGGTAGCGCGCCATTAAATCAACAGTGGCATAACCTTTGGCTTGTATGCCAGCGACAGATTTGAAATGGCTAACGGCATTGATGCCACCACCAACGATCCATTCTGGAGTAAGCGCATAGGTACTAAAGAGATTGAAGCTGTGTTTTGGCATGAGCAGAAAAATGCCGTCGTCTCTTTTGGTGCTTGCCTTAGTAATGTGGCTTTGTAGATAGCTATAACCTGCGCTGATATTCCATTCAGGGGTAATTTCGCCAATGATTTCTGCTTCTATCCCGCGCATTTTGCGTTTACCAATCGCTACTCGGTAATTGGCTTTTGGGTCGTTGGCTGGCGAGGCAGCAGCATTTTTATCTTCGAGTTGGTAGGCAGAAAGTCGGGTAGTTAAGCGGTCGCCAAAATAGCTGCCTTTGATGCCGATTTCAAATTGTTGTCCTTGACGCGGTTTGAGCAGATTACCTGCTTTATCCACTTCTGTTTGAGGGCGGTATAGGCTGGAATAGCTACCGTATAGGCTATGATTGTTATCAATATCAAATACCAGTCCAGCATATCCCGTAAAGGTTTTATCAGATTTTTGGTCGTTAGTATGTTTGAGTTTATTTTGATTTTCAATTTCCCAATGGCTAAAACGGCCGCCCATGATAACGGCAAGAGAGGGGATGAGTCTTAAGGTTAATTTGCTATAAATGCCGGCTTCTTTAAGCGTTTGTTCGCTGACGCTATAACCTTTATTAGCTGTTTGTGAGCGATTATAGTGCAATCATCTAAAACCCAACCCAATCCAAAGCAGATAAAAGAATAAAGTATCAATACAATCCATCCGCCATTCTTTGCGTATTTGCTTAATCCAAGCCCACATCTTTTCAATAGGATTTAAGTCTGGACTATAAGGGGGTAACCAAACTATCTCATGCCCATGCTCTTCAATGATTGCTTGAATATCACAGCGTTTATGAAAAGCGGCATTGTCCATGACAATTACACTGTTTTTAGGTAACTCAGGTAACAGTGCTTCTCTCACCCAATGAGAGAAAATATCGCTGTTAATAGAACCATCATATAAGCGTAAGGCAAACAATTCTCCATTGATAATGGCTCCAATCGCATTGCTCTGGTTCTTTAAATGCCAGTTATCACTTCCATGACAAATTTGTCCTTTTGTGCTGTAGCCATAAGGTCTATGAGCAAAGGCTTTAAAACCACATTCATCAAGATAGACTATCGGTTTGTCTTGAGCGGTCTTATCCACTATAGTCAAATCACTTATAATCCAATCTATCCAAAGCAGATATAAAGAACGACTTATAGTAGAATTATCAAAAACAAACTGAGCATATCCTATGACCTACTGCAGCCAATTCCGACAAAAAATTCTTAACGATATTGCTAATGGAGAAACTTGGCGCGCTGTTGCAAAGCGCTACAAGATCAGCAAATTCACCGTCTATAGCTGGATTAAAAATCCCCATCCTAAAGGCTTTACTGAGCGTAAGCCCTCAAAGATTGATGATGAAGCCTTGCTTAAGGATATTGAGCAGTATCCTGATGATTACCAATGGGAAAGAGCTAGACGTTTTAATTGCTCGCAATCAGCGATTTGT
>NZ_LWHB01000209.1 GCF_001889065.1 Suttonella ornithocola | reverse complement strand
AACTTCTTATTCTTACAAAATAGACTTCAAAACCCTAATGGCTAGTGTAGAGTACTATCCAGATGCTTATCAACATGAGCATGCCCAGCGTTTTCATTGCTCACAGACAGCTATTCACAAAGCATTGAAGAAACTTGGTATTAGCTATAAAAAAACACTAAGGCATCCAAAAGCTAATCAAGATGATAGGGAACGCTTTAATGAGAGCATCGCTAAGTATCAAAAAGAAGAAACTCCGATTGTTTATCTTGACGAGAGTAGCTTTAGAAGTCAGTGGTTACATCGGTATGGATGGTCTGAGATCTTTACAAAACCCCTAAAAAATAGAGAAATTTCAATTTTTTAAACTTTAAAAATATATTAAAGTCATAGTGTTAATTTTTCTGCTAATGGTAAAAATTCGTGTTAAATAGAATTTTGCAAAGGTCTCAGTTTATAAAAAGTATTGTAGGCTAGGGTACATCAGCTAAAAAATAGAATGTTATTTACCGCCAAAAGTGCTGGATAAAGCTGATAGGATGTTTGGCTGTTTAAGAGGCAATTTTATAAATAATGTGGCTCTTTAGAAACAGTCTAAAAAAGTTGTTGGTTTTTTGCAACAAAGGTGTTGCGTCTTTGCAAAAAAATAGATATGATTACTCCCGGATTAGGCAAACCGCACTGACGGTTCTGAATTAAATACCTCGTTAGGAGACAAACATGAAAAAAGCATTAATCGCACTAAGCGTAGCAGCAGGCATGATCGGCGCTGCTCAAGCTGAAAACACTACTACTCTATATGGTTCTTTAGGTTATTCAACTTCAATTGACAAAAGTAGAAATGAAAGCATTAGTGGCTCTGTAAAAGAAAATCGTTGGGATTTAGATACCGCGACTGCTAAGTTTGGGATTAAAGGTACTGAAGATTTGGCAGGTGGTGTTCAAGCATTTTATAAAATGGAATTTGGCTTTGATGTAAATGGTGGTGTTGATAATACACGCTATGCATATTTAGGTCTAAAAGGAGATTTTGGTACTGTAACCTTAGGTAAGCAAAATTCTTTATTCAAAACAGTAACTAATTATAATGACATTTTTAATGATGTTTTCTATAGTGATGAATTAGCAACATTCTCATCGGCAACCGGTGGTAGCCGTTTACCTAAAGCAATTAGCTATGTTTCTCCAAACTTTGGTGGATTCCAATTTGGTATCGCTGGTGTGCTAGATGGCAGCAATCAGGTTATAAAAAATAGTGCGAGCAAAGATTTTGATGCCGCCCAAGCAGGTATTTGGTACGACCAAAATGGTTTCTATGCAGGTTTAGCATATTCATGGATTGATGCTGATGACAATCAAACTCGTGGCGTTAACTCAAAAGGCAAAATTGTTGCTTTTAACCCTGGTACAACAGAAGTCGTTGGTGGTGCTATTGGCTATAGCAATGACCAATTTAAAGTTGGCTTAGGTGCACAACATCAAGCTTCTTATGGAGAAGTTTATAACTTAGCGGGTGAATATTACTTCGGACCGAATACTGTTCGTGGTGGTTTCTCTTTAGCTGATCCTAAAGGTGACGATAATGTGTATGTTTATGCTTTAGGCTATCAATATAACTTCAGCAAACGTACTTACACTTGGGTTGAAGGTGAGTACCGTGACTTCAAAGGTAAAGAAAGCGACGGATATACTGTTAAAGTTGGCTTACGTCACGATTTTTAATCATATATTCGATAAAAAAGCGAACTTCGGTTCGCTTTTTTTATGTCTAAAATAAATAATGATATAGTGCAATCATCTAAAACCCAACCCAATCCAAAGTAGATAAAAGAATAAAGTATCAATACAATCCATCCGCCATTCTTTGCGTATTTGCTTAATCCAAGCCCACATCTTTTCAATGGGATTTAAGTCTGGACTATAAGGGGGTAACCAAACTATCTCATGCCCATGCTCTTCAATGATTGCTTGAATATCACTGCGTTTATGAAAAGCGGCATTGTCCATGACAATTA
>NZ_LWHB01000208.1 GCF_001889065.1 Suttonella ornithocola | reverse complement strand
TTTTAATCCAGCTATAGACGGTGAATTTGCTGATCTTGTAGCGCTTTGCAACAGCGCGCCAAGTTTCTCCATTAGCAATATCGTTAAGAATTTTTTGTCGGAATTGGCTGCAGTAGGTCATAGGATATGCTCAGTTTGTTTTTGATAATTCTACTATAAGTCGTTCTTTATATCTGCTTTGGATAGATTGGATTATAAATGATTTGACTATAAATGCCTCTACAAAATGGATGATGCTAATTGCGAATTGAGGACAGACAATGATGCAGTTATCTATTCATTTTCGTAATCGTTTGGACTCAGTGATGCGTCTTTAATTTATTCCGACATATAATTGCGAGCCATATTAATTGGTTAGAAAGATTTTAAGACAAAGCGCTTTACTGATTTATCGACATGGTTCAGGCTATATCCTAATCATTCGTCGTAGCTTTGACGATTGCGTTTGGGAAGCGTATCTTAAAAAGCTGCACGACCTTATGGATTAGCCGTGGAAAAATAATGACCAATAATGCGCCTCGCCCGCTGACTTTTTTAACATTCCTTTCAGCCATTAGCGGTATCCTCTTATTATGGTTACCCGTATTACTGCTGAAATTTGTTGGCATGCTTTTTATTGGATTAATGACCTATATTGCAGTAAGGCAGTTAGCGCATTTTTTCAAACATCATGGTATTCGTTTTGCAAGAGCAGCGGGCGTTACGGTTGTCTTTCTCGTCTTTTTACTTCTGTTTGGATTGCTCACTGTATGGATTAGCAATAAAGCCGATATTGGCTTATCGCCTTTATTAGACTATGCTGCGCAAGCTATTGATAAAGCCCAAGAACAACTTCCACCATCAATCGCTAAACACTTACCTGATTCCTTATCTGCTTTGCGAGAGCTTTTAAGCAAAACCCTACATGACCACGCTCATCAACTGCAAACGGCGGGGTTACATACCCTACGCGCAATAGGACACCTTCTCATTGGCTTAATCATTGGCGCACTTGCAGCATGGCAAATACCCGTATTATCTGAGCAAGATCCCATCCTAGTCAGACGCATACATTCACAATTTAACCAACTGCTAACCGCATTTTCACAAGTCTTTTTTGCGCAAATGTGGATTGCAACCATCAATACCATACTCACTAGCGTTTACCTACTCGGTATCTTACCTATTTTTGGTCATAAGCTGCCAATGACTGGCGCTTTGCTTGCCTTTACCTTTATTGCAGGGCTGATTCCTGTGGTAGGTAACCTTCTTTCCAACACCTTAATTATCCTATTTAGCCTCAGCGATAGTATGTTAATCACTGGTTTATCTACCGCTTGGTTAGTCATTATTCATAAACTAGAATACTTTTTAAACGCTGAGATTATCGGTCGGCATATCCATGCAAAAGCTTGGGAATTGCTCCTTATTATGGTCTTTATGGAAGCCATATTTGGTATGGGAGGGCTAATTAGTGCAGCTATTGTCTATGCACAATTCAAAATGATAATGAGTCAGCATGGCTGGCTATAAATAAGGCCTCATGACCAGTATTTTTGAACCATTTAAAATCGGCATTGGTCCTTCAAGCTCTCATACTGCTGGTCCGATGACGTCTACCAATTGATTTCGTAATCGCTTAAAAAATAGAGACCTCTGGGCATCCATATATTGCTTTCAAGCCTATGTTTATGGTTTATTGGCATTAACTGACAGGCATAGTGAGACCTTTGCAAAATTCTGTTTTACACTAATTTTTGCTACTAAAGTAAAAGGCTAATAAAAGAGTTACAGAAATTAGATCGCCATTCCAGTAAAGTATATGTGCTTACTTTATTCATCTATCTTAGTACAGTAACTATTCTAGTAGCCTTTCACTATAGTAGGAAATTAACACAATAATTTTAA
>NZ_LWHB01000207.1 GCF_001889065.1 Suttonella ornithocola | reverse complement strand
ACAGCAACACAAATTAAAACTGGCTCACTTTGCCGTTCTGACCGTGTAGCAAAATACAATCGCTTACTCACCATTGAAGCAGAGTTAGGCGATAAAGCAAAATACGGCGGCAAAGCAGCTTTACTTGGCAAAATTAAAAACTAATTAACGCGTATGTTAAATAAACGTCTCCTGCCTTATGGTATCTTGATAGCTATTGCGATAGCTTTGGGGGCGTTTAACTATTATCTTTGGCAATTGCAAGCTGGTAAAAAACAATTGATTACTGGCTTGCAATCTCAAGTAATCTTGCATCAAAAAGAAAATAAATTACTGACAGAACGCAATTTAAGTAAAAGTAAAGAGGTTGAGACCTTGCGTTCACCAGATTCTTATTATCTCTATGAAGAAAAAGCCCGAGAAGAATATGGAATGATTGGTGAAGATGAGACTTTTTTTGTATTAATGCGTGATGAAACCAAAACTTTACCCAATATTCCAGATCTAGAAAACAAAAGTGATGAAAAAGATACATTGGCAATTCCACAATCCGCACAAGATAACGTCATTACTTTAGAATCTATCGTAGAACCCCCTAGTGTTAGTCCGGCAATTGATGCGCCACCTTTGCAATTAGAATCATTAGAGTAAGTAGTCTATTTTTATAAATAGATTTCAATAACTGGTAGTGGTTTGAAAAGTATGCCCATCACCTCCAGCCAGTAAAGACCGAGATGCTCGCTGGACAAAGAAAAAAGGACAATACCCACTAGGCTACAAAAAACACGTCCTGACAGACCAAGACGGCTACATCGAACAGCTGCACGTCAGCAGTGCTAACGAACATGAAAGCCAGCATCTTGAGTCATTACTAGAAAACCTAAAGGTAGGTACAACCGTCTATGCCGACAAAGGCTACAGCAGCCAAGCAAACCACCAACGCTTACGAGAAAAAGGATTAAAAGATGGCATCATGGAAAAAGTCAGCAGAAGCCAAGCGCTGAGTCAAGTCCAGAAAGCCCGCAACAAACTGCTGTCAAAAATGCGCTATGTTATAGAACGAGATCTTTGCAAAATTCAACAAATTGAATTTTCTCTATTTTATAGTTAAATCACTTAGAATCCAATCTATCCAAAGCAGATATAAAGAACAACTTGTAGTAGAATTATCAAAAACAAACTGAGCATATCCTATGACCTACTGCCGCCAATTCGACCAGAA
>NZ_LWHB01000206.1 GCF_001889065.1 Suttonella ornithocola | reverse complement strand
TGCTGATCTTGTAGCGCTTTGCAACAGCGCGCCAAGTTTCTCCATTAGCAATATCGTTAAGAATTTTCTGTCGGAATTGGCTGCAGTAGGTCATAGGATATGCTCAGTTTGTTTTTGATAATTCGGTAGTGGTTTGAAAAGTATGCTGGAATATTATCAAATAATCCAATGGCAGTTAAATATTTAAATATCAATATATTAAAAGAAGTATTTTTTGTAAGAGTATGTTTAGCATACTTTTCAAACAACTACCAATAATTCTACTACAAGTTGTTCTTTATATCTGCTTTGGATAGATTGGATTCTAAGTGATTTTACTATAACATTAACTCAATATCCGCCTTGAGAACAGCATTCTATTCTTCAAGTACGGTATGCATTTTTTGGGAACCCTACTATATGCGAGTTAAAGACATTTTGCTCTATTTTTACATTATTATCAGGATGATAACTTATCCTGCTTTAATGCATCAAACTTTGCTTTCATGGTTGGATTTTTACGTGTGAGTTTTTTCACCGTTAAATCTTCTGCCTTATTATTGGCGAGGCGTAGATTATTCTCCGATGATAATAAAGCTTCTTTTGTCTTTTGCAGATGCGTAATTGTTTTATCAATTTCGCTGATAGCTTCACCAAAACGACGGCTAGCTAATTCATAATTTTTTGCAAATGCTGTTTTGAATGACTGTAAGTCTTCTTCAAAATTTGTAATATCAATATTTTGTGCGCGCATTAGAGCGACTTCTTGTTTATATTGCAGTGTATTTAAAGCAGAATTGCGTAATAAAGAAATCATTGGTACAAAAAATTGTGGACGAATGACATACATTTTAGGATAGGTGTAAGAAACATCGGTTATGCCTTGATATAACTCACTCTCTGTCTCTAAAAGAGAAACTAAGACCGCATATTCACATTGCTTTTCTCGACGGTCTTTATCCAACTCTTTAAAGAAATGTTCGTTTTTCTTTTTCGTCGCTGTTTCATCTCCTTCATTTTTCATCTCAAACATAATTGAGAGAATCTCATTGCCATGCTCGTCATATTCGCGAAAAATATAATCTCCTTTACTGCCAGAAGTAGCGTTATTATCCTTACCAAATTGCGCAGAGGGAAATGCCATTGCTCGCACCTGATTAAATGCGGTTTCACAATGAATTTCTAAAGTTTCTCCCAGCATTTTGGTAGATTGCTTAGCTTTAAAATCTTTATAAAACGCAATTGTTTCTTCTTTTAGCTTAAGTTCAGCTTCATATTTTTCACGTAAACTTTGCTTTTCTAAAGCATTCTCCGCATCCCGAGATTTTAACTGTGCTTCCAGTTCTGTCAGGGCTTTTGATTTTTCTGCAATCGCTTTTTCAACTGCTAAAGATTTTTCTGATGCGGCTAACAATTTATCTGATTGCAAGGTGAGTTTTAATTGCTCAATTTCCTGTGTTTGTTCCGCCAACTTAGTTTGTAATGGTGCGGTAGCATTTGCGATTGCGAGCTGTTGGGCTTGTTGATGGGTTTCAATATGATGTTGTAAGCGCGTTATTTCAGTTACTTTTTCGGCTAATTGTTTTTCAAAAAACTGTTCTGTCTCAGTTTGCTGTAAGCGTATCTCACTATCTAATTGTGCTTTTATTTGTGTTATGCGTTCTTCAAGTTCCACGTGAAACGTATCATTACGAACTTGGTTAACAATCTCAGCATAACTTGCTTCATCTATCGTGAATGCCTTATGGCAATGGGGACATTTAATCTCATTCATAATATGTACTTTGTCTATATAGAAAGGTTAAAAATAGAATTATCCCGATAGGATTTTACGCTATTTTGTCTTAAAGCAACTTATTTCTATGTTGTAGATTATAGCTATTGAGTATTCTCGGCGTGATTGTGCGCTAAAACAAACTTTAATTCTTCTAAGTTGGCTTTTGCTTTTTTATTGCTTTGTGCTGCTGCCTTTTCAAACCAATATTCTGCTTGGTGATAATTTATAGTGCGATCAGCTAAAAAACAAAACATCCTATAGCCCTTATCTAGCCATTCTGGCGGTAGATAACGTTCTGTTTTTTAGCTGATTTGACTATATATCAATATCCCATTTGCCATAACCATAGATGACACCAAGATTATTTTGTGCAATGTTATAGCCTTTTTCAGCAGCTGTTTTAAGCCATTGATAGGCTTTTGCGTACGCTTCTTCAGATGCATACAACATAGCAAGACTGGTTTGCGCATGAACATTCCCTTGGGTAGCAGCTTTTTTAAGCCAGTATTTTTCTACATTTTTATTTAGATACTGATATTGAAGACCAAGTGCATATTGTGCATTACTATCGCCTTTGAAAGCGGCTTTTTCTAACCATTGCCGAGATTTCTGTGCATTTTGTATCCCGCTTTTTTTATCAGCGAATATATAGAGTAAGCCGAGATGATATTGCGCCTCTATAGAGCCGAGCATTGCGGCTTCTTCCCAGCATTGAATGGCTTTTTTATATCTTTTTTCACGCCATATCCATTGGCATACATCATGCCGAGAAGGAACTTTATTTGTGCCTGCGTCATGCGTTTTTTATCAAATTGCAGAGTTGTTGTGTCATATTTTGTTGGAATATAGCCGAAGAATTATCCAACGAGTAGCTGTAACTTTATTTTGTTCTGTTGATACAGTGTGCTCATGATGACTATCAAATGGTTCTAGCATTTTTGCATAAGAGGTCGTCATAAATATTACCCCTAATATTAAAAAGAAAATCTGTAAATGATAAAGTTTGTTTGAAAACATATTTTTCCTTCCGGATTTAAAACAAAAAATACGACATTTACTAAGGTATGGGCACAGTGTGCAGATGACTTAGGTGTTTTGCTAAAGAATATAGAAGATTGGTCATTTAATCGTGAGAATATTATAGATATCCAATCCTGTAACGTGAACTATCAACGTTCTTTGTCTGACAAAAATGGATAATACTTTTTAGATAACTTGCCAGCGATGATGTTTTCGCGTGATCAATTGCCATATTAGCAATAGTGGTTTAAGTAATATGCTTATAAATAGACAGTTATTTTACGGTGTTAATCATAGTGTTTCATGACTTCCGCCTCTTTACTGTTTCATACAATGTCACTTTCTTTGAAGGCGCTTGGATACCATCTAGAAATAGGAAGTTTGGCAGCAGAGCTTTATCTAACTTTCAGCATCGTTGTGCTTTGCTATATAAGAGTGCATCTGCTGCCGTGACAAGGTGGTAGGTTAAGACCTTTTGAGACTTTTGCAAAAAAATTAAAATCTTTAAAACTATCAATATGATTGAAGTAAAAAGGGAGCAATGATGAGCCGTTTTTTTTCAGCATAGTGCCAAAAGCATGATAAATAAGCACATAGACCGTTATCCCTTACTTAAACTAGCAAGAGTGATAGACTGGCAGTCGATAGAGCGTTGCCTAGTTGAGCAGAAAAACCAGCAACAGCGCGACAAGCGAGGACGGATAAACTACCCGCTATTGAGCATATTCAAAGCCATCTTACTCGGACAATGGCATAACCTCTCAGACCCAGAGCTTGAACACAGTTTTGTTATAGCTGAATAGGTTTAGCTTGCATACAAACTGACAAACCACAGACAGCTAACCTCAGTATGGGAAAACGAGCTAATGCTGTATGTGAGTTAAA
>NZ_LWHB01000205.1 GCF_001889065.1 Suttonella ornithocola | reverse complement strand
CACCACTGTTTTTTATGAAACCCCACATCGCATTGCGGAAACGCTAGCAGAGATGCAACAGCTATTTACAGCAAATCGACCTTTAACGATTGCGCGTGAGTTGACCAAAACGTTTGAACAAATCGTCGCATTGACCGTTGGTTCTGCCATTAATTGGTTGGCTGAAGACAGTTATCACGAAAAAGGAGAGTTCGTTTTACTATTGGGTGCAGAAACTGTCCAAGAAGTCGATGAGCAACAATGGCAAAGCATGGCTGAGGAATTAAGAGATTGTGGTGTTTCTAGTAAGGATGCTGCAAATTTAGTCGCAAAATACACTGGTGTAAATAAGAAATCAGTTTATAATTATCTGATTGGTAAATAGTTTACAAAAATAAGTGACAGTTTAATAGCTAATCAGTAAAGTAGTGAGAATTTTTCACTGGAGAAAGCTTATGAAAGGTCAGTTATGGATTGTTGCTGCTCCATCAGGTGGCGGAAAAACCTCTCTTATTGCTGCAGCTAAAAATGCGTTGTCAAATGTGGTGGAGTCTGTTTCTCATACAACACGTGAACGAAGAAATGGCGAGATTGATGGAACGCATTATCATTTTGTGACAAAGGAAGCTTTTTCCGCTTTGCGAGAAGCGGGAGATTTTTTGGAACATGCAGATGTATTTCATCATGCGTATGCAACTTCTGGTAAACAAGTTGATGCGTTGTTATCAGCGGGTAATGATGTCATTCTTTCTATTGATTGGCAGGGGGCAGAACAAGTGAGAGTCAAACGCCCAGATGTGAAGACAGTTTTTTTATTACCGCCTTCGCTAGCTGCCTTGAGAGAGCGTTTAATGCGACGCGGTCAAGACGATGCTGCGGTAGTTAATAGCCGAATGGCAGAGGCCAAAGAGCAAATTAGTCATTACAAAGATTTTGATTACATCATTATCAATGATGATTTTAATCGTGCTGCCTCTGAACTTCAGTCTTTAATTATTGCAGCTCGATTAGAGCGTCAAAGATTACAGGAGGATTTATCGAATCATGTCAGCAAACTCAACAATGATGAATAATCGAAAAACTTTACTCCCTCCGCGGCTAATGTTGCTATTAGCACCAGTGCTTTGGTCGACTAGCAATGTCATAGGAAAGCTTGCCGTAGGATTGATGACGGAATTTCAATTTACTTTTTATCGTTGGTTATTTGCAGCTATATTGATGACGATTTTCTGTTGGAAAGTCGTGAAAAAAGATTTGCCAGAATTAAAAAAACGCGCACTATGGCTATTTTTTTGGGGCGGAAGCGCTTTTGCATTATTTAATATCGTGCTGTATGGCGGTATTAATATGGGGGTTAAGCTAGTCAATATTGCAATTATTTTTGCGTTAATTCCCGCTTTGGTGCTGATTTTAAATGCGATTATCTTTAAAGAGAGAGCGCATCCATTACAATGGCTAGGCGTTGCTGCGACAGTTTTTGGCGTGATTTGGTTGGTCACTGGTGGTACACCACAAACATTGCTTGGTTGGCGCCCTAGTTTGGCAGAAGGATTTGTGTTAATTGCCGCGTTAATTTATGTGGGCTATTCAGTTGTCTTAAGACAAGCACCTAATGTGCATTGGATGAGCTTAATGTGGGCAATGTGTGTGTCGGCGATGTTGGTATCTTTGCCTTTTTATTTATGGGAAACCGCAAAAACAGAACAGTTGTTAATTCCTGTTGCACCGACGACAGCGGAAATAATGAAAGCATTGGCTTTAGTGGCTTATGTCACGGTTTTCGTCGCTATTTTGTCGAAAATGTTTTATATGGAAGGCGTGATTGTACTAGGTGCTAGTCGAGGAGCATTGGTAATGAATTTACTTCCAGTTTTTAATACTTTAGCTGCACTATTGATTTTTCGCGATGAAAGAGCAGTTTTTGGCGCGGTGCAGTTAACGGCATTGTTGTGGGTGGTTGGCGGGATTCTCTCCTCAGAAATTGGCGCAACTTTAAAGTGAGACCTTTGCAAAACCCTAAAAAACCACTAATCTTTCTCTTGATCCGATACAGAGGAAAAAGCCATGACAACCTTCTTCCAACAAACCGCCAAAAGCATCATTGCCAAACACATCAATCGATTTCCTTTACTCAAGCTTCAAGCCATTATTGACCGGAATCCCATACGCCAAAGCCTGCAACAACAAAAATTCAGATAAGATACCGTCAGGAACATAGTGGACGCCCACCTTATGAACCACTAGCGATGTTCAAAGCCATCTTACTCGGACAATGGCACAATCTTTCAGACCCAGAGCTTGAACACAGTTTTGTTATAGCTGAATAGGTTTAGCTTGCATACAAACTGACAAACCACAGACAGTTAACCTCAGTATGGGAAAACGAGCTAATGCTGTATGTGAGTTAAAGACATTTAGCTATAGTAAAAGTTTAATAAAAGAGTTACGGAAATTAAATTGTTATTCCAGCAAAGTATGTTTGCTGACTTTATCTATCTATCTTAATATCGTAACTATTCTAGTAGACTTTCACTATATAACTTCTGGAAAGCCTTGTAATCCATCCACACAGGCAATGAGGATAATCTTCTATCCCATAGTTATGTAAGTTGGTTAAAACATAGACTGACAATTTCTTGTAATGACATATCTATTCGATAATTAAGCAGCGACTCTTCAATATAAAAAATCCTTACGAATTCTAAAAATAGGCTTATACTATTCGCTCTAAATATAGTGCAATCATCTAAAACCCAACCCAATCCAAAACAGATAAAAGAATAAAGTATCAATACAATCCATCCGCCATTCTTTGCGGATTTGCTTAATCCAAGCCCACATCTTTTCAATAGGATTTAAGTCTGGACTATAAGGGGGTAACCAAACTATCTCATGCCCATGCTCTTCAATGATTGCTTGAATATCACTGCGTTTATGAAAAGCGGCA
>NZ_LWHB01000204.1 GCF_001889065.1 Suttonella ornithocola | reverse complement strand
ACCAGCAAGCACCAATCCACCAGCAAGCACCAATCCACCAGCAAGCACCAATCCACCAGCAAGCACCAATCCACCGGCAAGCACCAATCCACCGGCAAGCACCAATCCACCGGCAAGCACCAATCCACCGGCAAATACCAATCCAACGGCCAAAGAAAATCATGCACCGCTGATAAACGCATTCAAAGAAGTTGCAAGTAAACTCGAAAAAGGTAAAGCCACTGAAGGGCAGAAAATTGCTGTTGCTAATGCCAGCGATGAAGATAACGATGTGCTTACCTTTGCACTCAAAGATGATAAAGAAACACTTTATCAAATTCATAGCCAAACAGGGGAAATCACTCTCACAGCCAAGGGTGCTGAGTGGGTTAATGCAGGAAAAAATTTGCCTGCAATCATTGTTACGGTAACGGATAGTAAATCTGCTCCTGTAGAGAAAACGCTTGCCATTGTTGAAACAGTTGATACAACTACACCGGCAGAAACTAACCCATCAGTAGATAACACTCCATCTGCCAAAGAAAATCATGCACCTATTTTCTCAACATCAGATACTTGGTATTCTGCTAAACCTTTCGTAAAAGGAGAAGTCAAGGTTGGGCAAAAAATTGCTACCTTGGTTGCAACAGATGAAGATAATGATGACTTGACCTATCGCTTAATCAAGCAAAATGATGACGATAAGCAAGACATTTACTATACCGTTGTCGCTGATAGTAATGATAGCAACAAAGCACATGTGCTACTCACGCAAGCAGGTGTTGACGCCGTTAATATTCGTGGAGAAAATTTGCCTGATATTTACGCCATTGTGAATGATGGCACAGTGGATAGCGCTGCAAAATTACATTTACCTATTGCCGATACAACGAGTAACCATGCACCCATTATCAATTCTCCTACAATAGATATCAGCAAATTAACTATTGGTCAAACACAAGCTGGAGCAAAGCTAGGCACTGCCACTGCGACAGATGAAGATGGCGATAGTATCAGTTACCGTTTATTGACAGAAGATAACAAGGCATATACAGGAGGCTTGATTGAAATAAATGCTGAAGGGGAGCTACTGCTTACCCAAGCAGGTGCAGAAGCCGTTAATCAAGGACAACAATTGCCCAAACTCACCGTTATCGCCAATGACGGTAAAGCAGACAGCAGCCCTATAAAATTTCCTTTTGATGAAATTTCGCTCAACACACCTGAAAAGCTCGGTATAGCCATCACCTCGATTGAAAAAGGCGACAACGCTGGTGTGAGCAACGTTCATTATCAAGTAACGGGATTAACAGGCAAAGGCACTCTCTTTATCTCTACAGAAAATGGCGAAA
This sequence comes from Suttonella ornithocola, assembly GCF_001889065.1. Classification (GTDB taxonomy): domain Bacteria; phylum Pseudomonadota; class Gammaproteobacteria; order Cardiobacteriales; family Cardiobacteriaceae; genus Suttonella_A; species Suttonella_A ornithocola. Next base: position 2,489 of record NZ_LWHB01000204.1, on the reverse strand, counting down.
AAGCCGAAGTTACGATTAAAAACAGTAAAGGAAGCATAGAGCTGCCCAGTTCATTGCTTATAGGCAAGCATCAAATCACCCTAACCTTAGAAGATGATACCCATGCCGTAGTTAGCGATAGCAAAGTATTATCGCCTTCCATCGTGCAACCGACTTTCAACACAGACACTACTTTGCATGACAGCCGCGATTTATTAGACGTCAAATTACCTTATTTCATTGAGATTTTAGAAGGTAGTCAAATACGCAATAATCCATGGACGAAAGAAAAAGAACTATCGAAACCAGGTTATCAAAAAGAAGTATGGGAAGGTTACGGTAAAGGCGCCGAAATCTCTTATCAATTTGCAACCAACGCATATGATGAAAAAAGACAGCTTAAATATACAAACTTCCGTGAATATAGCAACACTCAAAAGCAAGCCGTGCGCGATGCACTCAAGCTATATGAGGAGCAAACACAGCTGAAATTCACTGAAAAATCTGATGGAGAAGAGGCGCACTTCCGCTTTTACTTAGATGATTTAACAAAAGGAAAAAGTAATTACTCTAATAGTAGTTCTAGTAGTCATTATCTCGGTAGTGCAGAGCAAAATGCTTCTTCACAAGCATTGATTTGCCCCTGTTGTGGACAAGTATTGAATAAAATTGCTGGACTAAATGGAGAAAATGGAGGAAGTTTTGTCGCTGGATATGCCTCTTTTGGCGGAGATGTTCATATCAACTCAATCGAATTCAGGGCAGATAATGCTCTTAGCAAAGATACCCTGATAATTGAAACATCAAAAACTTCTTTGATGCCAGGTGGCTTTGGCGTACTCATTCATGAGATTGGGCATAGTGTGGGACTCTCTCATCCTTTTGGAGGCGGAAGAAAGTCAATCCCACAAGAATCTGCGGAAGACAAAATATTACTCACGGTTATGTCTTACACCCAAGACATCAAGCAAGACGTTACTTTATCTGATGGATGGGTAGTAAATTCACCAGTTACAGCAACCAATTTTGGGCTATTTGATTTAGCTATTCTACACTATCGCTATGGGGTGAATGAAAATCAACACGCTGGCGATACGACCTATACCTTCAAAACCTTCAATAAAAATACGCTAGGCAATGACATCTATATTTGGGATGGTTCTGGTAATGACACTTTTGATGGCAGCAATGAAACGCAAAGCCTACACATTAACCTCACACCGGGCTCATGGATTTGGCGAGGCGAACATCAATCCGACAAATTCGTCTATAACCCAGATGGAACACTTGTGGAAAATCAAATGTTTATTGGATTTGGAACACAAATTGAAAACCTTAAAGGCGGCTCGAATGATGATGAACTCATAGGTAATGAAGCCAATAACCACATTATCGGCAATGATGGTGATGATGTAATAATGGGCGGAATGGGCGATGATTGGCTAGAAGGCGGTAACGGAAATGACCGCTTAATAGGTGGAGCAGGAAATGATATTTTGATGGGCGGTACTGGTGCAGATGAGCTAGACGGTGGCGAAGGTAATGATGTATATTTTGTCGATAATGTAGGCGACAATCTTACCGACAGTGCTGGCATAGATACCGTTAATAGCACCATCAGCTATCATCTCAAAAACAATTTTGAAAATCTCTATCTACTAGGCGAACAAAATATTGATGGCACAGGCAACAACGCAAATAACATACTGCGCGGTAATGATGGTAATAATACGCTAATTGGGGGAGTGGGTGATGACATCCTTTCAGGTGGTGATGGTACAGATATCCTCATTGGAGGAGAAGGCTCTGATACCTTCCGATTTGATTCAGGCATTAACGGTAATATCGACACCATCAAAGACTTCTCTTTCTCAGATGGCGATAGGATTGAATTATCAGCTAGTGTCTTTAAAGGGCTGGGGGCAATCGGGTTGCTTGATGCGTCGCTGTTTGAAATAAGCACAACATTAGCAACAACCGCGAATAACGATAAAGCACGCCTCATCTATAATCAAACTACCCAAGAACTCGCTTATGATGCAGATGGAAAAGACAAAGCCGATGCGATTATTTTTGCGAAATTTGAGCAACTAGATGATGCCCAACAGCTAGCTTCCCATCTCTATATCGTGTAGCAAAGAGGAAATATTCGTAAAATAGCTTAGTCAGTCAAGCAATTAAAAAGGTGGGAATTGACCCACCTTTTTATCATCGTTCGCCATAGCTAAACATCCTCGCTCACATACATCATTAACTCACCTTTCCTTAAATATAGTCAAATCACTTATAATCCAATCTATCCAAAGCAGATATATAGTCAAATCAACTAAAAAACAGGACGTTTTATAAACATGACCTTAGTGCTTCTGGCGGTAAATGGTGTTCTGTTTTTTAGCTGATTGCACTATATTCAATACTTCCAGTATCCTTGATAATTTGCTTTATCCTCTTATTATAAGAAGGGTTGGTTTTTAATAGATTTCACAATATAAGCCTTATCTAGCAATTCT
>NZ_LWHB01000203.1 GCF_001889065.1 Suttonella ornithocola | reverse complement strand
CATTGAGTGTTAAATCAGTGATTATTATGGATAATGCTCAATTTCATCGAATGAAGGTTCTAAAAGCGTTAGCCGAAAAATTTGGTCACGTTGTTTTGCCTTTATCACCTTATTCGCCAGAGTTAAATCTAATCGAAAAGCAGTGGGGCAATCTTAAAAGTATTTACGTAAAGTTTTATCTAATTTTGATGTCTTTTGGGATGCTCTTTTGTCCTATTCTGGATTTAATTGACTATAATAAAAATATTAAATATAGCGCCTTATTTATTTTCCTTTTGATTGTAATTTTTTCCATTTTTATTCTGGGGGATAGTAAATTTATTCAAAATAGAATTTATTGATGTAATTCGCTAGGTGTATTGGGCGTTTTTCTAATGAGCAGCATAGGACCATTAGCGATATCTAATTCTATATCAAAACGATATTGATATATTTCTGCATAATAGCCACCATTTTCTTTTTTGGTGAATTTTACGCTTTCCTCTCTAAAATCAATGCTACCAATAGGCAGAGTATCGGATAAAAAAATGACTTTATTATGCTTTCCTTGATCACTTCCGCATATCAAGGTTACTTTAGAATTGATATTTGTATGAATATTTTCTGTTATTTTCACCTCTGTTGAAAAAATTAGATGAGAGATAGCAGGAAAATTACGACCGCTCGGTGAGTTTGTGGTTGGAATACGAAGTTCAGTGCCATCTTTAGAATGCGCATATATCTCCCATATCTGACTTTGATCGGGAGTGGTTTGATGAGTGTTGTAATAGGTGATTTTATCCAAAGTATCAGAGTGTTGGAATGCAGTAGTGGATTGTGTTTCTACAGCAGTTGATGAGGTTTGCTCGAAATCTGTTAATCCTATCCATAGAATTGAAAAGAGTAAAGTGAGTAAATTTTTCGGCATAAAGTGAATAGAGTATTGCTTTGTTTGCATTATTCACTTCTAAAAAAACGTAAAAACTGAAAACCAAAAAATGAAATCAATATTATGATTGTAACTTCATTTGACATAATATTGATTGCTAAAGAATGCTCATAATGTCCACCACCATATCTATGTGGTAGCGTGAAATATTCTTCACTATTTTCACGAAATAAGTAAAAACTGACAAAAGGAATACATAAATAAGAAAGATAAACAGATTTTCTCCAATCTTTTTCTTTTCTCCTCAATTCTCTGAGCCAAAAAAGCCGAAAGCGCTTTCCATGTTTGTCTTTTTCCAGAAAATCAATCACTAATGTGATGGTGATACAAATTCCTAAAGGGATAGTGAAGTAAGCACAGATAAAGGTATGGACGGCAATTCTATCGGGGGCGAGATTAAATGAAATCCAACGAATGTAAGTATTATCAAAATTAAGGTATTGCTCTGCAAAGCTCGGTGGGATAAAAGTAACCAATGGGATACAAAGCAAGATATACATCCCCAATGGCATAAATAAGTCATGAACCAAGACATCTATTGCTGGCATATATTTCAATCGCTCTAAAGGAACATAGCGATAACGATGAGGAACTTTTTTATAGCCTAATAATTTATCTGGAATATTTCGATATTTTTCAGTAACATGGCGATATTCATCTAGCCTATCCCAGTCTATATTGTCTTTAAATTTGCGCATTATCTAGTCCTGAGTATAGGATGCGTAAGATAGTTTATCTTAAAAATATGGCGTGTTGTAGAAGAAAAGCGCAGCTTTTATTTTGATAAAGGTTTACCGCATGCGTGAATGGACGATAGGGGAAAATCCTCTAAAAATAAAATACTTGATAAGTATAGTCAAATCACTTATAATCCAATCTATCCAAAGCAGATATAAAGAACAACTTGTAGTAGAATTATCAAAAACAAACTGAGCATATCCTATGACCTACTGTAGCCAATTCCGACAGAAAATTCTTAACGATATTGCTAATGGAGAAACTTGGCGCGCTGTTGCAAAGCGCTACAAGATCAGCAAATTCACCGTCTATAGCTGGATTAAAAATCCCCATCCTAAAGT
>NZ_LWHB01000202.1 GCF_001889065.1 Suttonella ornithocola | reverse complement strand
GAGTGTTAAATCAGTGATTATTATGGATAATGCTCAATTTCATTGAATGAAGGTTCTAAAAGCGTTAGCCGAAAAATTTGGTCACGTTGTTTTGCCTTTATCACCTTATTCGCCAGAGTTAAATCTAATCAAAAAGCAGTGGGGCAATCTTAAAAGTATTTACGTAAAGTTTTATCTAATTTTGATGTCTTTTGGGATGCTCTTTTGTCCTATTCTGGATTTAATTGACTATATCTGCTTTGGATTGGGTTGGGCTTTAGATGATTGCACTATACCAAAATCTAACGCCGAAGCATAAGGCATATAGTCAAATCAGCTGAAAAACAGAATTTTTTATAAATTTTACCTAGCGTTTCAGGTAGTGAATCATGTTCTTTAGCTGATTGCACTATGTAAGAGACTGAGAGTTATATAGTAAATATATCAGTAAGAGATTAGAATTTTTTACTGACTTGCAAAAATACCTGATTTTTTCCATAACGATACATAGGATGATTACTACGATTTTCAGTTAATTGCCAAGTCAATCTAGGGGTGAGTCCGTGATAGTGCCAAGCGCGGTTCCATAAGCTTATGTTAGCGCTATATTCTCGATCTGCTCTTTGGATTTGCAAAAAGTCTTTTCCATCATAGTGCCGGTACGCAGCGCCTAACTGAAGATTACTGGAAATTCCTTTTGCCCATTCCTGTTCCCAACCTATTCTCACCCCAATTCGCTTATAAGCATCACTTTTATCTTTAGCTGTTTCCCAGCTAAGGTCCAATCCGCCATAAAAGCTTTGCTTTGGATTATGACGATACAGCACTGTATTAGAGAAAAATAGACTGTTGCCATTTAAGTGCGGACGATGATTATAGCGTTTAAGGCCAACTTGTAAGGCACTAAAATTTTGCCACTGTGGATTTAATACTGCACTGATATCTGTGCTAATACCATAGCCACGAGAATAGCTTTCTCCACCGTATCGGCGGTATTCAAAATAAGGCGCAACAGCAATTTCTTTTAGAGCATCTCGATAGAGTGGACCACTAGATAATCGGACAATTAGGTCATCATAAACATGGTTATCCCAATAGGTTTTGCCATAAATAGAAACATCATTTTTCCATGCCCAATTATCGGCAAAACCATACGTTTTTCCAACGCCCAATTGATAGCCGATACCATGGGCGCTTTCTGCAGCAGGTAGTGTCCAACGTCCATAAGTCCGATTTTTAGGCGCGTTATTCACATTATTCTCGCTCAAATATCGAATATTACCACTGATATCCCAACTATCTGCGCGTTTTAAATAATCTTGGTAAGCGTCTACTTGTTGAGCAATTTCTGGCGGTAAATTGGGCGCGCTTTTGACTTTCTCAAATTGATCTTGTGCAGCAATGATTTGTCTATCTTGTGCCAATGCTGTTGCAAGTTGTAAACGTACCGGCGTTAGCTCTGGATTATCTGCAATAATTTGACGAAGATAATCAATGCTTTCTTTAATATTACCGTGAACGCGCGCAAGCATTGCACGAGCATAAGCCACTAGAATAGGATTTTTTTTCGGTAGCTGCTCGTAAAGTGGGAGAAATTTCTCTACGGCTTCAACATTTCCTAAACTGATGGAACTATCTAATACGCGCTCGAGTAGTTTAGGCTGTTGTAACAATTCTTCGCTAGTGAGATTAATGGTTTTACCTTTTGACGCGGGTTGCTCACTCATGCTTTGCGCTAATTGTTGACGATTTAAATTATAGTTTGTATCAGGTGTGGCAATATTATTAGCAGAAAAAGCAACAGCAGGAATAAAAAACAAAGGAAGAATTTTCATCATTATTTCGTATTAGATTAAAAGCGTTTAAAAGCCTCATTTTAGAGGCTTTCTTAAAAAGAGAAGTTATGGTTTTACAAGTACAGCACCATAAGCACCAGAAATTTTTTGATTAGCATTACTGTATACACCAGAAAGTTCAGCTGCTTTTGGACCATAAAAACTACCTTGAGTTTCGACGCCTTCGACGGTTTTGCCTTTAAAGGTATTGCCTTGAATATTAGCATTGAGTGCAATATCCGTAATATCTTTTATATGAATATTTCCTGTTAAAGTTTTTTGACCAAAATCAACATTAAATTCCGAACTGCCAGTAGATGCTTCTCGTTCTTTAGAAACATAAACTGAAAGCCCTTTATAGGTTGCAATACCCGTTTGAGGAATTTCTTTAGCGGGAGTGACTTGTCCTTGAGAGAAGATGTATGGACCATTTGCACTATTTACCGTACCATAGCGAGCATAGCTCATATGGTTCCCGCTAACATTACTACCATTTATAGAAATAAAGCTAACTGCAGAAATTCCTGGATATGTTAATGGAATGGTTTGACCATCAACAATCAATTGATTAAGATCAACGGATTGGTTATCCACATTTTCTAATTGTGTTACTTGTGCATCTTGGATAGACAGTTTTATCGCATGATTAGTTGCTAAATTAGCAGGTTTATGTCCAGAGCTATTATTGTTATTGAAGTTTGTTTCTGAAGTATTTGAATGATTATTGTTGCTAACGTTTGAGGTCGCAGAAAGGTCTGATGAGCCACCACCACCACAGGCAGTAAGGAATAAAGCAGTGCTAATCAATAAAGTGAGTTGAGAATATTTCATAAATTGCTCCATGAGTAATAAAAATAAAAAATGACACTTGCTTACTCATTAAAGCGAGCGTCATGCTGGCAGCATTCAGCATTCAGCATTCAGCATTCAGCATTCAGCATTCAGCATTCAGCATTCAGTATTCAGTATTCAGTATTCAGTATTCAGTATTCAGTATTCAGTATTCAGTATTCAGTATTCAGTATTCAGTATTCAGTATTCAGTATTCAGTATTCAGTATTCAGTATTCAGTATTTCAGTATTCAGTATTCAGTATTC
>NZ_LWHB01000201.1 GCF_001889065.1 Suttonella ornithocola | reverse complement strand
CAATCTTTGAGGGCTTACGCTCAGTAAAGCCTTTAGGATGGGGATTTTTAATCCAGCTATAGACGGTGAATTTGCTGATCTTGTAGCGCTTTGCAACAGCGCGCCAAGTTTCTCCATTAGCAATATCGTTAAGAATTTTTTGTCGGAATTGGCTGCAGTAGGTCATAGGATATGCTCAGTTTGTTTTTGATAATTCTACTACAAGTTGTTTTTTATATCTGTTTTGGATAGATTGGATTATAAGTGATTTTACTATAGCAAGACTCCCAAAACAATGCATACATTATTTTAGTATAATAGACTGCTTTTAAAGTGGAGATTGAGTTAACGTTGTATGTATTTTTCAGGAGTTTGGCTATAGCTGAATGCGTTCAGATTGTGTACAAATCAACGAGCCGTAGACAGCATACATTAGTACGGCAAAACGAGCTAACGCTGTATGCGAAAAGACATTTAGTTATATAATCAGCTAAAAAATGAACAGCCTACAACCCATATCAAGCACTTCTAGCAGTAAATACCATTCTGTTTCAGCTGATTTGACTATATGGCAGAACTCTCAAAAATGTATACAGTGAAAAAATAATGTTTTGTTTTTACTTTTCATTATTTGTTTACTGCTAAATACATTTTTTGGAATCTATAGTTTTTTTATTCTTCAGAAGATTTTGTTTTCCAATGTAGGGTATGAATATGTGCATTATTTTCTAATGTACGATGTACAGGGCATTTATTAGCAATTTCTATCAGTTTATCTTCTTGTTCTTTATCTAATTCGCCTCTTAGAATGATATGGCGAGAAAAGTGGTCAACTTTTTTCTCATCTTTTTCGTGTGTTACCGTAACGCATACGTGTTGTAAATTCCATTGTTTACGTTCGGCATACATACGAAGCGTCATTGCTGTACACACCCCTAGAGCGCTTTTTAATAAATCATAAGGCGTTGGACCTAATTCGTTACCACCAATGTCTTTTGGCTCATCTGCAATCATTCGATATCCGCCTGTTTCTACTTCGCACGTTAATCCATGTTTAGCATCGTTGCGGACAATGGTTTTATCTGTTTCTAAAGCTGGTTGTGGAGAAATGTATCGTTCCGCCCATGCAGCAATAACGTTACCGGCATAACAAGCATCTTCTTTGCGAGAAAGTAAGTGGTCTGCGCCATCTAGGGAAATATAGCTTTTAGGATGTTGGGCTGCTGCATAGATTTGTTTTGCATTTTCGATAGAAACAATTTCATCTTGAGGAGAGTGCATAACGAGCAGTGGCAATCCTAATGATGAGATGCTTCCATGGTCATTTTCTTTTAGGTCTTCTAAAAATTGTTTTCTGATGGTGAATATTCTACCACCCACTTCAATATTCGCTTCTCCTTTTTCTAGGATTTCTTCTTTTTTATGGTCATAGAATTGTGAGATATGCTCTGGAACCGCAGGTGCGCCAATGCTAACAACAGCTTTAGCTGATGGCATATTTCGAGCTGCACGAATAACAGCAGAACCACCAAAAGAGTGTCCAATAATAAGTTCTGGTGCTTGATAATTCTGCGCTAAGTATTGATAAGCACTGTGTAAATCGGCAATATTGGCAGAGAAGTTCGTTTGGCTAAAATCTCCTTCGCTATTTCCTAAGCCTGTAAAATCAAATCGTAAAACAGCGATTCCTGCTTTGTTTAAAGCTTCAGAAATACGTCTAACAATCGGTAAGCTCGCAGAGCAAGTAAAGCAATGGGCAAAAATGGCGTATGCTCTTGGTTCAGAGATAGGGGCATCTAAAAATCCATTGAGTTTCTCACCGTTTTCATTGGTGAATTCTAAACTAGTAGTAATCATAATTTCTCCTTAAAGGAGAGAATTTTTACATATTTTTTGATTGATAAAATGTATATATTGCAATTTAATTATTGAATGTTTAAAAAATATTTTAATAAACACGATTAAACAATATTTCTAATATTTCTTTCAGTGGTAATGAGAAGGGGAGCTGTTCGATAAGGACTTCGCTTTCTTGATGTAAGAGATAAATGAGATGGCGACATTCTTCTAGTCCTAAATGTTGATAATAGGTATTTTTACCTTGTTCAGCATCTTTACCAGCGGTTTTTCCCAATGTGGCGGTATTTGCTGTGGCATCTAATACGTCATCTATAATTTGATAAGCAATGCCGAGATTTTCACCTAGTTTGGTAAAAATGGTTTGGTAGTTTTGATAGTTTTTGGAAGGCAAAGCACCAATTATGAGTGCTGTCTGAATAAGCGCACCAGTTTTTCTTTGATGAATGGTTTTTAGTGTTTCAAGGCTAATCGGTTTTCCAGTATAAGCAATATCCAAACTTTGTCCACCAACCATCCCCGCCCATCCGGCAGCTTTGGCTAAGCAGTTTATTTGCGCTATTTTGATGGAGTCAGTCAATGGAGATTGAGCGAGTAATTCAAATGCCAGTGTATTTAAGGCATCGCCTGCAAGAATGGCTTCAGCTTCGTTGTAAGCTTTATGGCAGCTAGGTTTGCCTCTACGAAGGTCGTCATCATCCATAGCAGGCAAATCATCATGAATAAGAGAGTACGCATGTATGCACTCAACGGCAACAGCAGCATAGTCAATAGCATCGTTGTCTATGTTTAAGCTTTCGGCGCTGGCATAAGTCAGAGCAGCGCGAAGACGTTTTCCGCCATTTAAAGCACTATAACGCATGGCTTGGGTGAGTTGCGTATGATTATTAGGGAGAAATTTATTGAGTGCTGCTTCCACTCGGCACTGATAGTTTGTGAGTCGCATATTAAAGGGGGATATCGTCTTCTGAAAAGTCATCGTCATTCTTATTGCTGCGATTTGTTTGAGCAATGGTTGAATCAACGCTTTCGTGATTAAAAGGAAGTAAAGTTTCTTCTTCGCTATTTTGGCTAAGTATTTGAATTTTTTGTTCAGCAGTTTCTAATGCTTGTTGGCATTGGCGAATTAAGCTCATTCCTTTTTCATATTGTTTTAAGGCATTATCAAGCGTAAGCTCTCCTTCTTCTAAGGCTTGAATGATATTTTCTAGATTTTCAATATTCTTTTCATACTGGCTTAATGGATCTTTTTGGCTCATGAGCTTATCTCTCAGGTAGTTCACTTAGTAATTGGTGGAGGCTGTTTAATCGCTCTTGCGAAAGTAGCCCTTCAGCAATGGCTTTGTTTACATGACATTGTGGTTCGTTTTGATGCTGACAGTCATTAAATTTGCACTCTGAGGCATAATGGGCAATATCGGGAAAGCCCGCTAAAATGGCTTCTTTCGTCAGATGTGCAACCGCATAGCCGCGTACGCCAGGAGTATCAATTAATGCGCCTTGTTCACCGAGCGGATAGCGACGAACGTTAGTCGTGGTATGTTTTCCTAAACCAGTTGCATATGAAAGATTTTGTATCCAAATATCTGCATTAGGAATAAAGTGCTGAATAAAGCTAGATTTACCGACGCCAGATTGTCCAGCAAGGATGGTTTGCCGATTGTTTATCCAATCTGCTAATGGGGTTGTATTAAGTTTCTGTTCAATACTGGCATAAAAGCAAGGAATGCCCATTTCCTGATAGGGTGATAATCTTTTTTGTGTCGTTTCTAAAGCGTCATTTTGGGCTAAATCGATTTTATTACAAAGAATCGCAACGTTAATTCCAGCTTCTTTAGCTGCAATGAGATAGCGATCAACTAAAGCACTTTGCCATTCAGGTGCTATAGCGATAACAATGAGCAGTTGATCTAAATGGCTGGCAATTGGTTTAATTTTTCGTCCTTGCCATTTGTATAAGGTATTTCCGCGAGGATAAATACTTTCAACTACTGCACTTCCATCGCTGTTATAACTTAAATACACACGATCGTTGACGCAAACAGTTCCTATTTGTTTCCGCCAATCGGCGGCCATTAGTTTATCTGCGTTTTGCACAATAATTTGATAGCCTAAATGGGCAACGACTAATGCGCTTTCTTCAATATCGGCATGCGCGCGTTTTTCTTCATGCTGCGCCGCAATTCGACGTTTTTGATGTTTACTGAGCTTGCTCAATGGCTTTTACTTTCTGGTTGTGGAGTAAAAAGTGCATCAATATCATCTTGCTGGTCGGCAGATATTGGTGTTCCTAGCTGCCCCCAACGATGCTGTAACCAATTATCTCGAATCGTAGCGTATTTATCGGTGCTGGTACCTTCGAGTTTGGCTTCTAATGGGAATAGGCTTGCGCGTGTTTGGATAGCATTTAAGCCAACAAGACTCCAACGAGTCGTATCGTCTTTAACATAGGTAATTGGGCTTAGATAGGCATCTGGAATTTTTCCTATGCCATCACGTAAAGTAGAAGGACCCAGTAAAGGTAGCATTAGGAATGGCCCAGATTTAACGCCGTAGTGTGCAAGTGTTGAACCAAAGTCTTTTTCAATTTTGGTATTACCCATAGGCGTTGCAACGTCAAAAATTCCCCCCAAGCCATAAACGGTATTGTTGATGACACGAGCAGCAATTTTTGCACTATTTTTCCCATCTAACTGAAAAATCGCATTGGCTAAAGAGCCAATATCACTTAGGTTACCAAAAAAGTTACTTACACCGGTACGGACAGGTTGCGGAAAAATAAAGGTATAGCCTTTAGCTAAAGGCTTAAAAACAACTTTATCAACACCTTCATTAAAGGCAAAAATCCCGCGGTTCATATTTTCCCAAGGATCGTTGGTATATCCTTGGGCGTCTATAGCGCTGGTACAGGCAGAAAGCCCGATAACAGCAGAAAGGATAAGAAAGTTATTCGCTTTTTTCATGATTGATATATTGTTCTTTGGGAAGTTTAAAGGATTCTTCGCTTACTTCATTATAAGCGTCACTAGAGAGATAAGAATTTTTAAAGTAACTGAGGAAAACATTGATGACGGCAGTTACTGGTAAAGCCAATAAAACGCCCATAAAGCCAAATAGTTGTCCACCAGCTAAAACAGAGAATAAAACAGCTACAGGATGTAAACCTGTTCGATCACCAACCAGTTTAGGCGTTAGGATAGTTCCTTCAATGACTTGTGCAATCACAAAGACAATTCCCACACCTAAAGGATGCGCCCAATCTTGGAATTGTAGCAATGCCATAATGCCAGCAATTACGATACCAACAATTAAACCTAGATAGGGAACAAAGCTGACAAAACCGGCAAACATTCCAATGACAATTGCCATATCTAATCCAATGATTGATAAACCAACGGAGTAGATGATGCCTAACGCAAGCATAACGAGTAATTGACCTCGTAAAAAACCACTTAGAACGAAATCAGAGCGACGCATTAGTTCATGTGTAATGGCTTTATATTGGCGCGGAATGAGCTCATCAATTTTATTAACCAAAATATCCCAATCGCGTAATAAGTAGAAAGTCACTACAGGTGTTAGGAAAAGATAGGTTAAAAAG
>NZ_LWHB01000200.1 GCF_001889065.1 Suttonella ornithocola | reverse complement strand
GGTAATTATCGGGATACTGCTCAATATCCTTAAGCAAGGCTTCATCATCAATCTTTGAGGGCTTACGCTCAGTTAAAGCCTTTAGGATGGGATTTTAATCCAGCTATAGACGGTGAATTTGCTGATCTTGTAGCGCTTTGCAACAGCGCGCCAAGTTTCTCCATTAGCAATATCGTTAAGAATTTTTTGTCGGAATTGGCGGCAGTAGGTCATAGGATATGCTCAGTTTGTTTTTGATAATTCTACTACAAGTTGTTCTTTATATCTGCTTTGGATAGATTGGATTATAAGTGATTTGACTATAATTCGCCTTTCTATTGGAATTGAACATATTGATGATATTTTGGCAGATATTGAGCGAGCTTTAGAGAAAGCATAAAGCCAAACCCTCAACAAACTTTACGTACGGAAAAGCAAAAAGCTTTTCCGTTTTTTATTCGCAAACTAAATAGAAGTAAGGACTTTAGGACGACGAAATAAACGACAAAGAATCCCCACTCCAATAATCAAAATAACTGGAATAAGCCAACCCAAGCCAATCTCATACATTGGCAAATACTTAGATAATAAGGCAAGTGTAGCATCGCTTAATCCAAATGCAGCTTTATAGGCATCAAAGAAACCAATAACCGCCGTAACGCCTATCGTCCAACGATATACCCAACGCTGATGTGCAAAAATCGGCGAAAGAAATGTCAGCAGAATTAAAGTAATCATCAAAGGATAAAGCCACATTAGAACCGGAATAGAATAAGTAATCAACGCTTTCAAACCATAGTTAGCAACTGCTGCCGCAAAAATAGAAAAAATCCATACCCACACTTTATAAGAAAATTTTGGTATTAAACGATGGAAGAAATCGGCACAAGCACAAATCAATCCCACAGAGGTACTTAAACAAGCTAAAAAGACGATGACTGCCATCAATAAATTGCCAGCTTTCCCGAAATAATGCTGTGCAGTATGTGCCAAAACTGCCGCTCCATTATCTAAAATCCCAAATAAACCAACACTGGTTGCGCCAATATAGGCGATAAAACTATACGTAACTGCCAAACAAATAGCCGCTATACCACCTGCATAAAACGTTAATTTCATTAATTGCGCTTTAGACTGACCATTATCAATCGCCTGAATAACAAATACCCCAAAAATCATAGAGGCCAAAGCATCCATCGTGTTATAGCCATCGATAAAGCCAGCCATCAAAGCTTGCTTAGCGGAATCATTTGTTCCTTGTGGTAAGGCAGACATTGGTTGAAATACCGCATATAAAGATAAAATCAAAATAGATATTAACAAAGCTGGCGTTAATATTTTCCCGATGCGTTCAACTAGCTTACCCGGCGCTAAAGAAATCCATAGTGATAGCGCAAAAAAGACAACCGTAAACGCGGCTAAATAAAGCGGCTGCACCGTTGTAATATCTGCGCCCATTATTGGAACAACGCCGATTTCAAATGCTACTGTTGCTGTTCTTGGTAGTGCAAAAAAAGGCCCGATTGTTAAATACAGCATCATGGTAAAGAATAAGCCGTAAATAGGATGCACTCTAGCAGCTAAAGTGCGTACATCTTTTTCCTGCGAAAAACCCATCGCCGCAACCCCCAATAAAGGAAGCCCTGTTCCCGTCAAAAGGAATCCCAAAGTTGCGGAAAAAACGTCTGTTGCTTCTCGTTGACCTAAAAACGCTGGAAAAATCAAATTGCCAGCACCAAAAAATAAAGAAAATAGCATTAGCCCTACGACCAATACCTTTTGCGAATTTGACAAAACAAGCTCCTTTAGTATTATCAACAATTCACATCTATAGCCAACTTCCCAAAAAATGCATACACATTAACTAAATATCCATCTTGAAAACAGTCTCCTATCCCCAAGTACAGTATGCATTTTTTGAGAGCCTTGCTATATCATACATTAAATTATTAAAAAATGATAAGTTATCTAATTTTTCTTATCAAAATTATTGTATAAATAAAGAGTTTAATAGAGATTTCATTCTCAAATTTATTAAAAATGAAAAGTCAGACGTTAATATCTTAAATAGATAATAACTTGAAAAATAGGTAGTGGTTTGAAAAGTATGCTAAACATACTCTTACAAAAAATACTTCTTTTAATATATTGATATTTAAATATTTAACTGCCACTGGATTATTTGATAATATTCCAGCATACTTTTCAAACCACTACCGAAAAATATGTTGGAGTATTATGTAATAATCTAACCGGTAGTTAATTGATCATCTAAATACCAATATCTTAACAAGAAAATTTCTTGGTAAGATTTAATGAGTATACTTTTCAAACCACTATCCAATATCAATGCAAAAGCATTGTACGATTTTCTTAAGCTTATATGTGCTTAGTTTGCTGTTATATTTCATTTTTCTAGACTAACAGATTGTTTCTGCCAGTCTAGAGTCTTTCTTTTTATACTTTCATTAAGATTCTATCTACAAAAATACTACATTATTATTTTATAAATAATTTAATATATCAAACATAGTTAAATTATTTTTTGATTATCTAAAAGTATAAATAATTAAAGATAGTATTCTTTATTGTATCTAAGGTACTATGCTGCGGCAAATAAAATGCAACAATATTACATTTTATTTGACAATGATTATCAATTAGATAATAATCCCGTTTCTATCTGATTTAAGGAGAAGTTAATGAAAAAATATCTTTCTATCGCTCTTATAGCTGCCTGTTCTACTACCGCTTTTGCACATTCACTTTGGGTAATAGGAGATAATAATAAAGATACTGTGAGTGTAAATTTGATTTATGGTCATGATTTTCCGGAACCGGAAATCATCCCAGAAGAGCGTCTATCTATTTTCGAAGCCCCCGTTATTCATGGTGAGAATTTTAAGGAAGTACTCAAACAAGCAGGAGCAGAAAATTATCATTACGAAGGAAAAGCTAAGCTAAAAGAAGGGACTTATCTGCTTTCAGCTTATTATCAACCAACTAGTTGGGTAAAAGATGATGCAGGCAAATGGTATATGAATAAGACTCGTAAAGATATTAAGAATGCTGTTTTATGTGAAACTGCTGTTATGCAGGGCAAAAGTATTCTCACAGTAGGAAATGATGACGGAAGTTACGCTCAAACTGTCTTAGGGAAAGGAATAGAAATTACACCATTAGCAAATAGCAATGCATTAAAAGTCGATGCGACTATTCCATTCCGCTTAACTAAAAATGGAGAACCTGTTGCAGACGCCGTTATTCTAGGAAGTTATGACGGATATGGCTTCAGCGGTCATGATATTCCGATGCCTTTTTATGCAAAAACCAATAAAAAGGGAGAATTTGAATTTAAAGCTTTGAAGCCGGGACTTTGGTATTTAACAACCGAACTAGAGGAAGACAGTGGCAATGCTGATTGCGAAATTGACTTTACAGAAGTAACCTTAACTTTTGAAGTTAAATAACACTTAAACAAAGTACGTATACAAACATACGCTACCTATAAGACTACATATTGTTAAATCATCTAAACTAGAATCTAATTTATCTTGATAATGCTATAAAACTCAATGGCAGTTCTATCATTTAGATGATTTAACTTTTTGTAGATCTTTTTTATCTTTCTCAATCGAAAAAAGCCCGTGAACGCTTTCTTTGTTGCCATAGAATTCGCTTAGTTTTAGTATGAACAACACTAAAATCTTTTGCAGTAATTTGAAAATCTAATTGCGAATAAAAAGAAGTCATCGCCAAGGATGACTTTTGTGATAAAGAAATATCTACTGTAGTATCTAATATTGAAAAATATCCATAACTATCAGAACCATTATTAAAAGCCATACCAAATTCTCTCTTCTTCTACTAAATAGGCAATAAAAACACCCTTTTAGTATGGTTAATAAGTATGAAAAATATGTGAATTTTATGTGAATATTGAGTGAAGAAAACAGAAACAGCGGATAAGCGGGGACGGGTAAACTACCCGCTATAGCCAATTCCCCAAAAATACATACAAAGCCAACTCAACTTCCACTTTGAAAACAGTCTCCTATCCCAAAATACTGTATGTATTTTTCGAGAGCCCTGCTATAACGGTAGAACAAACGATTACCACACTCACCCATGAACTCAAAACCCCATTAACCACTGCACAAGCCGCCGCTGAACTCTTTTCTGAACCAATGCTTAGCGCACAAGAACAAAAAGCATTAACGGTCCAAATTCAACGTGCAGGCAATAAAATGCAGACGTTAATTGAACGATTACTGGCTTTAGCACGTTTAGAAAATCGTCCGCAATTGATGTATGAAACGGTGTCTCTATCAAAGATTGCAAAAGCCATTATGACCGATTATGAACTGAGCTTATCTGCTCGAGCGTTGAGCATGGCTTTAGTGATAGAGGAGAAGTATGGATAGAAAATATCGGGGAAACCATTCCAGATTATGCTTTGCGTAAATTAACCGAACGTTTTTTCTCTTTACCGCGGCCAGATGGAAGCGGTAAAAGTAGCGGATTAGGGCTTAATATTGTCTCGTATATTATGCTGCTACATCATGGGAGGCTTGAAATTGAAAATATTACTATAGTCAAATCACTTAGAATCCAATCTATCCAAAGCAGATATAAAGAACAACTTGTAGTAGAATTATCAAAAACAAACTGAGCATATCCTATGACCTACTGCAGCCAATTCCGACAGAAAATTCTTAACGATATTGCTAATGGAGAAACTTGGCGCGCTGTTGCAAAGCGCTACAAAATCAGCAAATTCACCGTCTATAGCTGGATTAAAAATCCCCATCCTAAAGGCTTTACTGAGCGTAAGCCYTC
>NZ_LWHB01000020.1 GCF_001889065.1 Suttonella ornithocola | reverse complement strand
ACATCAGCTGCTTTGCGTGCAATGAGTAATTCTCTTGGATTTGTTGTCATCCGTGTTGCTCCTGCACCAATTTTGCTAGAATCGCCAACAGCTTCAACTTCGACAATACAATCTACTTGGTCTTGCGTAATACTCATTGGGCTAAATGGATATGGTGCAATTTCTTCTGTAATAAGAACTACTTTTTTAGCAAAAGTCGCATCAGTTTGTGCATAGCCTAATGAGCCACAAATATTGCGACCAAATGCGCCGCTGGCATTACCGAAGCTATCACAGATAGGGACAGCTAGAAAAGCAATATCAGGTACAATTTCCTTTACTTGCATTAACTGAACCCGACCACCATGACTATGAATTTCAACAGGTTCAGACATATTGCCATGAGAGATAAATTCAGCGAGTTTGCCACGTAATCCTGAGGTATAAATTTTACGAACAACACCATTTTCAATATGTGCAATCATTGGATCATGAATACCTGATAATGAACTTGCTGCAACAGTTAGATTACGAAATCCCATACCTGCTAGCACATCCATTACCATATTCAAAACGAAATCACCTCCGCGATAGGCATGATGAAAAGATACCGTCATTCCATCTTCTAAACCACACGCTCGTACAGCTGCTTCAATATTGGGACAAATTTTACGATTTAGATATTCATTAGACAGTTTTACCTTTTTTACCACAGGTTTAAAGGCATGATAATTTTTTCCTTCAATAGTAGTCGCTACTCGTTGCTCTCTTAATTTATCCATCATTATTCCTCCCGAATGCCAGATAAGGTTGCGCGTTCTAAAATTAAACGAGAACGTTCAATAATAGGGGTATCAATCATTTTTCCATTTAAAGAAACCACACCAATACCTGCTTTAGCAGCTTCTTCTGCGGCATGGATTATACGTTTTGCTTGTTCAACTTCTTTTTGAGTAGGTGAGAATAGCTGATGAATTAGAGGAATTTGGCTTGGATTAATCAGAGATTTACCATCAAAACCCATTTGCTTAATAATACTTGCTTCTTGTAAAAAACCTGCTTCATTACGCACATCTGAATACACCGTGTCAAATGCCATAATGCCATTAGCACGTGCAGCATGAAGAATAGTCGCACGAGCAAAAAATAGTTCTAAGCCTTCAGGTGAACGTTCAGTTTTCATTGCACGCACATAATCTTCTGCACCTAAAGCAATACCAATTAAACGTGGTGAAGCTTTGGCAATTTCATTAGCAGAGAGAATTCCCTGTGCAGACTCAATAGCTGCCAATAGCTTTGTTGAGCCTATTTCACGTCCACAAGCGTGCTCAATTTTTTCAATTTCTGTTTCCATATCGGTAATATCTTGTGGACTATCGGTTTTAGGAAGGCGGATACCGTTTGCGCCGCCGCGCACTGCCGCTTGTAAATCTAGTAAACCAAACTCAGTTGATAAAGGATTGACTCGTACTAATGTTTCCATTTCATGATAAAGCGGATGTTGCAATGCGTGTGCAACTAGCATTCTTGCTGTATCTTTTTCAGAAAGCGCAACAGAGTCTTCAAGGTCAAACATAATCGTATCAGGCTGATAAATAAACGATGTGCTAACCATCGCGGCATTCGCTCCCGGGACAAATAACATTGAGCGTCGTAATTTCATAGTAATTCCTCCCATTTAGCTTGTATGCCCGCACGCAATAAAGCCGCTTTAATCCGTGCTTGTAGCACATAATCTAAAGCACCTTTATCTTCAATTTGCAATAACACTTCATCAACCCCCAATTGATTAAGCACTTTTTGTGCGGTCTGGCGGATTTGCGGAGCAAATTGCTGTCCGACCGTGCTATTAATCACAATTTCACAGCCATTTCCCACATTTGGAAAGACATAAACCATTGCATCGCTAGATTCTAAAGTGCCAGCAACACTTTCTTGGGTTATAGTGTCCATAACATACTCTCTTTATTAGCTATATTGTCTTAGAAAATCATAAGTTGTTTGAGGAACATAGTGTTGAACTGCCGCTAAATTTCCTTGTGCAAGCAAGGCGCGAACTTTTGAAGCTGAAATAGCATCACGTTTAAAACGTACACGGCGAATTTCCACTTTTTCGATGATAGGTGCATCAATTTCAGGTGATTGCAGCCAAATTTGCATTTGTTGATTGTAGTAATTTGTAATAATGCAAGTAGGTTCATTACCAACAAATCGATGAGTAATCCCTAAAGGTGGTGCAATAAAGCGACGAAAAATTCGTAGATCTAATTCCATATGGCACTGATGAACAATATTCTTATATTTCAGAAAATAACATGGAAAGGTTGCACGAGAAATGATATAAGGCGTTCCTTCATGAATAGTTAATCGTGATAAATCTGCGGTTCCTGCTTTTACTAAGGCTAATCTATCGAGATAAGAAAATTGGGATTTATCTTCACCGACCACAAAAAGATGTAACCAATCGCATTGTGAAAGGGCGGTTTCAACTAAGTATCGATGTCCTAAAGTAAATGGATTAGCATTCATCACAATTGCTCCAATTTTTTGACCGGGTTGTCGCAATTGTCTGAGTTGTTGCTGATAACGTTTCAATTTAACGGGGCTATTTTCGAGTAATAAAACTTGATTAGGAACTTGCTCAATGGGATAAAAACCACAACCTGCAAATAAATCTGCATTTTTTGGTTTAGTATAGATAAAAAGTTGATGATAACCACGTTTTGCAGCTTCTTGAATAAGCTGCGAAGCTAATGAAAGCGCAATACCTTGCCCACGGTAACGGCTATCAATGGCAAAACACTTAATCACATTAGGTGCAATACCACCACAGGCAATAATTTTACCTTCTTCATTACGCTTAACTAAAAATAATTCAATAAAATCATCTAAATTTAGTTCATTTTGGTAAAGAAAATCTTTGAGTTCTTTGATATTTTCTTCATCACAAAGACTCATGCGCTCAAATTCATGCGCTTGTTCCTGCATAAAACCTCATTCTATCAAATAGAGAAACTAACCAATATAATAAAAAATTTTATTAAATAATTGTATGTTTAATTGTATATAAATTTATAGTTACCTGTTTTTTATAGTGAAATGTCTTTAATTCATATGCGGAATTGGAGCATCTTTCATACTGATGTGCGCTGTCTATGGCTTGTTGATTTGTACGCAATCTGAACTCATTCAGCTCTATGAGAGAATTTTTATTCGTACCCCAAGATATATGCATGTATTCATAGTAGGGCTCCTAAAAAATGCATATCATACTTAAAGATAGTATGCTGTTTTCAAGGTGGATATTGAGTTAACGCTGTATGCATTTTTTGGGAAGTTGGCTATACAGTAAAACTAGCTAAAAAACAGGTCATCTATAAATCCTGTCTAGCGCTTCTGACTGGAAATGGAATTTTATTTTTATATGCAAAGCATCAAAAGATATTAGCTTAAACTTTTCTCTAAATAAGGCAATAAATGTTTTATTCGCATTTATTTTAGTGATTTTCGCTTATATATTTGCTGTTAGGAATTTTTTTAGTGATAAAAACTCTTATTTTCTTTCTATAATGTTTTATTAAAGAACAAAAGAAGCTCAAGAAGTAGATTGAAACCTATGTAAAGAGAATTTTTATAATGTTTTATATTGATTTATAGAGAACATATTTCTTTAATCAATATAATCTGTACTTTTTAAACTACTATTTAAATTTTTTATGGACTTAGAAGTAAAAATGCGTTCTTATCTAATGGTCTGTTTAGAGGGCGATGGCATTGGGCCAGAGATTATCGAAAGTGCAAAGATGGTATTAGCTGTTGTTTCTTATCAGTATGATTTCTTTGTGGAAATTAGGGATTATCCTTTTGGCGGTGCGGGGATTGATGAATATGGCGAACCATTTGCGGATGAGGTGCGCGAGGCGGTATTAAATGCAGATGCGGTTCTGCTCGGTTCAGTGGGTGGACCAAAATGGGATAATGCTGCCGTTCGTCCTGAAGCGGGCTTGTTGGCTTTGCGTAAGGCGTTAGATGTGTTTGCAAATGTTCGTCCGTTAAAAGTGAGTGGTGCGTTATTGCAACATTCGCCGATTAAAAAAGACATTATTGATGGCACGGATTTGGTGATTGTGCGCGAACTTTCTGGCGGGGCGTACTTTGGCGAGCCGCGCGTGCTTAATGAGGACGATGCGTTAGATAGCATCACTTATACCAATGCGCAGATTGACCGCGTATTGCGTTATGCGTTTGAGTTAGCAGAAAAACGGCGTGGAAGGTTGGTTAGCGTGGATAAAGCGAATGTGCTTGCAAGTAGCAAGTTATGGCGCGCCCGCGTTGAAAAAATGGCAGCAGCGTATCCAAAAGTGAATGTTCGTCATGAGTATGTCGATGCGATGGCAATGCATTTGGTGACTCGTCCGCGTGATTTTGATGTCATTGTCACTGAGAATTTGTTTGGTGATATTTTGTCTGATGAAGCGAGTGTGTTAGGCGGTTCGTTAGGGGTGTTGCCATCGGCGAGTTTTAACGCAAAAGGTCCTTATTTATATGAACCTGCGCATGGTAGCGCACCAGATATTGCTGGCAAAGGCATTGCTAATCCGATTGCAACCATTTTGTCGTTGGCAATGATGTTGCGTCATAGCTTTAATGAAACCGCAGCTGCAGAAGCGATTGAAACTGCGATTGATGAAATGATGCAGGAAAATCGCTTAACAGGTGACTTAAATAAAGAAAATCCACTCACTACGGCAGAGTTTACCGAAGCATTATTGGAAAAATTACAATGAGTGAGTGGCATACAATTTTATTGCGTTCAGAAGCGCCTGATGATTTGCTGTTGTCGGCTTTGCCAGAGAATTGGCAGGAATATGGGCGATGGCTGCTTAATCAAGCGGATATTCCTAAAAGCTATCGCAATCATCCATTTACAGATGCGCAAGCCTTAGACGCCGCAAAAGTAGACATTTCTGCAGCATTAGGGATTAGCTTAGGGCAGTTAATTCGATTATTGCAAATCAATCGTTTATTGCGTTCTCGTGCGCCTGCTGCGGAGAATTGGCAGTTTGGACAAGTGCAAACACCGATTGGTGAGATGCTAGCAGTGTTTGGCACGCGCGGTTTATGTTTGCTGGAGTTTGCTGACCGCAAAATGTTGCCGACAGAATTACGCACGCTATTTGCCACGCAGAAAAACTATGGTTTAACAACGGCAACAGCGGAGCAGCTTGCACCCTTACAACAGCAATTAGATGAGTATTTTGCAGGACAGCGTCAGCAATTTACCCTTGCTTTAGAAATGATTGGCACAGATTTTCAGCAATCCGTCTGGCAAGTCTTACAAAATATCCCTTATGGTGAAACGCGCAGCTATAAAGCGCAAGCCGAACAATTAGGCAGACCAAGTGCTGTTCGGGCGGTAGCCAATGCCAATGGGCAAAATAAAATCTCAATTATTATTCCGTGTCATCGTGTGATTGGTGCGGATGGTCGCTTGACAGGATACGGTGGCGGATTGCCTAGAAAACAGTATTTATTAACTTTAGAACAACAAGATAAGAGAGCATCATGAGTACACTTTACGACAAACTCTGGGATAGGCATGTGATTGCAGGGCAAGGAGAAGCTTTGCAGCTCCTCTATATTGACCAACATCTCATTCATGAAGTGACCACACCACAAGCCTTTGATGGCTTGCGTTTGGCAGGTAGAAGCGTACGTCGTCCAGATAAAACGTTTGCGGTGATGGACCATAATACGCCAACTATTCTCGCTGACCGTCAAAATATCACTGATGAAGTTTCCAAAGCGCAATTAGATGCACTGGCAAAGAACTGTGCAGAATTTGGGATTGAATTGGCGGATATGTTTGATGACCGTAATGGTATTGTGCATATGGTTGGTCCTGAACTGGGGCTGACTTTACCTGGAAAAACGGTCGTTTGTGGGGATAGTCATACCGCTACACATGGTGCATTTGGCGCATTAGCGCATGGCATTGGAACATCAGAAGTAGAACACGTTTTAGCCACTCAAACCCTTTGGCAACCGAAACTCAAAAATCTTGGCATTAAAATCACGGGTGAACTTCCGCGTGGTGTGTATGCCAAAGATGTGATTTTGCATATTCTCGCGAAATATGGTGTATCCGTTGGCAGTGGATATGCGATGGAATTTTTTGGTGATACTGTTGAGCGAATGAGCATGGAAGAGCGCATGACCTTATGCAATATGTCGATAGAAGGCGGGGCAAAAGTGGGGTTAATTGCACCTGATGAAATTACTTTTGCTTATTGTGAGGGACGACCTTATGCGCCGAAAGGAGATGCCTTCACGCAAGCGGTTGAAGATTGGAAAACGTTAAAAACTGATGCGGAAAGTGATTTTGATAAAGTTATTATCGTAGATGTAAGCACTTTAAAACCACAAGTAACTTGGGGAACCAATCCTGGTATGGGCGGTAGCGTTAGCGATCATATTCCTGAAACCGCTGATGAAAAAGCATTGCAATATATGGCATTAAAAGGGGGCGCGCAAAAATCTGATATCCCGTTAAAACATGTTTTTATTGGTTCTTGTACAAATGGACGTTTATCAGATTTGCGCGAAGTGGCAGCGATTTTGAAAGGGCGCAAAGTCGCAGACAATATTACTGCGGTGATTGTGCCAGGTTCGATGCTAGTCAAGCAGCAAGCGGAAGCAGAAGGGCTAGATAAAATCTTTATGGAAGCGGGCTGTGAATGGCGTGAGCCAGGTTGTTCAACTTGCCTAGGCATGAATCCTGACCTTATTCCCGCGAATGAACATTGCGCTTCCACCTCTAATCGCAACTTTGAAGGCAGACAGGGTAAAAATTCGCGTACGCATTTGGTGAGCCCTGCAATGGCAGCGGCAGCAGCCGTTGCCGGAAAATTTGTCGATATTTCACAACCTGATTGGGATAGCCAGCTTTAAAGGAAAATAGGATGAAACCATTAACCGTTTACACCGCAACCACTGTGCCAATCATGGCAGACAATATTGATACCGATATCATCATTCCTAAAAACTACTTAAAAAGTATCTTTAAAACGGGCTTTGGCGAATTTGCCTTTGACCCTTGGCGTTACCAAGAAGACCGTACGTCAAAACCAGACTTTCCGCTCAATCAGACACAATATCAAGGCGCGGGAATTTTAATTACGGGTGAAAATTTTGGCTGTGGCTCTTCGCGAGAACATGCGGCATGGGCTCTACAAGATGTTGGTTTGCGTGTGATTATCGCGGGCGGCTATTCGGATATTTTTCATAATAATTGGCTGAATAATGGTAATTTGCCAATTGTGATGCCAAAAGATGTGCGCGAAAAATTAGCGGCTTTACCTGCAGATAAAGCGATTACAGTCGATTTAGCGCAGAAAAAAGTTATCGTAGATGAACAAGAATATCCATTTGAAATTGGAGAAAATTGGCGTCAACGCTTATTAAATGGATTAGATAGCATTGGAATAACCTTACAACACGAAGACGCGATTAAAGCCTACGAAAAGGCGCATGGTTGATACTGCATATTCAGAAAGGATGGCTGCTTTATCGCAGCCATTTTTAATCATATAATTAAAACTAAATTATATTCTTTATAATTAAATTTATTGCTTAATTTTTTGGTAAAAATTATAGCTATTAATTGCTAATTTTATAAATAGAACGAATAACCACTCGTGATAGGGAGTTAAAATGAGTATTTTTTATCGATTATTATTGATCAATATTTTTTCTAGTGCGGGCGATGGATTATTTAAGTTAACTTTACCATTATTAGTGCTATCTATCACAGGTTCAGCAACAGATATGGCACTAACTTTTGCATTAACATATTTGCCATATTTAATTTTTTCTTTATTAGGTGGTGTTGCTGCAGATAGATATTCGCGTAAAAAAATATTATTTTTAGGAAATTTATTTTGTTTTATTTTATTGCCGCTTTTGGTGTGGGTCGGTGTTGGGTTAAAACTGATGTCGGTATTTTATGGTATTGTTTTTCTTATTGCCTCTGTTAGTCCATTAGTGCATCCAAGTTTACAATCACTGATTCCTGATTTAGTGAAAGCAGAGAAATTAGCGAGAGCAAACAGTTTAATTAGTACTTCAGAATATTTAATTCAAATTACAGCTCCAGCCCTAGCAGGTATCCTAGTGGCATTAGTTGGTGCCAATAATGCGGTTTATATCAATGCACTTTTCTTTATCATAGCGGCAATAGGCACGTTATTTTTACCTATAGAACAAGAAAAAGTGAAAAAAGCGAATAGTTCTGTGCTCAATTCTATTAGAGAAGGATTTACAATCGCATGGTCACATCCCGTTTTGAAATATGGTTCGCTATTATTTGTGGCAAGTAATTTTTCAATTAATATTGTTCAGGCAAATTTAGTGTTTTATTTAAGTGAAGTGCTTGGCGCAAGTCCACAAGTGGTGGGGATTGATTTTGCTATTTTTGGGATAGGTGCCATTATTGGTGCTACCATCGCACCCAGCATCGTGCATCGTTTTCCAGCGGGACGGATTATTATTGGAACGAGTTTGGCTGGTGGTTCAGTCAGTGCGCTATTGTGGTTAGCAAAAGATCCTTTTGTCGTAGCTATTGTTTGGGCAATAGTTTATCTAGTGGGGGCGGTTACAGTAGTCACTTTCTTTACATTACGTCAAAAAGTCGTGGCAAGAGAAGTGCTAGGACGAACGGTTGCTGTAACAAGATTGATTTCTTTTTCAAGTATACCTGTTGCAGCCATTCTAGGTGGCTTTCTATTGGAGCATCTAGGAATGTCAATGATTATATTGCTTTGCGTGGTTGTGCGATTAGGTGCAGCCTGTTTGATGTTAGCTTCTCCATTAGTAAAAGAAAAATAAATGTATATTTCTAGACTAACCGGTTGTTACTGCTAGTCTAGAGTCTTATTAAATATAACCAACTTCCCAAAAAATGCATAAAACGTTAACTAGCATCCTCCTATCTTCAGATAAGGTATGCGTTTTTCGGGAACCCTACTATATATTTAATTACAAATAACCGTTAAAGTTAAACAGTATTTGTAAAAAAATTATTTAATATACGTTATTATGAATAATGCTATTTTATTCTTTAAACCATTTTTTATAAATATTGTCATAAGTGCCGTCATAATGTACAGTTTTAAGTCCTCTATTTAGTTTTTCTAATAAATCTTTACGCCCTTTTTTTACGACAAAACCGAAATGATCTTTTTTGGCATTAGGATTTACTAGTCCATAAAGATTGTAACGTTTATTCATTTGTTCTGTATAAACATAATATTGTAGTACACGTGAAATATCGTATGATATATCCGATTGCGATGTGGCAATATCTTTAATACCTAAATAAGTAGAGTTGACGGTTTTTAGTTTTCCATTACTTTTTTCAGCAATAATGTTTTTAACTTCTTTTTCACCGGCACCATCTGTTTCAGTAACAAAATTATTTGAGTTTGCAATAGCTTCTTCGAATGTTTGATATTGCTGTCCTTGATTGTTTTCTTTTAAAACAGCCATCCACCCAGTGTCTAAATAAGGATGACTAAAATCATATTTTTCTTGTCTTTCTGGCGTAATAACTACGGCGGTAGCAACAATATCAACGTCACCAGTATTCAATTTTTCCAATAACCCTCTCCAGAGTTGAACTTTAAAGTTCACATTAAAATTCTCTTTAGCCGCAATAGCATTGATTAAATCGATATCAAATCCTTCTGGAATTCCTACTTCATTAGTGCGAGTAAAGGGAGGAAAGACACGAATAGTACCAACAGTATAGGTTTCATTATCAGCAAAGGCAGATGAACTCAATATCAATGTTAGACAAATAGGTAAAATCGTTTTAAATGAATTGAACATATTGACTCCTTTATTTATTGGATTGATATTATTTATGATTTTTAAAGTTTTGATATCGGATTGATGAGTATGCTATTACTGTATTCTATAAAAATTATGCAGAAAATTAGATAGCTGAAAAATTTATATTGACATTACTACTAACTAGATATATCAGTCAAGGATTTATTCATTTTTTTAGAAAAATACTAATTTTATTATTGCTATTTATAAAAAATATAATATTAAACTCTCTACTATAAGTATAGTTTTATTATCATTTTTCTAGCACAATATTTTATTTTATATCCATATATTGCTGTAATTATGTAGAGTTTATCAGTTCTTATCAATAGAATGTAATTATTTTTATTCAAAATTTGGTAGTGGTTTGTAAAGTATGCTGGACTATGACTTAATAATTTCAATAATAATAAAATATTAAATTTCAATATATTGGATTGATATTTGTTTACAGAAATTACTCAGCATACTTTGCAAACCACTACCCAAAATTTTAATAGATAAAATTATTATAGTAGGAGTCCCAAAAAATACATACCGTACTTGTAGATAGGATGCTATTCTCAAAGTGGATATTGAGTTAACGTTGTATGCATTTTTTGGGAACTTAGGGCTATGTAGCTGAATGGGTTTAGCTTGATACAAGCTGACGAACCACAGATAGCCAACCTCAGTACGGCAAAATGAGCTAACACCGGATGCGAGTTAGAGGCATTTAGCTATATAAAACAACGCCTATCATAGTTATAGTCAAATCAGCTAAAAAAACAGAACGTTATCTACCGCCAGAATGGCTAGATAAGGGCTATAGGATGTTTTGTTTTTTAGCTGATCGCACTATAGATAGGGCTTTGATATGAGAAAAGCGCTTACGATAAAAGCGGTTTTAAGAATTTTCCGGTATGGCTTGCAGGGTTATCTGCGACTTGTTCTGGTGTGCCAACCGCGATAATTTCTCCGCCACCACTACCGCCTTCAGGTCCTAAATCAATAATCCAGTCTGCGGTTTTAATCACATCTAAATTATGCTCAATAACGACCACGGTATTACCGCCATCGCGGAGCCGATGCAGTACCTGTAAAAGCTGTTTGACGTCGTGAAAATGAAGTCCTGTCGTGGGTTCGTCTAAAACGTAAAGGGTTCGCCCTGTGTCGCGTTTGGAGAGTTCTCTGGAGAGTTTAATCCGCTGTGCTTCGCCGCCGGAGAGGGTAACGGCATTTTGTCCTAAGCTAATGTAGGAAAGCCCAACATCTAATAGGGTTTGGAGTTTGCGTTTAAGCGCGGGAATGTTTTCAAAGAAGTCATACGCCTCAACAACGGTCATTGATAAGACTTCGTGAATATTTTTACCTTTATATGTGATATCAAGGGTTTCACGGTTATAGCGTTTGCCCCCACAAACATCACAAGCGACAAAGACATCAGGTAAGAAGTGCATCTCAACTTTGATAACGCCATCACCTTGGCAAGCTTCGCAACGTCCACCTTTGACGTTAAAGGAGAAGCGTCCCGGTTGATAGCCACGTGCGCGTGCTTCCTGTGTGCCTGCAAAGAGCTCACGAATGCCAGTAAAAATGCCGGTATAGGTTGCCGGATTGGAGCGTGGTGTTCGCCCGATTGGACTTTGGTCGATATTAACGACTTTATCGAACTGTTCTAAGCCATCAATGCTATGGAAAGGTGCAGGGTCATCAGTTGCGCGATTGAGTTGACGGGCAACGGCTTTGTAAAAGGTTTCGTTGATAAGGGTGGATTTTCCGCTACCTGAAACGCCTGTAATACAGGTAAAAAGTCCAACAGGTAGAGTGAGGTCAACGTGTTTGAGGTTATGCCCGTGCGCACCTTTTAGATGAATGACTTGTTTTTTATCAAAGGGAGTACGGGTTTCAGGAATGGCAATTTTTTCTCGTCCAGAAAGGTATTTACCGGTTAGCGAGTCTTTGGCTTTAGCAATTTGTGCGGGGGTACCTTTTGCCATGATTTCGCCACCATGAATACCCGCACCAGGTCCAATATCAATGACGTAATCTGCGGCACGAATCGCATCTTCATCGTGTTCAACGACGATAATGGTGTTGCCTAAGTCGCGTAAGCGTAACAGGGATTGTAATAAACGGTCGTTATCACGTTGATGCAGTCCAATTGAGGGTTCGTCTAAGACGTACATGACGCCAACTAATCCCGCACCAATCTGGCTGGCTAATCGAATCCGCTGCGCTTCTCCGCCGGATAAGGTTTCTGCGCTACGAGAGAGGGTGAGGTAGTTTAGCCCAACATTCACTAAAAATCCTAAACGATCCTGAATTTCTTTTAAAATTTTAGCGGCAATTTCACCTCGTGCGCCACTAAGAGTTAGGGATTTTGCCCACTGTTCGGCATCGCCAATGGATAGGCGGTTGACTTCGGGTAAGGTGATGTCTTCAATGAAAACATTGCGTGCGGCTTCGTTAAGCCTTCCACCATGACAACTGGGGCATTCACGGTTATTGAGGAATTGCGCAATTTCATCGCGGACGTTGCTTTTATCGGTTTCATGATAACGGCGGTTCATTGAGGTAATTACGCCTTCCCATGTGCTTTCGCGTGCGGTTTTGCTACCGTAGCGTCCAATGGAGGGTAATACGATTTTTTCTTTACCACTGCCGTATAGAATAATTTTTTTGATTTTTTCAGGAAGTTCGCCAAAAGGGGTTTCTAAATCAAAATGGTAGTGTGCTGCGAGCGCTTCCATTTGTGGGTAGAAGTAAGGGGTTCGTCTGTCCCAACCGCGCACAGCACCACCTGCAATGGATAATTCGGGATGTGCCACCACTTTTTGCGGGTCAATAAACACGTTTACGCCTAAGCCATCGCACTCAGGACAAGCACCATGAGGGTTATTGAAGGAGAACATCCGCGGCTCTAGTTCTTTTAGTGACCATCCGCATTCAGGGCAGGCATATTTTGCGGAAAAAGTCCGTTCTAGCGGCTGCTCTTCCGACATGGAAATCAGTTGAGCAATGCCGTCGGAAAGTTCTAAAACGGTTTCTAAGGATTCGGCTAAACGCTGTTCTATACCAGGTTTGACGACAAAACGATCAACGACCACGCCAATATCATGATTTCTTTTGCCATCAATTGCGGGTAAGGCATCAATTTCATAGATTTCGCCATCAATGCGTACGCGAACAAAACCTTGCTGACGGATGTCTTTGAAAAGCTCAACGTGTTCGCCTTTTCGTCCTTGAACCAGTGGTGCAATTAGCATCATTTTGCTACCTTCTGGTAACGCAAGAATTTGGTCAACCATTTGTGAGATGGTTTGCGCATTGAGGGCAATGCCGTGATGCGGACAATGTGGTACGCCTACACGCGCAAATAGTAAACGCAAATAATCATGTACTTCGGTAATGGTGCCGACGGTTGAGCGGGGATTATGAGAAGTGGATTTTTGCTCAATGGAAATGGCTGGCGAGAGTCCTTCGATATGGTCAACATCTGGTTTATCCATCATGGAAAGGAACTGTCGTGCATAAGCAGAGAGAGACTCTACATAGCGACGTTGTCCTTCGGCGTAGATGGTATCAAAAGCTAAAGAGGATTTTCCGGAACCAGATAGTCCAGTAATGACAATCATTTTATCGCGTGGTAAGTCCAAATCGATATTTTTAAGATTATGGGTGCGCGCGCCTCGAATGGAAATGGTATCCATAAATATTGCTTCGTTTAAGAAAACTATTTATTTTATCACTGACTTGGCAGGGGCTAAAGCGTGAAAGATTATACCTTTTTAAGGTGCCGTAAGGAGCTTAAGATGGAAAGGGTTAGGAAAGTATTAACGCATTTTAAAATAGTTTAGGCATTCATCAATGGTCGCCAAGGCTTTTTCTTGACTAATCTCGCGAGCGTGAATGCTGTTAGGAGTCACGCTAGGCTTGGGAAGGTGTTTCCAAAGTGCTGGATTGGCTTGGACTTTTAGTTTGGGGGGATTGGGCAGATGCTCTGCTAATGCTTGACTAATTTCTGGCAACATAAAGCGGAGCTGAAAGGCTTGTGCGTTATCAGCAACACTGAGCGTCCATATGCCGTTGCTAACATTTTGGAATAAAACCCGATGTCGCCAGCTTTTAGGCAAATGGTGCATAAGAATCGATTGATAGCGCTGATGTAATTGAAATTCTGGCTTTTCCCCTACACAACGTAGAAAAATTTTTTCCGCTAGTTGCTCTGGCGTTTGAAAAACATTGGATGAGGAAGGCATTAAATTTCCCTTGAATTCTTAAAAAAAAGCCATATTTCATCGGCGATGGTGTGTCAGAAGAGGACTTTTGCGTTATGATGCGCCGATAATTTTCCCTTGATGGGGATGCTCTATTTTAAGACAGGAAATATAACTATGCTAGGTTCGCTCGCAACGAAACTTTTTGGCTCGCGTAATGACCGTATTATCAAACAGCTTTCTAAAAATGTTCAAAAAATCAATGCTCTTGAGCCGGAGATGGAAGCGCTAGATGACGAGGCGCTGCGTGCTAAAACAGATGAGTTTAAAGCGCGTTTAGGAAAAGAGTCATTGGATGATTTATTGGTAGAAGCATTCGCAGTGGTGCGAGAAGCGGCTAAGCGAGTATTAGGAATGCGTCATTATGATGTGCAGCTCATTGGTGGAATGGTGTTGCATATGGGCAAAATTGCTGAAATGCGTACCGGTGAAGGTAAAACTTTAGTCGCCACGTTAGCGGTTTATCTCAATGCCTTAAGCGGGCATGGGGTTCATGTGATTACCGTTAACGATTATTTAGCCCGTCGTGATGGTGAGGAATTAGGCCGTTTATACGCCTTTTTAGGAATGAGTACAGGCATTATTGTGTCTGGTATGAGTCCAGCTGAAAAACAAGCAGCGTATCGTGCAGATATTACCTATGGAACTAATAATGAGTTTGGATTTGATTATTTGCGCACAAATATGGCAATTTCACCAGAAGACCGCCTGCAACGAGAATTAAATTACGCCATTATTGACGAAGTTGATTCTATTCTGATTGATGAGGCGCGTACACCACTGATTATTTCAGGTGCGGCAGATATGAATACGGATTTATACCGTATTTTAAATGATTTGGTTCCACAGTTATCCCCACAAGTAGAAGAAGATGGTCCGGGGGATTTTTCGATTGATGAGAAAAGTAAGCAGGCTGGATTAACAGAAAGTGGGCATGAGCATGTTGAAGAATTGCTTCGTGAAAATGGTTTGTTAGCAGAAGGTGAAAGTTTATATGATCCGAAAAATATCGGTATTTTTCATCATTTGAATGCTTGCTTGCGTGCGCATTATCTCTTTCATAATAATGTTGATTATATCGTTCGCAATGATGAAGTCATTATTGTGGATGAATTTACTGGACGGACGATGGAAGGGCGTCGTTGGTCAGATGGCTTGCACCAAGCGATTGAAATTAAGGAAGGCGTTAGCATTAAGCAAGAAACGCAAACCTTGGCTTCTATTACTTACCAGAACTTTTTCCGTATGTATGACAAATTAGCGGGAATGACGGGAACCGCTGATACAGAAGCATTTGAGTTCCAAGATATTTATGGATTAGAAACGGTTGTTATTCCAACGAATAAACCAATTGCGCGAATTGACCATACCGATTTGATTTTCTTAAAGCAAGCCGGTAAATATCATGCGATTGTGGATGATGTGATGGATTGTCAGCAGCGTGGGCAACCGGTTTTATTAGGTACGGCGTCTATTGAAACGTCAGAGCTAGTATCAGATTTATTAACCAAAGCTGGTGTTAAGCATGATGTACTTAATGCGAAACAGCATGCCCGGGAAGCGGAAATTGTTGCCAATGCAGGATTGCCCGGACAAGTCACTATTGCAACCAATATGGCAGGTCGCGGAACGGATATTGTCTTGGGTGGCAACTTAAAAGCAGAGTTAGCGGCTTTAGGCGAAGAAGCAACAGAGGCAGAAAAAGAAAAAATTCGTGAAGATTGGCAGAAGCGTCATGATACGGTGATTGCTGCTGGTGGTTTGCACGTCATTGGGGCTGAGCGTCATGAATCGCGCCGTATTGATAATCAGCTTCGTGGACGTAGTGGTCGTCAGGGTGATCCGGGTTCAAGTCGCTTTTATGTTGCCTTAGACGATAATCTTGTTCGGATTTTTGCTGGCGATAAAATGGCAAACTTGATGCAACGCTTTGGAATGAATGAAGAAGAAGCGATTGAATCTAAAATGGTTTCTCGTCAAATTGAAGGGGCGCAACGAAAAGTAGAAGCACATAACTTTGATGCACGGAAAAACTTATTGGAATATGACGATGTTGCCAATGAGCAGCGTAAAGTCATTTATCATCAGCGTAGCCAAATTATGGATGCGGAAACGATTTCAGAGATGATAAATGAAATGCGAGAAACGGTTATCAATCGTTTGGTAGAAGAATATTTGCCCGAAAATCAGGTTCGCCAAAATTGGGATGTGCGTGGGCTGGAAGCGGCTTTGCTGGGTGATTTCAATATTAAAGTGGATATTGATGGTGAATGGTTTGAGCAAGACCCTAATTTGTCGCAAGCGACTATTCGCGAGCGTTTAACCGATTTATTGATGCAAATCGACCGCCATAAGCGCGAGCAGTTTGGCGATGAGGTTATGAATTGGGGCGAAAAATTCATTGCTTTGCAAACGATTGATGACCAGTGGAAAGGGCATCTCACAACGATGGATATGTTGCGTCAGGCGATTTGGATGCGTTCGCGCGCGCAAAAAGATCCTAAACGTGAGTATCAGCGAGAAGCCTTTGAATTGTTCTCTGATTTGTTAGATGCGATTCAATTCCAAGTGGTGCGTATTATGGCGCAAATTAATTTCCAACAACCTGAAGTGGCGATGGAAGAAACGCAATCTTTACAAGAACAAGCAGAAGAAAATCGTCAACAGGAATTAGCCAGCGCTGATTATCAAGGCAGCGATGAAGATGGCGAAGCGGTTTCTTTAGAGGAATACGCTAATGTTGGACGCAATGATTTATGCCCATGTGGAAGCGGTAAAAAGTTCAAACATTGTCATGGAAAATTGGCATGAGCCAACCATTATCCGTTGCAGCAGGCATATTGATGAATGCTCAGCAAGAGGTATTGATTGCTGAGCGTCCACAAGGTAAGGCTTATGCCGGCTATTGGGAGTTTCCCGGCGGTAAAATTGAAACTGGTGAAAGTGCCGTTGACGCATTGGTGCGCGAATTTCAAGAAGAACTTGGAATTGATACTGCCGAAGAGCATTGGCAAGTATTTTATTGTGGTAGTCGGGCACAAGAGGTCAACTTAACGTTTTTATTGGCACAAACCAATTTGCGCTATTCGCCAAAAGGTTTGGAAAATCAGCGTTGGAAATGGGTATCCATAGCGGAATTAAGCCGTTATCAGTTTCCTGAACCGAATACGCAGATGCTAAAAAAATTACAAGAGAAATTTCTCATTGAAAAGGATGCTTTATGAGTCATTATTTATTTACTTCAGAATCCGTTTCCGAAGGTCATCCAGATAAAATTGCTGATCAAATCTCTGATGCGGTATTAGATGCTATCTTAGAGCAAGATAAAAATGCGCGTGTTGCCTGCGAAACGCTGATTAAAACGGGTATGGTATTGGTCGCTGGTGAGGTATCAACCAGTGCATGGGTGGATTTAGAAGATATTGTTCGCCAGACAATCGTTAATATTGGTTATAACAGCTCGGATGTCGGATTTGATGGCGCAACTTGTGCGGTTTTAAATGCCATTGGAAAACAATCTTCTGATATTGCGCAAGGGGTAGATAGAGAAGAAAAACGTCAGCAAGGTGCCGGTGATCAGGGGCTTATGTTTGGCTATGCCTGTGATGAAACCGATACGCTAATGCCTGCGCCAATCACTTATGCTCATCGTTTGGTTGAGCGTCAAACACAAGTACGTAAAGATAAAGTGTTGCCATGGCTACGTCCAGATGCAAAAAGCCAAATCACTTTCCGTTACAAAAATGGTGTGATTAGTGGCATAGATGCGGTTGTATTATCTACTCAGCATGATCCCGATATTAGCCAAAAAGATTTACGTGAAGCCGTCCGTGAATTGATTATTGATAAAGTACTGCCAGCTGAATGGCTAGATAATCAAACGAAATTTCATATCAACCCGACGGGCAATTTTGTCACTGGTGGACCGGTTGGCGATTGTGGGCTAACAGGTAGAAAAATTATCGTGGATACCTATGGCGGTGCGGCGCATCATGGCGGCGGCGCCTTTTCAGGAAAAGATCCGAGCAAGGTGGATAGAAGTGCGGCTTATGCTGGACGTTATGTGGCAAAAAATATTGTTGCCGCTGGATTAGCAAAGCGTTGTGAAGTGCAAGTGTCTTATGCCATTGGGGTTGCAGAGCCAACTTCAATCATGGTGAATACTTTTGGTACAGGGACTATTCCCGATGAACAGATTGTTCAGCGCGTACGAGAAGTTTTTGATTTAACACCTTATGGCATTATTGAGATGTTAGATTTGGTTCGCCCAATTTATCAGCAAACCGCTACTTATGGTCATTTTGGTCGTGAACTTCCTGAGTTTACTTGGGAGAAAACCGATAAAGCTGAAAGCTTAAAATTGGCTTAATAACCGTTATATTTTTACAAGGATGTAAAAAAAGAAAATTTTGAAAATAGGAATAAACGGTCTATATTGCACGGTTATTCCTTTTAATTTATTTTTTATTCATCACAGGAAGCATATGAAATCCGTAGAACGCCTGCATATTGACGAGTTAAAGCGTGTAGAAAAACAGAGCAGCGCTGTGTTGAAAGCTTGGCGACGTTTGCAAAAAGATTTTGCTGCGTTACAAGAAAAATATAATCGCTTAGAGTTAACGCATCAGCAATCGCTTGAGTCGCATCAGCAGTTAATTGAAGAAAAATTATTAGCGCATCAAGCAGCGCTTTCTGAGTTAGAAGCGCAATGGCAAACGCGCTATGACAGCGAACGCTTGCAATTAGAAGAAAAAATTCAGTCGCAGGCGATGGAATATCGCCAAAATTTGGAAGAAAAAGAACAAGCGTGGCGTCATCAGCTTGATACGTTGCATGCCGAACTGCAACAGGAAAAAACGATTAAAGAAGCCATGATTGCTAGAATTAGAGGGATAGATAATGAGTAAGCAGAAAATGAAAATTACTTTGCAAATTCTAGAGAACAGCTATCCGCTAATGTGCGAACCACATGAACGAAATCTTTTAATTGAAGCGGCAGATAAGCTTAATACTCACTTACAAGAATTGCGCCGTGAAAATCCCCGCCTTCCTTTAGAGCGTTTGCTGATTATGGGCGGATTACAAATGACTTTTGATTTACTACAAGAGCAACAAATTTTTGCGAAAGAAGTTGCTTTGGTCAATGAAATTAGTGGGCGCTTAGTTAGTAGCTTAGATATGGCTTTGTCTGAAGAAGCGTTATCTAATGGTGAAAATGTTTAAATCAGTGGGTTAGGATAAAATTTTACGGTTTTATTTTATAAGATATGCTTAGACAAGTGTTGAGGTTAATCTAAAAGCTTATGACACTTTTTGTTGATATCGTTATAATAATTTTTTTGCTATAAAAGAGAGATTCAAAATATGTCAAAAGTGATTGTTGTCACCTCTGGTAAAGGTGGTGTTGGGAAAACAACTACCAGTGCCAGTCTTGCTACAGGATTAGCATTGAAGGGACATAAAACGGTAGTCATTGATTTTGATGTGGGTTTGCGTAATTTGGATCTCATCATGGGCGTTGAGCGACGTGTCGTTTATGACTTTGTGAATGTTATTAATAATGAAGCAACGCTTAATCAAGCTCTTATTAGAGATAAAACTGTTCAAGATCTTTATATTTTGCCGGCTTCGCAAACGCGTGATAAAGATGCGTTAACGGCTGAAGGTGTGGAAAAAGTCATCAATGACCTGAAAGCAATGGGGTTTGAGTACATTATTTGTGATAGTCCGGCTGGGATTGAAAGAGGGGCATTGATGGCACTCTATTTTGCAGATGAGGCCATTATCACGACTAATCCTGAAGTCTCTTCTGTTCGTGATTCCGATAGAATTTTAGGTATTTTAGCGAGTAAATCTCGTCGTGCAGAGCTAGGGTTAGAGCCTGTTAAAGAGCATTTGGTGATTACACGCTATAATCCAGAGCGCGTTAAAATTGGAGAAATGCTTTCTGTTGAAGATGTGATTGAAATTTTATCCATTAAATTACTAGGCGTTATTCCAGAATCTCAATCCGTATTAACAGCTTCTAACCAAGGACAACCTGTGATTCTAGCAAGTGAGAGTAGAGCTGGACAGGCTTATGCAGATTTAGTAGAGCGTTTATTAGGAAACGATTTGCCACATCGCTTTTTGGAAGTACGCCGTAAAGGTTTGCTTGGCAAATTGTTTGGGGGCTAAAATGAGCATTTTTGATTTATTCAAAAAACCAGCGCCATCAGCCAAAATTGCTAAAGAACGCTTGCAAATCATTGTTGCTCATCAAAGAGATAGCAGAGTATCTCATAGAAATGAACAGCCACCGTTTATGGAAGCAATGAAGCAAGAAATTTTAGAAGTCGTACAAAAGTATATTGCTATTTGTCCAGAAGATATTGAAGCAATTATCAGTAAAGAAGGGGATATGGATGTTTTAGCATTAAATATCAATCTTCCAGAAAAAACTTCATCAGGATATGTCACTGAGAATGATGGAAACAAATATTGATGCTTGCCGCTTAGATCAATGGTTAGTTGCCGCACGTTTTTATAAAACGCGTGCATTAGCAATTAGTGCGATTAAAAATGGACGGGTAATTGTTAATCAAATGCGCGCAAAACCTGCTCAACAGTTAGCTGTAGGAGATTATTTAGAAATTCAGAAAACAGTAGAACAGCAATTTGAAGTAATTGTTAAGCAATTAGCGATTCGTCGAGTATCTGCAAAACTTGCTAGCACATTTTATCAAGAAACCGCTCAAAGTATTGAACGTCGAGAAAGGTTAGCTGAACAAAGAAAATTGGCTAATGCATTGGTGAGCTTTCCAACAGCAAGACCAGATAAGCGAGAGCGTCGGCAGTTACGCAATATTCATCGAAATCCTTTTACACATGACTGAAGTGAGCGCGTTATTATCAGCTCAGTCTTTGACGATGATGAGAAATCAACAGGTGATTTTTCGTCGTCTATCTTTATCGTTATTTAAAGGTCAAGGCATACACCTATTGGGTGAAAATGGCAGTGGAAAAACGACATTATTGCAAATTTTAGCTGGTGTATTGTTACCAACATCGGGAAAGGTTGAGCGCGAAACGCCCTTATTATATTTGGGCCACAAGGCAGGTATTCATCCATTATTAACGGTAGAAGAAAATATTATTTTTGCGGCACGCTTATATCATGGAATGTCATCAAAAGATATTCAAAGAGCGTTACCTAATGCCCTAGAAAAAATGGGCATTATCGAATTAAAAAAGCGACAAGTTCGTTATCTTTCAGCTGGACAGCAACGTCGAGTCCAACTAGCACGATTATGGCTCATGTGCCCACCAGTTTGGCTATTAGATGAACCACTAACAGCACTAGATGTTGCTACTGTAGAAATACTGGCTGAGCGGTGTTCAGCGCATTTAAGGAATGGTGGAGCTTTGTTGTTAACTTCTCATCAACCGTTTGCAGAGAAACTTTTAGAGTCAGTCAACTTATCATCTTTGAGTCAATCTTCTCATTAAATGTAGAATTTTTTTTCAGAAAAATGTTTAAAAAAGTTTGTTATTGTTCCTTGCTTATTGTTTTTAGTGTATTGATTAGTGCTTGTCATAAATCTTCTAAGCAAGCATATTTACCTGCAGGAACCGTTGTACTAGCGTTAGGCGATTCATTGACATTTGGATATGGCGCTACGCCAGAAACGTCTTATCCTCATCGTCTTGCAGAGATTTCTGGTTGGGAAGTCGTTAATGGTGGCTTAAGTGGTGATACTAGCGCCCAAGCATTAGCAAGATTACCCGCTTTATTAGAAGAATATCATCCTAAATTTGTCATCATTAGTATTGGAGGGAATGATTTTCTCCGACACCAAAATCCACAGGGTACTCGCCGTAATATTGAGCAAATGATTCAAGAGAGCCGAGCGGCAAATGCGGAAGTATTATTGGTAGGCATTCCGTCTTTAAGTAGCAGCTCTTTATTAGGTTTTCCAAGTGACCATGAGTTATATCAGCAGATTGCTGAAAAAGAGAAGGTGCCTTTGTTTGCAGAAGCTTGGAGTAAGGTTTTGAAAAAATCTGAATGGCGCTCAGATCAAGTCCATCCTAATGCGCAAGGATATGCTGTGTTTACAGATGAGTTAGTCAAATATTTGCGCGAAACAGGTCGGCTATAAAACGCTGGTTTTATTTTTGGATGATGATGCTAAGGCTATGGTGTGTTAGCGGGTATCCTTGCTGTGTTTTTGGATAGCTTTTAAGTAAGTGTCGTATATCGCCTAGTGAAGCAGTAAATGCGTTTACGCCTGTCGCTCGACAATGCGTTAACACGGCATTTGGAGAAGCAAAATATTCACAGTGGTACTGCTCTTTAAACCATAAAAGCGTTCCTGCTTGTTGTAAATAATGAAGAATTTTTTCTGTTGTATGATATTTTAGCCCAATTCCGTATTGTGCTAACTCTTGATAATGTTTATCAATATATAGGCTAATGGCTAAATATCCTTTTTCTGATAAGTGAGAAATAAACCGAGAAAGTTCAGAAAACAGGGTCTGTTCTAACCATTGTAAAGCACTACTACTCGTAATCATTTGAAGGGGTGTTGGAAGTGGACAGCAGCGGATATCACCAATAGAAGTTAATCGCTGTTTAGCTGGAACAGGAAAAGCTATGATAGGGTTTAGGTCGTTCACATAATAGCGAGCGGCATACGGGAATGGGTGTTGATATAGCGCTTGGCTTAATGCGCCAGTGCCACATCCGACTTCAAAAATGTTTTCTATTGGATGGGTGCAGTATTTGGTGATGGCTTGTGCCAATTGTTGAGCGAGTCGGAGTTGATCAGTTGCGTATTTCGGATAATGCGCTTGGGCAGCTGCAAAGCTTCTTTGGGGATTAAGCATTTAAGCGGTTATCAGATAGTCGAAAAATTCTGTCCAATGATGAAAATTGGCAAAAGGATAGTGAGGCGTATTGAGAGGACAAATAGTCGTCTGCGTTCCTTTCCAATGGTTTTTTTGATTATCAGTGGGATAAATTTTATCGTTAGTGCTAATTATCGCAATATCCCAATGGTAATCCATCGGAGGATGTTGAGGGACAATTTCAAGTAGTCGGAAAAGTTCTTGCTGTTGATCGGGAATACTTCGATGTGGAAGAAAATCTCCTTTTATTGTGCCAAATAATTTTTGGTATAGGATGGCTTGGCTTTTTTCTTGGTATCGTGCTGCTGTTGCTTGAAAAAGTCTTGGTGGCATGCCTTTTTCAGAATGAATGCCCCACGGTGTACCATTGATGGCAATGGTTAGTGGTAGGTAATGACGTTGCGCCAATAATGGATTGGCTGCCCATACGCCCATTGACCAAGCAATGAGTATATGAGGGCTATTTAATTCGAGGGGATTTTGCGGATAATTTTGTACGTAAATGACTTGTCGGTCTTGTAGATGAGCGATGACGTTTTCATCCATTCCCCAGCCGTTATAAAACAGAATGGGGAGAGTTCTGAGCAAAGTAGGATTTATAGAGAGTGGTGAAAAAGACATATTGTTCGTGATAGATACTTATAGCGGATTAAATAATTACCTACTATTTTACAACATTTGAATTCAGAACTATTTTAGGCATATATAGCCAACTTCCCAAAAAATGCATACAACGCATAACTTAAGTATACACTTTACAAACAGCATTCTATCTCTAAGTGCGGTATGCATTTTTTGGGAGCCCTGCTATAGTGCAATCAGCTAAAAAGTGAACTGTTTAAAAACCATACCAAGCAGCTCTAGTAGTAAATATAGCTAAATGTCTCTAACTTGCATGCAGCGTTAGCTCTTTTTGCCATACTGAGGTTGGCTGTTTGTG
>NZ_LWHB01000002.1 GCF_001889065.1 Suttonella ornithocola | reverse complement strand
CAAGAAGTTGAACAAGATTCGTTTAACTCGGTCTTTATGATGGCGGATTCAGGCGCAAGGGGTTCTGCTGCACAAATTCGACAGTTAGCAGGAATGCGTGGATTGATGGCGAAGCCAGATGGCTCTATCATTGAAACGCCAATTACAGCAAACTTCCGTGAAGGATTAAACGTTCTTCAATACTTTATATCTACCCATGGTGCGCGTAAAGGGCTTGCAGATACGGCGTTAAAAACAGCAAACTCAGGTTATTTAACGAGAAGGCTTGTAGATGTTTCTCAAGATGTTGTTATTACAGAAGAAGATTGTGGAACTTCTAAAGGTATAGAAATTCAAGCAGTAGTTGAAGGTGGGGATGTTGTTGTTCCTCTTGCTGAGAGAGTACTCGGTCGAGTATTAGCAGAACCTGTCATTGACTCTAATGGAGAAATTGCTTTAGCGGCAGGTACTTTGCTAGAAGAACCACAAATTCAAATTTTAGAAAAAGCTGGCG
Source organism: Suttonella ornithocola (assembly GCF_001889065.1). Lineage (GTDB taxonomy): Bacteria > Pseudomonadota > Gammaproteobacteria > Cardiobacteriales > Cardiobacteriaceae > Suttonella_A > Suttonella_A ornithocola. The sequence continues at coordinate 5,643 of NZ_LWHB01000002.1, read as the reverse complement.
TGGATAGAGTGACTGTTCGCTCGGTTATTACCTGTGAATCGCGTCATGGTGTATGTTCACAGTGCTATGGTCGTGATTTGGCGAGAGGTCATAAGGTTAATGTTGGTGAAGCTGTTGGGGTCATTGCAGCGCAATCTATCGGTGAACCAGGAACACAGTTAACCATGCGTACTTTCCATATTGGTGGCGCTGCACAAAGCGCTGTTTCTATTGGTAGCGTCGAGGTTAAAACCAATGGGCATGCTCGCTTATCAAATATAAAAACGATTACCAATAGTGAAGGAAAATTGGTTGCTGTCTCACGTAGTGGTGAATTATCAATTATTGATAAAAATGGTCATGAGCGTGAAAGATATAAATTGCCTTATGGTGCAGTTCTAAACGTGACAGATGGTGCAGTAGTTAAGCAGGGTGAAACCTTAGCGGTATGGGATCCACATACGCATCCAATTATTGCTGAAGTGGCTGGTAAAGCAGCATTCTATGACTTTGAAGATGGAATTACCGTTCAATCTTCTTCCGATGCAGAAACAGGTTTGACTGTACTAACTGTTATGGAAAATGCACAAAGACCTACTTCGGCCAAAGATAAACGTCCTCTTATTCAATTATTAGATGAGAAAGGAGAACCAGTTACCCAAGCAGGATCTGATATTCCAGTAAACTATTTCTTACCAGCAGGAGCAATTGTTAACCTAACAGATGGCGCCGAAGTAAAAGTAGGGGATGTATTAGCTAGGATGCCGCAAGCATCTGGTAAAACTGGTGATATTACTGGTGGTTTGCCGCGGGTAGCAGATTTGTTTGAAGCACGTAAGCCAAAAGATCCTGCAATTCTTGCTGAAATGACAGGCGTTGTTTCCTTTGGTAAAGAAACTAAAGGAAAGCAACGTTTGGTTATAACTGGAGAAAATGGTGAGTCGTTTGAGATTTTAATTCCTAAATGGCGTCGCCTTAATGTTTTCGAAGGTGAGCAAGTTAAAAAAGGTGAAATCTTGGCAGACGGTGAACCTAGTCCACAAGATATCTTAAGACTCCGAGGTGTACATGAGCTAAACGACCATATTGTTCGGGAAATACAGAACGTTTACCGTTTGCAAGGGGTAAAAATTAATGATAAGCATATTGAAGTAATTGTGCGTCAGATGCTTAGAAAAGTTATTATTGTTGATGCTGGCGAATCTAATTTAATTGCAGGTGAGCAAATAGAGCTATCTCGCGTGTTGGAAGAGAATGATCGTTTAGAAGCACAAGGAAAATTGCCTGTTCGCTATGAGCCTGTATTAATGGGAATCACAAAAGCATCTTTAGCGACAGAATCCTTTGTATCAGCAGCTTCTTTCCAAGAAACGACAAGAGTATTGACAGAAGCAGCTGTTGTTGGGCAGGCAGATGATTTGCGTGGATTAAAAGAAAATGTCATTGTTGGACGTCTAATTCCAGCAGGAACAGGTTTGGCTTATCACCAACATCGTCGAGAGCAAAGAAGTGCGGACGATCAATTGAGAGCATTGGTTGAAGAAACAACTAATCTATCAAAAACAGCGGAAGAAAACTCTATAGAAGAAAATATTCCTAGTGATTCTGAAGCATAACCTTGACAGTGAAAAGAAATGGCGTTACCATCGCTTACCTTTGGCGTGGTTTCGCTTATACTTAATATATTGAAATTAAAGGTTTGGAGAAAATATGGCGACTATTAACCAATTGGTGCGCAAGCCGCGTGTCAAACAGGTCGAAAAAAATAACGTCCCTGCATTACAGGGATGTCCTCAAAAACGCGGTGTTTGTACCCGTGTTTATACAACAACACCTAAAAAGCCGAACTCGGCCATGCGTAAAGTTGCACGTACGCGTTTAACAAACAAGTACGAAGTAACTGCCTATATTGGCGGTGAAGGTCATAACTTACAAGAGCACAGTTTAGTGCTTATTCGAGGCGGACGTGTTAAAGATTTACCAGGAGTGCGTTATCACGTGGTTCGTGGTGCTTTAGATACAGCAGGTGTTAAGGATCGCAAACAAGGTCGTTCAAAATACGGCACTAAGCGTCCTAAGTCTTAATTTTTTAGGGAAAAAATATGTCAAGAAGAGTGCGTGCCCCTATTCGTCAAATTTTACCTGATCCAAAATTTGGTAATGTAATTGTGGCAAAGTTTGTAAATATGTTGATGGTTGATGGCAAAAAATCTGTTGCAGAAAAAGTCGTATATCAAGCATTGCAAACGGCAGCTGAGAAGAAACAATTGGAGCCTATTCAAGTATTAGAAGAAGCTTTAGAAAAAGTTAGACCAGCAGTAGAAGTTAAGTCTCGTCGTGTAGGTGGAGCGACTTATCAAGTGCCAGTAGAAGTAAGACCTGTTCGCCAAAATGCATTAGCAATGCGTTGGCTTATTGATGCAGCTAGAAATAGAAATGAGAAATCAATGGCAGAACGTTTAGCATATGAATTTGTCGAAGCAATCGAAGAGCGTGGCGCTGCAGTGAAAAAGCGTGATGATACACATCGTATGGCAGAAGCAAACAAAGCATTTGCTCACTTCCGTTGGTAAGGCAATTGAAATTATCTCAGGAGAAAACTCGTGGCTCGCGAAACCAAAATTGATAAATATCGCAATCTAGGCATCATGGCGCATATTGATGCAGGAAAAACGACAACAACCGAACGTATTCTGTTTTATACAGGTATGTCTCATAAAATAGGTGAAGTTCATGATGGTGCGGCCACGATGGACTGGATGGAACAAGAGCAGGAGCGTGGTATTACGATCACTTCTGCTGCGACTACTTGCTTTTGGCAAGGTATGGCTGGGCAATTTGACAAGCATCGTATTAATATTATTGATACTCCAGGGCACGTAGACTTTACAATTGAAGTAGAGCGCTCTTTACGTGTTCTTGATGGTGCTTGTTTGGTATTGTGTTCTGTAGGTGGTGTTCAGCCACAAACTGAAACCGTATGGCGTCAAGCAAATAAATATCGTGTTCCACGTATTGCATATGTCAATAAAATGGATCGTACAGGCGCCAATTTTATGCGTGTTGTTGAGCAAATGCGTGAGCGTTTGAATACAGTAGCTGTTCCATTACAGATTCCTGTCGGTGCTGAAGAGAATTTTAAAGGTGTAGTTGACCTCATTAAAATGAAAGAGATTATTTGGAATGAGGAAAATAATGGTATGACCTTTGAGTATGCCGATGTTCCAGCTGAACTACTTGAGCAGGCTGAGACTTTGCGTGAAGAGCTTGTAGAGGCAGCGGCAGAAGCAAACGAAGAATTAATGAATAAATATCTTGAAGGTGGAGAGCTTAGCGAAGCAGAAATTATTGCTGGACTAAGAGAACGTACAATTAATAATGAGATCGTTCCGGTTCTTTGTGGTTCTTCCTTTAAGAATAAAGGCGTGCAAGCAATGTTGGATAAAGTTATTGAGTTGCTACCTAGTCCTACTGAAGTTCCTGCGATTCAGGGAGTTGTTCCTTATACTGAAGAAACTGAAACAAGGGAATCTTCAGATAATGCACCATTCGCAGCGTTGGCATTTAAAATTGCAACAGATCCTTTTGTTGGTACCTTAACATTTGTTCGTTGTTATTCAGGTGTCTTGGAAGCAGGCTCAACAGTCCTAAACTCTGTAAAAGATAAAAAAGAGCGAGTAGGGCGTATCGTTCAAATGCATGCAAACTCAAGAGAAGAAATTAAAGAAGTGTATGCAGGCGATATCGCAGCATGTATTGGGTTGAAAGATGTGATTACGGGTGAAACGCTTTGTGATATCAGCAAGCCAATTATTCTTGAGCGTATGGAGTTCCCGGAGCCAGTTATCTCTGTTGCTGTTGAACCAAAAACTAAATCTGACCAAGAAAAAATGGGAATGGCGCTTGGTAAGCTAGCGCAAGAAGATCCATCTTTCCGAGTTCATACAGATGAAGAAACCGGACAAACAATTATTTCTGGTATGGGTGAACTTCATCTAGAAATTATTGTTGATCGTATGAAGCGCGAATTTAAAGTAGAAGCTAATGTTGGGGCGCCTCAAGTAGCTTATCGCGAAACGATTCGTGAATCTGTTGAACAAGAAGGAAAATTTGTCCGTCAGTCTGGTGGTCGTGGACAGTTTGGTCATGTATGGTTACGTATCGAACCTCAAGAACCAGGTTTTGGTTACGAGTTTGTGTCTGAAATTGTCGGTGGTGTAGTTCCAAAAGAGTATATTCCAGCAGTTGACAAAGGTGTTCAAGAACAAATGCAAAATGGTGTTCTTGCTGGATATCCAATGGTTGATGTCAAAGTCACCTTATTTGATGGCTCTTATCATGAAGTTGACTCATCTGAAATGGCATTTAAGTTAGCGGGTGCGGAAGGTTTTAAGCAAGGTGCACGTAAAGCGAAGCCGGTTCTGCTTGAGCCTATGATGAAAGTGGAAGTTTCTACACCAGAAGAATATATGGGCGATGTTATTGGCGATTTGAATAGTCGTCGTGGATTGGTTCAAGGTATGGATGACGAAGCTACTGGTAAAATTATTCGTGCTCAGGTGCCGCTAGCTAATATGTTTGGTTATGCTACCTCTTTACGCTCATTAAGCCAAGGTCGTGCTAATTATTCTATGGAATTCGACTGCTATAATGAAGCGCCGAATAATGTTGTCGAAGAAGTTATTAAAAACAAATCTTAATATTTTGGAGTGAAATTATGTCTAAAGAAAAGTTTGAACGCAGTAAGCCGCATGTAAACGTTGGGACTATTGGTCACGTTGATCACGGTAAAACAACGCTAACAGCTGCTTTGACTAAGGTTGGAGCGGATCGTTTTGGTGGAAATTTTTCAGCCTATGATCAAATTGACGGCGCACCAGAAGAGCGTGCTCGTGGAATTACCATCTCAACTGCTCACGTTGAATATGAATCACCATTACGTCACTATGCACATGTAGACTGCCCAGGACACGCTGACTATGTTAAAAACATGATCACAGGTGCAGCGCAAATGGACGGAGCTATTCTAGTTTGTTCAGCTGCTGATGGTCCAATGCCGCAAACCCGCGAGCATATCTTATTATCACGCCAAGTGGGTGTCCCTTACATTGTGGTTTACCTAAATAAAGCGGATATGGTTGACGATGCAGAGCTATTAGAATTGGTTGAAATGGAAGTTCGCGAACTACTATCGGACTATGACTTCCCGGGTGATGATACCCCAATTATCATTGGTTCAGCTCTTAAAGCTTTAGAAGGTGATACTTCTGATATTGGTGTACCCTCAATTGAAAAATTAGTTGATGCATTAGATTCATATATTCCAGAACCAGAGCGTGATATTGACAAGCCATTCTTGATGCCAATTGAAGATGTATTCTCAATTTCGGGACGTGGTACTGTGGTTACTGGACGTGTTGAGCGTGGTATTGTTAAAGTTGGTGATGAGCTTGAAATTGTAGGCTTGCGTCCAACGACAAAAACGACCTGTACTGGTGTTGAAATGTTCCGTAAGTTGCTTGATCAAGGTCAAGCAGGGGATAACGTAGGTGTGCTTCTTCGTGGAACCAAGCGTGAAGATGTAGAGCGTGGACAAGTATTGGCTAAGCCAGGTACTATTACTCCTCATACACGTTTTGAGGCAGAAGTTTACGTCTTATCAAA
>NZ_LWHB01000199.1 GCF_001889065.1 Suttonella ornithocola | reverse complement strand
GTTTTAAATCAGTGATTATTATGGATAATGCTCGATTTCATCGAATGAAGGTTCTAAAAGCGTTAGCCGAAAAATTTGGTCACGTTGTTTTGCCTTTATCACCTTATTCGCCAGAGTTAAATCTAATCGAAAAGCAGTGGGGCAATCTTAAAAAGTATTTACGTAAAGTTTTATCTAATTTTGATGTCTTTTGGGATGCTCTTTTGTCCTATTCTGGATTTAATTGACTATATCATGCTTTCGACGCTATGCTGAAAAAAACGGCTCATCATTGCTCCCTTTCTCTTCGATAGCAGCCAAAATGTTAAGGATTTTGGTTTTTTTTGCAAAGGTCTCAGAATAGTTACAGTGTTAAGATAGATGAATAAAATAAGCACACATACTATTACCGGAATAGCAATCTAATTTCTGTGACTCTTTTATTAGCCTTTAACTATAGTGGCTTTTGTATGGGATAAACGCAATTTAAAGATAACTAAACACCTGAGAGCCAAACTTGAGGAATTAGGAATGCGTTTTGGTTGTATTTGTTGTGATGATTGAGATAACTTCTTAACAGCTTATGGTAACTTTAAAAAGCTAGGTAAGCAATATTAGTACTACGGATATTGAGGGTGATAATAGTCACTTTAGGCAAAGGCTTAGGTGAATTTCAAAAGACTTACTATTTTTCTAAAATAGCTGGTAAATCACTTATAAGGCGTTTGATCTACTCCTCCATTATATTAATTATAGCTGAGTTTGATGAGCATATTTTTCAAACTCTTACCGAAACCTTTTATATAGCTTTCAAATTATGTAGCTTTTAAAATTAAAAAGCCTGACCAAAAATTTGGACTTTTAATGGGGTGGATAATGGGACTCGAACCCACGACCTCCGGAATCACAATCCAGCGTTCTAACCAACTGAACTATATCCACCATATCAATAACGGTTGTGGCGCACCCGGCAGGGTTCGAACCTGCAACCTACGGCTTAGAAGGCCGTTGCTCTATCCAGTTGAGCTACGGGCACTGAAGGATAAAGCATTTAAATTTGCTTTGATTGTTGGTCGGAGTAGAGGGATTCGAACCCCCGACCCCCTGGTCCCAAACCAGATGCGCTACCAGACTGCGCTATACTCCGAATCAATCAAGAGCGCGCATTTTAAGTATTTATTTCTAATACGTCAAGCTTTAATTTCACTTTTTCTTAAAATGCGCTTTTTCATATTTAACCTAGCGATACCCAATGTACTATTTGTGGGAAAAATGCCAATAATATCAACATTAACATTTGTAAAAAGATAAAAGGTATCGCTCCTTTATAAATTGCAGAGGTTGGAACACTTTGAGGTGCTACTCCACGCAAAAAGAATAAAGCAAATCCAAATGGTGGCGTTAGGAAGCTGGTTTGTAAGTTAATCGCTACCATGATTGAGAACCAAATAGGATCAACATCCATTTTAAAGAGTATTGGTGCAATGATTGGAACAATAACAAAAACGATTTCAAAATAATCTAACATAAATCCTAGTAAAAACATGATAATCATTACTGTTAGCATGATACCAAATACACCGCCCGGAATTTGCGTCATTAAATGCTCAATATAAATATCTCCATTAAAAGCCCTAAAGACCAATGAAAACAAAGAAGCACCCATCATAATGAAAAAGACCATTGCACTAATTTGTAGCGTTTCCCTAGGCACATCAATAAGCCATCTTAAAGAAGTTGCGATACCTTTCTTTTTATCAATAAAATATCGAATTAGAGATAACACCAAAGCACCAAAGGCACCAATACTAGCTGCTTCTGTTGGTGTTGCAAATCCTAATAGAATAGAACCCAATACACATAAAATAAGCAATAAAGGAGGGACGAGTACAAATAGCAATCGTAGATAAAAACGCTCTCCACGCATTGCTGTACGCTCTTCCTTACTTGGCAGCGGCATTGCATCTGGAGTAACAAATGCTCTAATCACCAGATATAATAAATACAACCCAACAATACCTAATCCCGGAACAATTGCAGCTGCAAATAAATCATTTACTGAAACGGTATCTGGGGCAAAATTTCCCATTGACATTTGAGCTTCGCTATATGCATTGCCAACAACATCCCCTAAAAGAATTAGAACAATAGATGGAGGTACAATTTGTCCAAGCGTACCAGATGCACTAATAACGCCACATGCCAACGACGGGCTATATCCTCGTTTTAACATCACAGGCAAAGATAACAACCCCATTGTAACAACTGTCGCGCCTACGATACCCGTTGCAGCAGCTAATAATGCACCAACAATAGTCACCGTAAAAGCTAACCCCCCACGAATACCGCCAAATAGCAATGTCATTGTGTCTAACAAATCCTCTGCTATTTTAGCTTTTTGCATGGTTAAGCCCATAAAAACAAACGTTGGCACAGCAATTAAGGATTCATTGGTCATAATGCCGTATAAGCGGCTAATAATCATTGGTAACGTACCAATATTTGCTCCCACTAAAGCGCCAATTCCGGCAAAAATTAACGCAACCCCAGCCAAAGACATGGCTACTGAGTAGCCCATTAGTAAAACGACACAAAGTGCCAAAAACATCAATAACGCCATCCACTCCATTATTCTTCCTCCGGTAAAATCATCTTACCTGATAGAATTAGGATATTTCTCAATAACTCTGCAATACCTTGTATTAGTATCAGCCCCGCAAAAGCAGGTAATAAAGACTTCAATAGATAAACATAAGGCAAGCCACCTGCTTGTGGAGAGCCTTCATGTTGCGCCCAAGAGCCAGAAGCATATTTATAGCCGTAATACCCGACTAATACCGCAAATGGTAATAGAAAAAAAACCGTTCCAATGATATCTGCGACTGCTTTTTTTTGTGCTGAAAATTTACGATAAAAAATATCTACCCGAACATGCGCATTCGTTTGCAATGCCCATGCTGCGCCCAACATAAAAACTGCTGCATGCATATACATTACAACTTCTTGCAATGCGATAGAATTAACTCGAAAAACATACCGCATAACAACCAAATAAGTAGTGATTAAAACCATCGCTAATGTTAGCCATGAAATCGTTTTCCCGACAAATGCCGTTATGCCATCAACTGCTCTTATGAATCCTTGCATCGATGTCCCTCTGAAAATGAAAAAAGATTTATTTTGCCATTTTTACTATAAATCACAATATAAAAATCAATTTTATAGCATTGACAACCCTCTTTTGACTTTTACAATACCTGCATTCAACTGGAGAGAATTATGCTAGACACCACCCGCCTAGTCGTACTTGTAGACGGCTCATCTTATCTATTCAGAGCATTTCATGGGCTACCGCCACTCACTAACAAAGCGGGGCACCCGACAGGTGCGCTACACGGTGTCATTAAAATGCTAGCCAAGTTATACGATGACTACCAACCAGCTTATTTCGGCGTTATCTTTGATGCAAAAGGCAAAACCTTTCGGCACGAACGTTATCCCAGTTATAAAGCAAATCGCCCGCCAATGCCTGACGACTTGCGAATACAAATTGAGCCACTTCATGCTTTAATTAAAGCGCTAGGATTTCCACTTATTATTGAACAAGGCGTAGAAGCAGATGACGTTATCGGCACGCTTGCTAAACGAGCGCTCTCTGAAAACTACCAAGTTCTCATCTCTAGTGGCGATAAAGACATGGCACAACTACTCACTCATGCCGACATTAGCCTGATTGACACTATGAAAAACGAAGCCACCACCGCCCAAGACGTTGCTAAACGCTTTAAAGTCGACCAACTCTCTGCCGAACAAGTCATAGACTTCTTGGCGCTTGTTGGCGACACCTCAGATAACATTCCCGGAATTGATAAAGTAGGACCAAAAACAGCAGCGAAATGGCTGGCTCAATATCACAATATTGACAATCTCATCCACAACGCGACCAAAATCACGGGAAAAATTGGAGACAATCTACGCAGCAACCTTGACCAACTACGCCTCTCACGAGAACTTGCAACCATAAACTGCGACCTACCCATAGCAACACAGATATCTGACCTTGCCTTACATCCACAAAATCCTGCAAAATTGACGCATTTATGCGATGAATATGAACTCAATAGCATCAAAGCCCAATATCTTCTTGCACCGCAAGCTCTCACTTCAAAAATTGCGCCAGAAATAAAAAATTATCAAACCATTACCTCCAAAGATACCCTAAACGCTCTCATTGAAAAACTTACCACCCTTCCCGGATTTGCCATTGATACCGAAACCAATAGCTTAGACTACATGACTGCTAAATTAGTTGGCATCAGTATTGCACCAACCTCTGGAGAAGCCTACTACCTACCGCTAGCACATCAACTCACCCAAAACCTCCCCTATCAAGAAACCCTTGATGCACTACGTCCCATACTCGAAAACGAAAAAATCACCAAAATCGGACAACACCTCAAATACGACAGACACATTCTTGCCAGACACGGCATTGAATTACGCGGACATATTGAAGACACCATGCTCATGAGCTATTGCTACAACAGCACAGCAACGCGACACAATATGGATGCGCTTGCAGACTACTATCTCAACCAAACCACCACCACTTTTGAAGACATTGCGGGAAAAGGCGCTAAACAACTCACCTTTGACCAAATTGAACTCTCCACAGCCAGCCAATATGCCTGTGAAGATGCCGACATCACCTTGCAATTACGCGAATACTTCGCTGACCGCTTAGCGGAACATCCCACGCTAGAACACCTTTACAAAAACATAGAAATCCCCGTTTCCACCGTCCTTTATCACATGGAACATCAAGGTGTTAAAATTGACGCCAAACAGCTTGCCAAACAAAGCCAAGAAATTGAAACCACTCTCGCTCATCTAGAGCAACAAGCATACGAACTTGCTGGAGAAACCTTCAATCTTAGTTCCCCAAAACAATTACAAGAAATCCTTTTTGATAAACTCAAACTACCTATCATCAACAAAACCCCAAAAGGGCAACCGAGCACAAATGAAGACACTTTAGAAACGCTTGCTAAAACTCACCAAGCAGAACTCCCTAAAATCATCTTAGAACACCGCAGCCTTGCGAAACTAAAATCCACCTATACCGACAAACTTCCCGAACTCATCAACCCACACACAGGACGCATCCACACCAGCTATCATCAAGCCATTACCAGCACGGGCCGCCTCTCCTCCTCAGACCCTAACCTACAAAACATTCCCATTCGCACTGCAGAAGGACGACGCATCCGACAAGCCTTTATCGCCGAAAAAAGCAACAAAATCCTTGCCGCAGACTACTCTCAAATTGAATTACGCATCATGGCACACCTATCCAATGATAAAGGACTCGTTAAAGCCTTTGAGCAAGGCAAAGATATTCATGCCGCCACCGCAGCAGAAATCTTTGGCGGCGACCCTGACAATATTGACCGCAATCATCGTAGAAATGCCAAAGCCATTAACTTTGGACTCATCTATGGCATGAGCGCTTTTGGATTAGCGCGACAACTCGGCATTGCGCGCAGTGAAGCTGCTGAATATATCGAACTTTACTTTGCACGTTATCCTAAAGTTCGAGAATACATGGAAACTGCTCGCGAAAACGCGCGCGAGAAAGGCTATGTCGAAACACTTCTCGGACGCAGGCTATACATTCCAGATATTCACAGCAAAAATCCACAACGCCGTAACGCAGCAGAAAGACTCGCTATCAATGCCCCTATGCAAGGCTCAGCGGCAGATATCATTAAACTGGCGATGATTGATATTGACAATACCTATTCTCAACATCCCGATTGTCAATTGATTATGCAAGTCCACGATGAACTCGTTTTTGAAGTTCATGCTGAAAAAGCTGAATCATATCGCCAACAAATCATTGATAAAATGCAAAATGCTTATCAATTAAAAGTCCCTCTAATTGTCGATGCAGCTATAGGCAATAATTGGGATGAAGCACATTAACTTAATTATATTTCTTTAATTAACTATTTGTTCAATTTAAAAAACTTAATAAATCTGCTGACCAAAGCAGATTTTTTTTTTT
>NZ_LWHB01000198.1 GCF_001889065.1 Suttonella ornithocola | reverse complement strand
CAGCTATAGACGGTGAATTTGCTGATCTTGTAGCGCTTTGCAACAGCGCGCCAAGTTTCTCCATTAGCAATATCGTTAAGAATTTTTTGTCGGAATTGGCTGCAGTAGGTCATAGGATATGCTCAGTTTGTTTTTGATAATTCTACTATAAGTCGTTCTTTATATCTGCTTTGGATAGATTGGATTATAAGTGATTTGACTATATATCCACAATGAGCCAAATTTGATCTGCAAACCGTGTAGCAAAAAACGGAGCAATCAGCGGCAAGATAGGAAAATCAGGGGCAATCGATGCATAAAAACAACCATTCTCTAGTTGGGAGAAACGCACAAAAGCTTTCATGCGATGAACTTCTCTTTGCACACGCCTTGCCCATTGATGGATAATTAAAACCTCATCTTGCGCATAATGATTTAATACCCATTGCTTAGGATTTGCGAGTGTGTATTTAATCAGTGAGAATAAAACAGCATCTCGTTCTGGTGCCGAAACCAGTAAAGCTTTTAAAACCAATTTTACCCCTTCTGTTTTCCATAACTGAGAGAGCTTTTTCCAAACCCTTTTCGCTTTTTGTTCGTCAGTCATCACCCTAATGTTTCGGCTAAAAAGATCGTTGGGCGCTGTTTCATCAGCCATTCGGGCATATAAAAGCTTTTCCTCATACGCAATAAAAACAGCGGTTAAAAAACCGTCCAAGCCATCTCTATAACGTAAAATAACTGAGGGTGATTTCATCGAAATAATCGTTGTTGTCGAGAAAGCGCTATGTTTTTCGCTTTTCCCATCATTGTTTGCAAGATACGCTGCTTTAAATGAATATCATCTAAGGCATTTTTTGGTGGTAAATGCCCTGCTGCGACAATAAAAAAACGTGCGCGATTAACGGCTGCCCCCATTTTCTGCAAATGCTCCAAAGTTAATCGCTGAGAACGTCTAGCACTTAATATCTTTCGAACCGTTTTATGCCCAATCCCCGGGACACGAAGTAGCATCTCTTTAGAGGCATATTGAATATACACAGGAAATAAAGCTCTATGACGCAATGCCCAAGCCAATTTCGGGTCAATATCTAAATCAAGAAAAGGATTTTCTGCAGTAACTATCTCATCAGGAGAAAACTGATAAAAGCGCATTAACCAGTCTGCTTGATACAATCGATGCTCACGCAACTGCGGCACTTCTGTCCCAACCGCTGGTAAACGATTATCCGCCAAAATAGGAACATAACCAGAATAATATACGCGCTTTAATTGCAACTTATCATAGCACCGCCCTGCTAATCGAATAATTTGTCTATCATTTTCATTTGTCGCTCCAACAATAAATTGCGTACTTTGTCCTGCTGGCGCATAACGTGGCGTGCTTCGAATATGTTTTCGGGTATCATTTAAGCTAATAATTTCATCCCGAACCGTCTTCATTGGCGCAATCATATCTTGATGATTTTTCTCAGGTGCTAATTGTTTTAAGCCACTTTCTGTGGGAATTTCCATATTGATACTTAAACGATCCGCATACAGTCCCGCTTCTTTAATGAGTTCATCTGATGCCTTTGGAATCGTTTTTAAATGAATGTACCCATAAAAACGTTCCTTTTCTCGTAAAGTTTTTGCAATCCTGACCATTCTAGCCATTGTATGGTCTGGGCTTTTAAAAATTCCAGAGCTTAAAAATAATCCCTCAATATAATTACGGCGATAAAAATTAATGGTAAGTGCAACAACCTCTTCTTCCGTAAACGCAGCACGCTCAATATCATTGCTCTTACGGGAAACACAATAAGCACAATCATAAATACAATGATTGCTTAATAAAATTTTTAACAACGAAACACAGCGCCCATCTTCTGTATAAGTATGACAAATCCCACTACTAGAAGAATTACCTAAGCCGCCTGTATTTTTCCGCTTACCTGCACTAGATGAACAAGACACATCATATTTTGCTGCATCAGCAAGAATTTTTAGTTTTTTTTGTAAACGTTCCTGATTGATCATTGTAACTAAAATTAAAGATTTCTATATTTATCGTAGAAAAATGAATAGCGCTTTATTGAAAATAGCTCTACTTAATTAACTTAGTACACCACCCTAACTCATTTAGAGAAAATACCACGTTATTATCAATAATGCTTTTTAAATATTCGATATAGTCAAATCAGCTAAAAAACAGAACGTTATCTACCGCCAGAATGGCTAGATAAGGGCTATAGGATGTTTTGTTTTTTAGCTGATCGCACTATAATAAGCGCAAGACTTTTGCTATCAACAAGATAGCATCTAATAACAGCATATCATTGATTTTTATCGCATAAAATATTTATTAAAAATCCTCTAGCCGAATTTTATAAATGCATTCGCACCTATCAAATGCCAATATAAGCTAAGATACTCCTTTACATTGAGGAGAAAAAATGAAATTTCAAACACTTGCCTACATGCAGGCCATCAACCAGAAGCCATCACTCACAGCGCTGCTGTTCCTATCTATTAAATAACATCCTATACTTTTGACAATACCCAATACGGTGCAGATCTTTTTGATTTAAAAGTAGAAGGCAATATTTATACGCGCATTATGAACCCGACCAATGCGGTATTAGAAGCGCGTTAATGCCTTAGAAGGAGGAATTGGTGCATTAGCCGCTGCCTCAAGGAGGACGGCAATTACTTATACCATACAAACCATTGCTTGCACAATGGTGTAACATTGTTTCAAACAGCCAATTATATGATGGAACTTATAATCTATTTGCGCATACCTTTTCTAATCAAGGAATTGAAGTACGTTTTGTCGATGCAAACGACTTCTCTGCTTTAGAAGTAACTATTGATGAACAAACTCACGCATTATATTGTGAGTCTATTGATAATCCAGCTAGCAATATTGTCGATATCTCTCGCTGGGCAGAAATTGCAGAAAAACATGGCATTCCGCTCATTGTAGATCATACCGTCGCAAACCCTCATTTATGCCGACCATTTGAATATGGCGCATATATTGTGGTGCATTCATTAACCAAATATATCGGCGGTCATGGCACAACCATTGGTAGAATGATTGTTGATAGCGGGAAATTTGATTGGAAAAAACATGCCAAGCGCTTTTCTATGCTAAATACTCCCGCTCCTTCCTATCAGAGAGTTATTTATACTGAAGCATTAGGTGCCGCCGCTTATATTGGCCGCTGTAGAGTCATTCCTTTACGAAACACGGGGCAGCGCTCTCTCTCTTTAATGCTTTTCAGTTACTACAAGGATTAGAAACGCTCGCTTTAAAAATGGATAGACACTGCAGAAATGCAAAAAAAAACGGCACCATGGCTAGCTAATCATCCAAAAGTTCGAAGCGTCAATTATGCCACACTCAAAGATAGCCCTTATCACGCACTCGCTCAAAAAATCACACAGGGAAAAGCCAGTGGGATTTTAAGCTTTGAGTTATAGTCAAATCACTTAGAATCCAATCTATCCAAAGCAGATATAAAGAACAACTTGTAGTAGAATTATCAAAAACAAACTGAGCATATCCTATGACCTACTGTAGCCAATTCCGACAGAAAATTCTTAACGATATTGCTAATGGAGAAACTTGGCGCGCTGTTGCAAAGCGCTACAAGATCAGCAAATTCACCGTCTATAGCTGGATTAAAAATCCCATCCTAAAGGCTT
>NZ_LWHB01000197.1 GCF_001889065.1 Suttonella ornithocola | reverse complement strand
CCTAAAACAGTGTAATTGTCATGGACAATGCCGCTTTTCATAAACGCAGTGATATTCAAGCAATCATTGAAGAGCATGGGCATGAGATAGTTTGGTTACCCCCTTATAGTCCAGACTTAAATCCTATTGAAAAGATGTGGGCTTGGATTAAGCAAATACGCAAAGAATGGAGGATGGATTGTATTGATACTTTATTCTTTTATCTGCTTTGGATTGGGTTTTAGCTCACATATGCTACTGATTTGCCTTGTCTGACAAGAGAGTACTGTTTGCGGTTTATCATCGTGTATGTACGCTAAGCTTATTTGGCTATATGAGATCTTTACAAAACCCCTAAAAATAGAGAAATTCCAATTTTTCAAATTTTAAAAATATATTAAAATCATAGTGTTAATTTTTATGCTAGTAGTGAAAACTCGTGTGAAACGGAATTTTGCAAAGGTCTCTATATAGCCAACTTCCCAAAAAATGCATATAACGTTAACTTAATATCCACTTTGAAAACAGTCTCATATCCACAAGTTCTGTATGCATTTCTTGGAAGTCCTGCTATATAAGAAAATCTCTAGTAATTAAAATGATAAATGATTTTATTGGTAATATTTTTTAACTTATATAATAATGCATGAAGTAATAATAAAAATGGCAATGTCTATAGTCAAAGGCTACCAGAATAGTTACGGTCTTAAGATAGATGAATAAAGTAAGCAAAAATACTTTACTAAAATAGCGATTTAATTTCCGTAACTCTTTTATTAGCTTTTGACTATAACTAAGCAAATGTACTACTGATTAAACTATTTGAAGCATTTACTATAAAATTATTTAAATTAAACCCATTTTTGCTTAAATTATGGTTAATATTTGGAATATGATCGGATTGTGTCTATATTTGTTAAATCTGAAAATATTTTTTCATTTTCACATAACTCAAATTTTAATTATCGTTAAATCAGCTAAAAATAGGATATTCTATAAACCTTATCTAGCGGTTTCTGGTGGTAAATAACTGGTTGATCGTATGTGCTATATTGACTTAATTTATTCGTTATAACTCTTTATGTGAATGAATAAGGCTTAATCAGGTAGCAAAAAATGTGGTGTTTATTTGCAAGGGGTTATTGCCCTCGCATGAATAAAGCATTTAATTGTTCTTCGTTAAGCTGTGTATAAGTGGGGCGACCATGGTTACACTGTCCCGCAGCGGGTGTATTCTCAATATCACGAAGCAGTTGATTCATTTCGCTTAGACTTAAACGATGATGTGCTCGGATAGCTTTATGGCAGCTAATGGTAGAAAGAATTTGGTTTTGTAGTCTTTCTATCTGTTTGCTATTTGGGTAGTACTCAAGTTCGGTTAAAACATCGGCAAGAATTTGACGATGATCAACTTTTTTCAATATTGCAGGAACGGCATCTATCAATAGTTCTCCAGTTTCTATTCGCCAACGATAACCTAATTGTGTTAACCACTCGGTTTGTTCGGTTAAGGCTTCTTCTTGTGCTGCTGAAATGGGAAGGGTCTGTGCAATCAGTAGCTTTTGACTTTCACCAACAGCTTTTTGGGCAAGTTGGGCTTTCATTTTTTCATAGAGGATACGCTCGTGAGCGGCGTGCATATCTACAATGACTAAACCATTGGCATTTTCCGCCAAAATAAAGATGCCGTGTACTTGTCCTAAGGCATAACCCAAAGGGTGTTCTTCAATTTGTGATTCTGGTTCTAGATTAGGTAAGGGGCTAATACTAGATAAGGAAGCAGGTGCTGGTGGTGCTTGGGTTTGACTTGCCCACTGGTAGTATGCGCGCGTTTCATTTAGCTGATGACGAGTGGTGCGGACGGGAGAAGTGGTGTATTGAAATGAAGTTTGTTGGCGTGGGGGGCTTGGTTTGACAGGTTGTTCAGAAATAATTTTTGCTGAGATTTCTGATGTAGCAGTTGGAGCTGTTGTTGGACGAACTGCGCGCAAGGCGTGATTGATAGTAGAGTAAAGAAAATCATGTGTTAAACGTGCTTCACGATAACGAACTTCTTGTTTTTGCGGATGAGCGTTAACATCAATTAGTTCTGGTGGAATGTCTAACTGCAAAACGAAAATTGGCTGGCGTCCGTGATATAACACGTCTTGATAGGCTTGTTTAATGGCATGTGCAATGATTTTGTCGCGAATTGTCCGCCCATTGATAAAAAAGTATTGTTTGTCTGCATTAAGATGATGATAGGTTGGCAGTCCTACCCATCCCCATAAGCGCATATCGCCATTTTGTACATCAATAGGAACGGCTTGCTCTAAGAAGTCTTCTCCAAGCACCGAAGTTACACGCGCTTCTGGATTATCACCGCCATATTGCGCTAAAAGTTTACCGTGATTGTTTAAGGTAAATTGGACATGACTATGAGAGAGTGCGATACGCTCTAACAGTTGAGTAATATGCTGTCGCTCAGTACGTTCACTTTTTAAGAATTTTTTGCGCGCAGGTGTGTTATAAAATAAATCGCGAATTTCAATGGTTGTTCCTTGCGGATGCGCCGCAGGGCTAATGTCCATACTGATATAAGGGACGATTTTATAGGCATGGTCATTTGCCTCAAATCGGCTGGTCAGTAAGGTTTTAGAAACAGAGGCAATGCTCGGAAGTGCTTCACCCCGAAAGCCTAGCGTGCGAACATGCTCTAAATCTTCAAAGCTACGAATTTTACTGGTGGCGTGTGTAGAAAAGGCAAGAGCCAAATCTTCTGGATGGATGCCGGAACCATTGTCGCGCACGCGAATCAGTTTGCTACCAGCCTCTTCAATATCAATCTGAATCTGTGTTGCGCCTGCATCAATGGCATTTTCAACAATTTCTTTTACCACTGATGCAGGACGTTCAATGACTTCCCCCGCTGCAATTTGGTTGATAAGTGCATTGGGAAGCTGCTGGATACGCGACATTAGAGTGCAGCGTATACAGATTCTAATAGCGCTTTTGCTTGCGCCGGATTTGCTATGCCACCATTAGCGGTTTGAACAATAGCGATGCTTTGTCCACCTTGATCAGATAATCGAACAAGATATTCTGGACGTTGGTTTTCAGGTGCATCTTTTGAACCCCATAAGCGACTAAAGAAGCTTTGGTTTTTTTTATCGCTTTGCGGCGTGTAACGGACACGATAGGTACCTGTTGGGTAGTCATTAGAAAGAATCGTAAAACTGGCACGGTCAAGTGCAATGCCTAATGTTCGCCAGTTTTGAGCATATCGACCATTTAAAAGGAGTGCCGGAGAACCGTCGTTTAAAGTAGATAGCATTCCTAAACTGTTATTAGCCGCAGTTGGCTGATTGGTTTGGATGTGGGATTGATTAACCCCTGCCATTTTTTCTAAAGCGGTAGAAAGATATAAGGCGATACGACGCGTCATTTCTAGCTGTAATTCAGGATTTTTATTATCAGAAAGCTGCCATTTGAAACCAGCAGGATTTTTACGTCCTGATGGTAAATCATACTGAGCCACTTGCTCTGTTTTGCTATAGATTAGCAAGATATCCGTTCCGCCTTGTGCATTTCGAGAAAAGCGGAGGCGGTAACGATCGCGTTCATCGGAATCTTTGAGAAATCCAAGTAATCCATTAAGCAGACCGCTAATGCCAGTTTTAGGCGCATCACCCTTATCTTCTAACCAATCGGTTTCCATAATACCAATGCTAGGATTGTCTAAGGTTAGACGGATGCCATTGTTCTGCCAATATTTTTTCACAATACTCCAGCTAGTCGAAGGATCGGCAGCAGTCACGATATAAGGCAGTTGTCCTGCGGGTTCAACCACTTGTACGCCGTAAAGTGGGGGTAAGACTTCAATAAATCCGCGTTGATTTCTTTTGACACGGGCAGCTTGATAGTCGTTATAAGAGGTAACGGATGCCGGGGTGAAATCATTGACTGCTAGGCTGTTATCTAAATTTCCGCCCGTTAAATCAGGGGGAACTTCTATTTTTCGACTAACGTTGCTTTGGCGGTAATCGGGTGCTCTATTAGGAAGATTATCAATTAAACTTCCTGAAGAACAGGCGGTTAGTAGAAAAGCAGTAAATAAAGAAGAGGCAGTTTTTTTCATGTGTTTATTCTGGTGTGATTTATAAAAGACTAGCATGTTGTAGTGCCGATTCAATATCGTTATGGAACGCCTCATCAAGCGGAACCAGTGGTAAGCGAATGCCTAAATCGGCTTTTCCCATACGATAAAGCGCCCATTTCACTGGAATAGGATTGGTTTCACAGAAAAGGGCTTTGTGTAGTGGAGCAAGTTGTTCATTTAGGCTAAGACAAGTGGTGCTATCGCCTGCTAAACCTGCACGCATCATATCGCTCATTATTTTAGGGGCAACGTTTGCCGTAACGGAAATGACGCCGTCAATTAAGTCATCAACAGCTGCTTGAGCGCAAATACCATCTTCGCCAGAGAATATTTTGAAATCATTGCCTTTTGGGAAATACGGACGCAATTCTTTCAAACGTGTCATCGGTGTGGCTTCTTTAATGCCGACAATGTTTTGGATTTTGGCAAGTGCGACTGTCGTTTCAGGGGCAATATCGCAAGCGGTACGTCCTGGAACATTATAAAGCACAAGCGGAAGCGGAACAGCACGTGCGATTTGTTCAAAGTGTGCGTATAGCCCTCGTTGCGGTGGTTTGTTGTAATAAGGGGCAACTTGCAATGTACCATCGCAACCGCCTTGGTAAGCAGAAACGGTTAGTTCAATGGCTTCTCGAGTAGAGTTACCACCAGCGCCAGCAATCACAGGAATGCGTTTTTTCACAATGTCGACGGTAAAACGAACAACGGCTTTATGTTCATCAAAATCTAGGGTGGCGGATTCACCTGTGGTTCCAACAGAAATAATAGCATCGGTTCCACTTTGAATATGCCATTCAATGAGTTGTTCGAGTTTGTGCCAATCGATTGTGCCGTCAGTATGCATTGGGGTGGCTAAAGCGACCATTGAACCTTGAAACATAATTTGCCTCGGTTTTCAAAAAAGGGCATGTTACGAGGTTTTCTCAGAAAAAATCAAGCACTCAGCCTATTCTTTTAGAATTTTAGAGGGTTTTGAAATTTATTTTTTAGGTTTAATAAGCTTTATGTTTAAATCATGATTGGTAATCGCTGTATTTTAGTTTTCTAAGGAGGAAATATTTATGGCGTTTAAAGGCGTTGGTTTTGTGTTATTACAAGAATCAGTATTTGATTTTTATCGCTTGGTTCAGGATTTAAATGCGATTGGTATCAACGCGAGCAAAAGCGATGTTAGCAATAGTGATGATGTGCCAAACTTGATTTATCAGGAGGATGATAGGCAAGTGATTGTGGCGATGATGCCAGCACCTGTGCCTGATGATGAAGCCGTGATAAATGCGGAAGCCAATTATTTGTGGGAAGATGCGGTTGCGGTTACCAAAACGCATCAAGCGCATTTGATTGTTAGTGTGTTAGGTGAGAAGAAGGAAAGCGCTAAAAATGCCGCTTTATTGGCTTTTGTCGCAGAAAAATGTTTGGCGCAAGAAACTGCGCTAGGATTTAATTTTGCCGGAACGGTTTTTGAACCCAAAAGCTATATGGAATTAGCTCATCAACATCTTCAGGAACAAACTTATCCGACAGATTTATTGGTGTATGTCGGTTTATATCAAAGTGAAGAGGGGCGATATGGTTATACTTTTGGCTTAGAAAGTTTTGGTAAACGAGAGCTTGAAGTTTTGTCTTCTCAAGAGGACATATGGGAGATTTATCAAATGCTTTATAATATCTCTACCTATGTGATTACTCATGATGTAACTTTCCAAGAGGGCGAAACACTTGGTTATTCTGAAACGCAAAAATTAACGCTGACTTTTAGTAAAGGCGTTGCTTTGCCAGAATACGATACGA
>NZ_LWHB01000196.1 GCF_001889065.1 Suttonella ornithocola | reverse complement strand
TGGGATTTTTAATCCAGGCTATAGACGGTGAATTTGCTGATCTTGTAGCGCTTTGCAACAGCGCGCCAAGTTTCTCCATTAGCAATATCGTTAAGAATTTTCTGTCGGAATTGGCGGCAGTAGGTCATAGGATATGCTCAGTTTATTTTTGATAATTCTACTACAAGTTGTTCTTTAATATCTGCTTTGGATAGATTGGATTATAAGTGATTTGACTATATCGTTTAAAAATACTTAAACCATCGCCTTTGCGCCAGCTAATGATAGAGCTGAACCATCCATTTAAGCGTCAGAATATGAGAAAAATCATTAGCTGTCTTGATGCTCTCTGGAAGGGGTAAACATCATGAAAATACTCTATTTCCCAAGCAATTCCTATGAGTTTAGCAAATGGGCTATTGATGACAATAACACCGTTATTGCTACTCACCCTTATTGTCGTGTTTATTATGGCAAAAGGGTTTTTAATGTAGAGGATGCTATAGCTAAAATTGAAAAAGGCGAACGCGCTTATATTTCCGTAGAGCTAGAAAATAAACACTATGAACTCAAAGCATTTAATTTTCTAGTAAGCAAAATTACTGATTTTCCTATTCGCTCTGTTTTAGCACATGAAGTGGAACTCAGAAAAGATCGAGCAATACAGCTACTTGTTAGAAATCATCACTATCTAGCAAAAGCATTAAAGACCGCTATTACAGAAGTCGAGCAATCTATCTAAATAGGCGCAAATGAACCTTATCTTAATGAACTACTGGAGCAACGCCGAGATACATTAGAACTAGACTTAATTGCATTAGAAACTTTTATTTTAGGAGAATGAGAAGTATGGAAGTCAAACAATCAGAAGCAAAAAGAATTCATCTTTATCAAGAATTACGCAAAATTGCTGAAAAGTGGCGCAATGAGCCACACGATACAGATCATCATATCTTTGATTAAGACGACGGGAGTCGTCTTAATCAAAGATATGAATGTCATTGGTTGGACGCTTGAAATTTATGATGATATTACTCAACCTGCATTTCGAATTGCAATTGGTGTATTTGGCGTTACCGTTGACGGAGCTATCTATAAAGCTGTCGGCGTACCAAATGAAATGGCGCAGAGATGGGTTTTACGCTCAAGACCGAAAAGTCAAAGATAAAAATAAGCGCATAAAATAAAAATGAGCGAATTAAAACCCTTCACTGTCATTGAAAATGACGGTGATGAGAATCCTATTATCTATCATTATCCGATTAAAGCTGACGGCATTAAGCGTTTAGCTAAAATTCGGCTATGTGAAGCCTTTAAAGTTGTTGGATACGGTATTGATAGAGCAGGAACGTATTATCATGTCATTCAATACGGCAATAATGAGCATTGCCTGATTGCAAGAGGCGATGTTGGCACAAACGAAGGATGGCGAACACTTAGAAATGTTATTAACATTCCTTCTCAGCGAAGAAAATTAGATCTATTAACAGAATACATCCAAGACCAAAAGCATCAAGAGTATTGGACAATCGTTGATACTGCCGGCTGGCATAATGACGTTTACATTCTGCCCAATGGAGAAATCATTGGACAAACGGATAATATCTACTTCAATGGGCATATTGCAGAAGATAAACGCCGAGCATACAGAGAAAAAGGCACATTAGCAGATTGGCAAAGTCAAATTGGAGTATATGCTGGTGGTAATAGCCGATTGTGTTTATTACTAGGCGCTGCCTTTGCTGCTCCGCTCATGCAATGGCTTAATATTGAAGGGGGCATTATTCATATATACGGCAATTCTACTGGCGGTAAAACCACTTTTCAGCAATGCGCACAATCTGTATGGAGGCATGGTAAAAATGCTAATGAAGATTGGGACAGCACCGCGTATGCACTAACAAATACCGCTGCTGCTTGTAATGATGGCTTATTATCGCTTGATGAAATCAGTAAAGATTATTCGGGACGTAACGTAGGAGATGCCATCTACGCCATTGCTAACGGTAAAGGACGCACAAGAGGTTCGCTAGATAAAGGTAATAGACCAACCGTGAGATTCAGAGTGTTGGGCATTTCATCCGGAGAAACCGATTTAGCGACGCATCTTGTTAATCACGGACAAGCAGTCATGGCAGGACAGCTGGTTCGTTGTCCTGGTATTCCGCATCAATTTGAAACTCATCATGACTTTCCAAGCTTTGCTAGTCTTGCCAATCATCTCAATAAAGCTGTTATTGACCATTATGGCGTTGCAGGGCGAGCATATTTAACTGTATTGACCGATGATGTTGAACACTGGAAACAAAAAGCCATTGAAGTCTTTAATACTCACTTGCAACAGCTACAAAACACTTATCAGCTTAATGCACAAACCGCACGAACAGCGAGATTATTTGTGCAGCAGCAATGGCAGGATTATCGCTTGCTTGCGAATGTGAAATTCTGCCAATTTGGCAAAATGAAGGACTTACGCTAATAGAAAGATGCTTTGAAGATTGGTATGACTTACAGCCAAAAACCGAATCTTATGAAGAGCAGAAAATTTTACAAAATGCCATTGATTTTTTACAAACTAAATCTTTATTTTTTATTGATGCTATCAATGCCACTTTAGTCACCTCATACGAACATCCGGGATTCATTCAACGCGAAAAGGCACAAACGATATTTATTATGTCTATCCAAAAGTCTTTATCGAAGAAATCTGTAAGGGATACGACGAAAACAAAGTCATTGAAGTACTGTATAAAGCAGGCTGGTTAGAAAAAGCAGGTTATGGAAACCGCTGGAGAAAACAACTAAAATACCTTGATACACTCAGTGGGAATTGGAAATCTCGCGGATATTTTTACGTTTTCAATGGTATAGAACCACCAAGCATAGAGAAAGAATCACAATGAAAGTCAAAAAATCATTCAATTTAACTTATCAACATTTAGGAAAACCAATGATAAAGAATTACTATCAACCACATTCTAGATTGCGAAAATATGAACTACAAGTAATATTTAATCCCACTTTAGTGGGATTTTTTATTTTAAAGACTATTTTCCTACATCGAAAAAAGTATTCTTACATCATTCTTACATAGCCATTCTTTAAAACTTCAATATAATCATTGACTTATTACATTATTGCATTTCTTCACGGGTTTTTTGCGCCTATTCAAAATTTATGGCAAAACATTAACTCTATTTGTGATTAATTTTTTAAATTAAAAGAGCCTCGTCATTAACGAGGCTCTAAAATAATTAGCAATTTATTTTGAGGATTGTTCTCGGATAAAATCGCTATACCATTGCACCATCTTTTTTCTTTCTTCGAGATATTCGGCGCGATTATAAGCAGCTCTAACAGCATTGCTTTCTGCGTGAGCTAATTGCCGTTCAATCGCATCAGGATTGAATAATCCGCTTTCGTTTAAAATACTTGAAGCCATTGAGCGAAACCCGTGCGGAACAGCAATTCCTTTGTATCCCATTTTTTTCATCGCTAGGGAGAATGTGTTATCACTCATCATGGAGTTTTTGTTACCAGTAATGATGTAGGGGCTATTGTGTTTATTAAGTGTTCTTAGTTCGGCCAATATATCAAGCGACCAATCTGATAATGGCACAATATGTGGTCTTCCCATTTTCATCCGCTCTTCCGGGATATGCCATTCATCATCTTTTAGCTCTTCCCATTTACCACCTCTAAGCTCACCTACTCGAACAAAAGTCAAAATAAGTAATTGCAAACCGAGTTGAGTTTTTCTATTAGGATACTTTTCTAAACGCTGAAAAAATTCATAGATGCGCTCTTTTGGTAACGAAGGATGATGTTGAACGCGATTATTTTTCCCTCTGACAATTTTCGGGGCAGATTGAGCAGGGTTATAGTGCAATCATCTAAAACCCAACCCAATCCAAAGCAGATAAAAGAATAAAGTATCAATACAATCCATCCGCCATTCTTTGCGGATTTGCTTAATCCAAGCCCACATCTTTTCAATAGGATTTAAGTCTGGACTATAAGGGGGTAACCAAACTATCTCATGCCCATGCTCTTCAATGATTGCTTGAATATCACTGCGTTTATGAAAAGCGGCATTGTCCATGACAATTACACTGTTTTTAGGTAACTCAG
>NZ_LWHB01000195.1 GCF_001889065.1 Suttonella ornithocola | reverse complement strand
ATGGGGATTTTTAATCCAGCTATAGACGGTGAATTTGCTGATCTTGTAGCGCTTTGCAACAGCGCGCCAAGTTTCTCCATTAGCAATATCGTTAAGAATTTTCTGTCGGAATTGGCGACAGTAGGTCATAGGATATGCTCAGTTTGTTTTTGATAATTCTACTACAAGTTGTTCTTTAATATCTGCTTTGGATAGATTGGATTATAAGTGATTTGACTATAACTTCTCCAGCGTTAGAAGTGCTTTCACCGTGACGAATAATCCAAAGATGTTTCATATTTCTCTTTTGTCTGTTTATAAAAAGAAAAATATTTTGCCATGTTGATAGTTCTTGTTTAATTTATTACATTAAATTAAGATTTCTTGAATTTGGTTTGTTTAACCCAATTAAGGTGAAATATCAAAGTTCAGCCAGCTTGCTGGTATTTTTTAATTTAGGAGTATTTTATGAATTTGCGTCCATTACACGACCGTGTGATTGTTAAACGTCAAGAAGAAGAAAAAACAACAGCTGGAGGTATCGTTCTTCCAGGTTCAGCTGCTGAAAAGCCTTCTCAAGGAGAAGTAATTGCAGTAGGCGAAGGAAAAGTGCTTGAAAATGGAACCAAACAAGCAATGAACGTTAAAGCCGGCGATAAAATTCTTTTCGGAAAATACAGCGGTAGCGAAGTTAAAGTAGACGGTGAAGACTACATCATTATGCGTGAAGATGAAATCTTTGCAGTTATCGAATAAGTTTTAATAAAAGTTTAATTTTTAGGAGTAGTTATATATGGCAGCTAAAGAAGTTCGTTTCGGCGAAGATTCTCGTAAGGAAATGCTAAAAGGCGTTAATATTCTTGCAAACGCAGTAAAAGTCACTTTAGGACCTAAAGGTCGTAACGTTGTTTTAGAAAAATCATTTGGCGCACCAACAGTAACTAAAGATGGTGTTTCAGTTGCAAAAGAAATTGAATTGGAAGATAAATTCCAAAACATGGGCGCACAGCTTGTTAAAGAAGTGGCTTCTCAAACCAACGATGCAGCTGGTGACGGTACCACAACTGCAACAGTTCTTGCGCAAGCAATCGTAACTGAAGGTTTAAAATCTGTTGCAGCAGGTATGAACCCAATGGATTTAAAACGTGGTATTGATAAAGCGGTTGCAGAAGCTGTTAAAGTACTACACGATATTTCAGTTCCTTGTGATGACAGCAAAGCAATTGCTCAAGTAGGAACGATTTCAGCTAACTCAGATGAAACTGTCGGCGCAAAAATTGCTGAAGCAATGGAAAAAGTTGGTAAAGAAGGTGTTATTACCGTAGAAGAAGGTCAAGGCTTAGAAGACTCTTTAGAAGTTGTTGAAGGTATGCAGTTTGATCGTGGCTACTTATCACCATACTTCATCAATAACCAACAAACACAGTTAGTCGAGTTAGATAATCCACACATCTTATTACACGATAAGAAAATTTCTAACATCCGTGACTTATTACCAACATTAGAAGCTGTTGCTAAATCAGGTCAGCCATTATTAATTATTGCTGAAGATGTAGAAGGCGAAGCTTTAGCAACATTAGTCATCAACTCTATGCGTGGTATCGTAAAAGTTGCTGCTGTTAAAGCACCAGGTTTTGGTGACCGTCGTAAAGCAATGCTTGAAGATATCGCTATCCTCACTGGTGGACAAGTAATTTCTGAAGAGTTAGGTATGACTTTAGAAAGCACTACTTTAGACCAATTAGGTACAGCGAAAAAAGTAACCGTTGGAAAAGAAAATACCACTATTATTGGTGGCAACGGTGAAAAATCAGCAATTGATGCTCGTGTTGCAACCATTCGCACTCAAATCGAAGAATCAACTTCTGATTATGACCGTGAAAAACTTCAAGAGCGTGTTGCTAAACTAGCTGGCGGTGTTGCTGTCATTAAAGTTGGTGCAGCGACTGAAGTAGAAATGAAAGAGAAAAAAGACCGCGTAGAAGATGCTTTACATGCAACTCGTGCAGCGGTTGAAGAAGGTATCGTTCCCGGTGGTGGTGTTGCCTTAATTCGTGCGGTTAATGCGATTGCAGATTTGAAAGGTGACAATTATGATCAACAAGTGGGTATTGATATTGCACGTCGCGCCATGGAATATCCATTACGTACTATCGTTCAAAATGCTGGCGGTGAAGCAGCGGTCGTTGTCGATAAAGTTAAGGCTTCTAATGGTAATGAAGGCTATAACGCAGCAACCGGTGAATACGTTGACATGGTTCAAGCAGGTATTATTGACCCAACTAAAGTAACGCGTAGCGCATTACAAAATGCAGCTTCTGTTGCTGGTTTGATGATTACCACTGAAGCAATGATTGCTGAACTTCCAAAACCTGAAGCAGCTGCACCGGATATGGGCGGAATGGGTGGAATGGGCGGCATGGGAATGATGTAATAGCTCTTTCTACCTTATCCAAAAATCCCCGTTTGTATACGGGGATTTTTTATGGAATATTTGCTTATCGTTATAGTGAAAGACTACTACTAGAATAGTTACAGTGTTAAGATAGATGAATAAAGTAAGCACACATACTATTACTGGAATAGCGATCTAATTTCTGTGACTCTTTTATTAGCCTTTGGCTATATATTGTTATCAGCTAAAAAACAGAACGTTCTATAGTAAAAGTCCACTAAACAAGTTACACCAACTGAATGGCATACTCATCAGACTATCGACAAATGATATTGACCAAGCTCAAAGAAGGCGCAAGCTTTCGGGAGTTAGCAGAAGAATATCAACTCAGCCCAACAACCATACAACGTTGGAAGAAGAATCCTGAACGTAAGAAACGCGTATTTAAACCCCTAAAAATAGATAATGAGCTTCTGAAAGCAGATGTCAAAGCTTATCCCGATGACTACCAATGGGAACGAGCGCAGCGATTTGGTTGTAGCCAAAAATCTATCAGTCGTGCGTTAAAAAGAATTGGGATGACGCTTAAAAAAAGACGGTAAATCATCCAAAAGCAGATAGCGCAAAACGGGCATCATTTCTTAAGCAGTTAAGAGAGCTCAAACAAGCTGGAAAAAAGATAGCTGACTTAGATGAAAGTGGTTTTAAATCACATGAGAGCAGAGGTTATGGTTATAGTGCAATCATCTAAAACCCAACCCAATCCAAAGCAGATAAAAGCATAAAGTATCAATACAATCCATCCGCCATTCTTTGCGTATTTGCTTAATCCAAGCCCACATCTTTTCAATGGGATTTAAGTCTGGACTATAAGGGGGTAACCAAACTATCTCATGCCCATGCTCTTCAATGATTGCTTGAATATCACTGCGTTTATGAAAAGCGG
>NZ_LWHB01000194.1 GCF_001889065.1 Suttonella ornithocola | reverse complement strand
AGTATATAAAGGTGTCCCAGCACCTACCAATTTAACTGTTCCGCCTTATCATTTTACTAGCGATAATGTAGTTGTTATCGGCGAAGGAGCAAAAAATGGCTAATCCGTATAAAACAACAGGTTTTCTAGGCTGGATTGATGATCGTTTTCCACTTTCTGTTTTATGGAATGATCATTTAGCAAGATATTATGCCCCTATTAACTTCAATGTATGGTACTGCTTTGGCGTACTCTCTATTGTTGTATTAGTTAACCAACTCTTAACAGGGATTTGGTTAGCAATGTTTTATAAGCCTAGTGCTGTAGAGGCGTTCGCTAGTGTCGAATATATTATGCGTGATGTCGACTTTGGGTGGCTTATTCGTTATTTACATTCAACAGGTGCTTCAGCTTTCTTTGTAGTGGTTTATCTTCATATGTTCCGTGGTTTACTTTATGGTTCTTATAGAAAACCAAGAGAATTGGTCTGGATATTTGGTTCGTTGATTTTTTTATGCTTAATGGCAGAGGCATTTATGGGGTATTTACTTCCTTGGGGACAAATGTCTTTCTGGGGAGCGAATGTTATTATCTCTCTATTTAGCGCTATTCCTTATGTTGGTGATCCAATTGTTACCTTTATTCAAGGTGATTTCTATATTTCAGATGCAACTTTAAATCGCTTCTTTGCGATGCATGTTATCTTGATTCCGCTAGTGCTTGTTATGTTGGTTGCAGCGCATATTATAGCTTTACATGAAGTAGGGTCTAATAACCCAGATGGTATAGAGATTAAAGAAAATCTAGATGAGCGTGGCGTTCCTAAAGATGGAATACCTTTTCATCCTTACTATACAGTTCATGATCTTTACTATATTGGTATTTTCCTCTTTATTTTTGCGGCTGTAATCTTTTATTTACCCGAATTCTTTGGTTACTTCTTAGAGCATGCTAATTTTGAACCAGCAGACCCACAAGTAACGCCAGCGCATATTGCACCTGTATGGTATTTTGGCGCATTCTATTCAATCTTACGTGCAATGACTTGGGACTGGTTCGGTGTACCTGCAAAATTATGGGGCGTTATTGCAATGTTTGGCGCAGTGTTTATGATTTTCCTACTTCCTTGGTTAGATCGCTCACCTGTAAAATCTATTCGCTATAAAGGTCCTATTTTTAAAATAGCATTAACTTTATTTACTATAGCATTCGTTATTTTGTTATACCTTGGCACTCAGCCACCTACTAATGTAGTTAAGATTTGGGCACAATGGATGACTCTCGTATATTTTGCTTTCTTCTTACTAATGCCTTTTTACAGCAAAATCGATAAAACTAAGCCATTACCAAAAAGGGTGACAAAATGAAACTAAAAAAAATCATTATGACATTAATAGGTAGTGTTGCTATTGGTCAAGCAATTGCTGCTTCTGAAGGCAATAGTTATCCAGATCAGCCATTTTATGCTGATATTCATAATCAAGAATCTTTACAGCGTGGTGCAAAATACTTTGTCAATTATTGCTCAGGTTGTCATTCACTGGAATATCAACGCTATAATCGCACCTTTAAAGATTTAGGAATTGATCCTTCTATTGGTAAAGATACTCTTATATTCACAGGTGCTAAAGATGTTAATCAAATGCATATTGCTATGACATCAGAGGAAGGAAGCAAATGGTTTGGTAAGGCACCTCCAGATCTTTCACTGATGGCTCGTGCGAAAGGTGGAAAGTATATTTATAATTATCTTCAAGGATTTTATATAGATGATAGTCGCCCTTTAGGATTTAATAATTCCGTTTTTGCTGGTGCAAGTATGCCTAATCCATTGTGGCAGCTACAAGGTTTACAAAAACCAATCTATGAAGAACATAAGAATTGTGAAGGTAGTGACTGTGAAGTAACAAAAATTTTAACTGGATTTGAACCAATAACAAAAGGGACTATGACTCCAGTTGAATATCAACAAGTAACTTATGATCTAACTAATTTTCTTACTTATGTTGCAGATCCTTCTGCCTTACAAAGAGCTAAGTTAGGTCCTTGGGTGCTAATATTTATTGCTTTATTAACAGTGATTTTCTATTTATTGAAGCATGAATATTGGCGAGATGTGCATCCTAAACATTAAAAATTATAGGCACTGAATGAGTATTATTAGTCAAAAACGTGGAGGGTTGGTTTTATTAAGTAGCCCTAAGCATGTTTCTAGTCATAGAATTCGATTGATTTGTCATGCAAAAGATTTAGAAATAGAGTATGTTGATATTGATGCTGATAATCTTCCTGAAGATCTAATAGAAATTAATCCTACAGGAAAACTTCCAACATTATTAGATAGAGATTTAGTATTATTTAATGACAGAGTCGTTTCTGAATATCTTGATGAACGCTTCCCTCATCCTGCTCTTATGCCTATTGAAGCAAATCTCCGAGCAAAAATAAGACTTTTTTGTTTAGAAATTGAAGATCAATGGTATGAATTGGTAAATCAGCTTGAGCATGAAAAAGTTAGTCCAACTAAGAAAAAAGGAATACAAAAAAATTTAAGAGATTTTGTCATCATGATGTCGCCCATGATGAAAAATGGTAATTACATGATGGGTTCAGAATTATCACTTTTAGATTGTTGTATTTTACCCGTTTTATGGCGCTTAGAAAGTTTAGGAATTGAATTGCCTAAAACCACAGCTACTCAGCCATTACAGAAATATATGGCATTTCATTTTAAACAAGAGTATTTCAAAAAATCTATGTCTAAATATGAACTCTCCTTGAGAGAAACTATATGAATGAAATTACTATGACAGATCAAAAGCCTTACTTATTAAGAGCAATTTATCAGTGGATTATTGATAATAATTGTACGCCTCATCTTGTCATAGCTTATCCAAAAGCTGGTTGGGTTTCTGGTGTACCCAACCAATTTCTAGAAAATGATACACTGGTTTTAAACATTTCTCCGACAGCCTCTCCTGATATTACTATAGAGAATGAAGTTATATATTTTTCCACACGTTTCTCTGGTACACCTCATAATGTTAGTGTTTTGATAGAGTCTGTAGTAGGATTGTTTGCTAAAGAAACTCAGCAAGGTATGGGGTTTGACGTTTCTCCTAATTTAGAGAATGGACCTAAAAAATTAGAAAAATTTGAAAGTCTTAAAAAGACAGCATCGCATTTAAAAGTTATAAAGTAATAGATTATAGATAAATGTCTTTAACTCGTATACAGCGTTAGCTCGTTTTTCCGTACTGAGGTTGGCTATCTGTGATTCGTCAGTTTGTATGTAAGCCATAGCAGGACTCCCAAAAAATGCATACAGAACTTGGGAATAGGAGAGATAGTTTTCAAAGTGGATATTTAGTTAAGGTTGTATGCAATTTTTTGGGAAATTGGCTATTATACAATAATTTCTAATGTCTTACCTAAGATGAATTAAGCCATTTTATGACAAGAGAAAGCTATCGTTGCAATTCCATTAGAGATTAATTCGATCGCTAGTAAAATTCCTAATAGGCTAGTAGCTAATTGTGGGTAGTCTGAAAAAATTAGGATTGCTAGTAAAATAGAAACCGCTGCAGATAATAGTAAAGGCCAAAATAGGGCTGTTTTTCGAATAGCAAAAGCTATGAAAATTTTACCAATACCTGTGAATAAAAATAAGATACCTACTGCAATAGTCAATGCTAATATTCCACGTAGTGGGTTAGCTAAAAGTTCAATACCAAGTAATACTCCTACTACACCGTTGATAACGGCAAATAATTTTGAAGAAGTAAAAGGTGCGTTAAAAAGCGCTACAAATTCTAATACCCAGAAAAATAAAAATAGCCAACTAGCTAATTGTTCTGCTGCTAAGGTAGCGCTAAAAGGATTAAATAGCGCTAGTATTCCTCCAATGACTGAGGCAATTCTAATAAACATGATAAAATTACATTTCATACGTCCTTCAGTTAATTAAAAATGCTAATCCTTAACCAAAGTTATTATAATCTTTTATTTATCTTCAGGATTTAGATGAATGATTATTTGATAGAATGGAAAAAAACGGTTGGAATTGGTAAGAGGATTTTTTAATGAAGAAATTTTTAGCAATAATTTTTGTGTTATTGGGAGCTTGTGCTTCTCATCCCCCTTTAGATCTTGTAGAGAAAGTGGATTTAGAAAGGTATATTGGCAGATGGTATGAGATTGCGCGTTTACCGCATCGTTTTCAGGAAGGGTGTTTACAAAGTCAGGCAGATTATCACCGTAATGAAGATGGCACTATTCGTGTTCTAAATAGTTGTACGACGAAAGATGGAGAGAAATCTGCAAAAGGGCTTGCCAAAGTGGTCAAAAATACGGGAAATGCGCAGCTGAAAGTAAGCTTTTTTCGTCCGTTTTGGGGAGATTATCAAATCATAGCGTTGGATAAAGATTATCAAAGTGCAATGGTAGGTGCGCCAGATAGAAAATATTTATGGATATTAAGTCGAATACCAGATTTAGACAATGCAACGCTCAATCGTTATTTAGAGAAAGCGAGAAATCAAGGTTTTAATATTGGAGAGTTGGTTTATGATAGTACGAAATGAACTGGTTGAAGTTGACGTAAAAGAAGTTTATGGTGTTACGGCCATTACGAGTAATTCTGATGAACAAAAAGAGGAAACAGCAAAAATTGGTGTGCTTTGGCAAAAATTTATGACAGATATTCAACCGCATTTGTCAGATAGTGCTAATATTTACGCAGTATATAGCCATTACCGTAGTGATGTGAATGGAGAATATCAGATATTAGTAGGGAGTGATGAGAAAAGTATTTCGTCTACTCATCAACAGGAAATTGATTCAGGTTGGTATCGACGTTTTTCTGCACAAGGAACGTTGCCTGAAATAACGATTCGTTTATGGCAGGAGATTTGGCGTTTTTATCAAGAAAATCCACATGAAAAACGGGCGTATCAAACTGATTTTGAATCTTATGACGCGGTAGATACAGTCAGTATTTATATTGGTGTATTAAATCCACATGACAGTGAGTAAAAAAGGAAACCTATGGCGTTAATCGTACAAAAATATGGTGGTACTTCAATGGGTTCAATAGAGCGCATTGAAAACGTTGCCGAACGTGTTATCAAAGCACGCAAAGCAGGGCATGGTGTGGTAGTGACTGTATCTGCTATGAGTGGGGAAACTAATCGTTTAATTGCTCTTGCACATGATATTACAGGACGACCAACTCCCCGCGAAATGGATGCGTTAATGAGTACTGGAGAGCAAGTCTCCATCGCTCTACTGGCAATAGCATTAAACAAGCGTGGCTATCCTGCAATATCGTTAACGGGATGGCAAGTTGCAATGAATACTGATCGTGCGCATATGAAAGCGCGAATTACTGGGATTGATGATCAACGTATTCGTGAAGCACTATCATTAGGAAAAATTGTTGTAGTAGCCGGTTTTCAAGGTATTAGCCCTGATAAAGATATTACAACATTAGGACGCGGTGGTTCTGACACGACAGCTGTTGCGCTTGCTGCTGCATTAAAGGCCGATGAATGTCAAATTTATACTGATGTTGATGGCGTCTATACAACTGACCCTCGTGTTGAGCCAAAAGCACGAAAATTAGATAGAATTACTTTTGAAGAGATGCTGGAAATGGCAAGCTTAGGTTCAAAAGTTTTACAAATTCGGTCTGTAGAATTTGCTGGCAAATATAAAGTCCCATTAAGAGTTTTATCTTCTTTTGAAGAAAATGAAACTCAAGGCACACTTATTAGTTTAGAAGAGGAAAACCCTGTGGAATCAGCTGTAATAACTGGTATTGCGTTTAGTCGTGATGAAGCTCAAATTAATGTCGTAGATGTCCCTGATGAGCCAGGGATTGCTTATAAGATATTGGGACCTGTTGGTGATGCAAATATTAACGTTGATATGATAGTTCAAAATATTGGAGAAAATCATAAGACAGACTTTACCTTTACTGTTCCTCGTGGAGATTATGAGCATACCATTGAAATTTTAAATAAGAATTTAGCTGATATTGAAGGAGTCAAAATCGAGGGTTCAGAAATTGCTAAAGTTTCTGTTGTTGGGGTAGGTATGCGTTCTCATGCAGCAGTAGCTAGCACAATGTTTAAAACGTTAGCCAAAGAAGGCGTAAATATTAGAATTATTACTACTAGTGAAATAAAAATTTCGGTAGGGATTGATGAAAAATATTTAGAATTGGCAGTTAGAGCTTTGCATGATGCTTTTGGCTTGGATAAGCCTGCGGCTTAATTGTTATTTAAATATAAGCGCCTATGAGGCGCTTTTTTAGTAAGAAAAATGAAACGAATTAATTGGTATTTTAGGAGGGATGGGTCCTCAGGCGACATTAGATCTTTATCAACGAATTATTGATTTAACGTCAGTAAATACGGATCAAGAACATATTCCTGTGTTAATAGATAGCTACCCTCAGATTGAAGATAGAACAGCTTTTATTTTAGGAAAGGGTCCTGATCCTACAAATAAGCTAATCGAAAGTGCTCAG
This sequence comes from Suttonella ornithocola, assembly GCF_001889065.1. Classification (GTDB taxonomy): domain Bacteria; phylum Pseudomonadota; class Gammaproteobacteria; order Cardiobacteriales; family Cardiobacteriaceae; genus Suttonella_A; species Suttonella_A ornithocola. Next base: position 940 of record NZ_LWHB01000194.1, on the reverse strand, counting down.
CGGTTAGAAAAAGGTGGTGCACAAGCAATTATTATGGCTTGCAATACAGCGCATTATTTTGCAGATAGTATTCAAAATGCTACCAATATTCCTTTGCTTCATATTGCAGAAGTTACGTTAAGTAATTTGAAAAAATCTTTTTCTCCCTTTACTACAATCGCAGTATTAGCAACTGATGGCACACAAAAAGCAGGTATTTATCAAGACGTATTAGAAGCTAATTAATATCAAGTCGCTGCTATCACAGCAGAACAACAAAAAACCATCATGAAAATTATTTATCAAGGGGCGAAACGTGGGCAGATTAGGCAATATGCTAATACACTACAAAGACTTATTGAAACAATACCCGCAGATATTTTTTTGTTAGCTTGTACAGAGCTACCTTTATTCTTACCTTATATATCGGCGACAAATAAGCAGCTTATTGACCCTACAGAGATATTAGCAAAAGCTGCGATTGATTTTGCTTTAGATTTATAAAATATTGCTCTGCTTTAATTTATATCTATTAGAATTTTCTGTATTTATGATTTTTTAAAAATATTTTTGATATAGTTTAATTTTTTGGTAGTGGTTTGAAAAGTATGCTGGGTTAAGAAATAAAAAAGACAACTTGGAAAAAGATGATAATTTGGAGTTATGAAAACACAAATTACAATCAGCTGCCCAAGTTGCCTAAGCCTCAGTATAAAAAAGAATGGACGGAAAATCTATGGTAAGCAAAATTACCAATGCAAAGATTGTCATCGACAGTTCATTGATAAAATGGATTTAACTTACCAAGGCTGTCAAAGGCATATTGATGCAAAAATACGTCTAATGCTTGTTAGAGGCTGTAGTATTGCTGATATTATGGTTATTGAGAAAGTCAGCAAATATAAAGTGCTAAATGTCTTAGCGAAATCTAACTGTGAAATAAAACCTACACAAAACGCCW
>NZ_LWHB01000193.1 GCF_001889065.1 Suttonella ornithocola | reverse complement strand
GCCGTTTAGGATGGGGATTTTTAATCCAGCTATAGACGGTGAATTTGCTGATCTTGTAGCGCTTTGCAACAGCGCGCCAAGTTTCTCCATTAGCAATATCGTTAAGAATTTTTTGTCGGAATTGGCTGCAGTAGGTCATAGGATATGCTCAGTTTGTTTTTGATAATTCTACTACAAGTTGTTCTTTATATCTGCTTTGGATAGATTGGATTATAAGTGATTTGACTATAATTGTCCCAGAAAATGTTTGGGGGTCTTAACTTCCCTTGAGATAAAATCTAGATTCGGCTGCGTTGCACTTCAAAATTGAATTTGCCAAATTTAAAAAATTGAAATTTCTCTATTTTTGTTTTTTTGCAAAGGTCTTGATTTGGCTATGGGTTACTAAAAAAATGGTGGTATTTCTACCACCATAAATTATGGCTAAACTTATTTAAATTAGTGTGTCTATGATATCGCTCATAAATAATACTTCTTCTTTTTCCAATTTTTCAAATTGGTTAATGTTTAGATTTTTGAGGATAGCTTGGATTTCTGTATTTTGACAAATTCGGTCGAAGTTATTTAAAAATTTGTTTCGTAATCTATTTGCGTTGGGGGCGATTAGTAGAGTATGGGACAGTTCTGATAAATGACTGATAATAAGCGGCTGACACCATTTTTGGATGGTTTCAGAGAGGTTATCATAAATATCTTTTCTAATAATACCGATGGCATTGATATCATCTTGTACTTTGCGAATGACGCTTTGGAAATAGTCAACGCTTTCCCATTTGGCTGTTTGTTTATTGATACTGACAGGTTCAAGCAATACTAGCCCAAGTTTTTCTACATCTTTATCCGCCGTGCAAATAATTCTGATATTTTTAGGTAAACAAGTTATGCTATTACAGCCGGTGTCATGACGAGAAAAGATAACAACTTCATCTGAGTGTGAAAAAGGTTTAGCTAGGGGTTCATATCCCTGTTTACGGACTAGCTCAGCAGTGTCAAATGGTCCAACATAAACTAATTCCGGTTGTTCTTTTAATAAGGCATGATATTGCTCGTTTCCATTAGGAAGTTGAAGGTGTAGTGGTGTTTCTAATAGTTTTTGTAGAGCGCTATTTAAGCGATGCCAGTCTAGGGTATGAGATGGGCTATAATCAGGGGAAATAATGAATCGAGAGATATAACTCATGCTTTATTCTCCTGTTGGCGCATAATTCGATAAATTTCATCGTATTCTGTAATTTTTTCTGGAGCTGCTTCTCGTCTAACAGCGGTATAGCCAATTATTTTTCCATCACGATAGTTGGGAACAATTGTTGCATATACCCAATAGTATTTGCCATCTTTTCTAAGATTTTTGATATAGCCAAACCATTTGTCTCCATGGGTAATGGTTTCCCATAGTTGTTTAAATATGGTTTTAGGCATATCAGGATGGCGGATGATAGATTGTGATTGCCCGATAAGTTCTTCTTTACTGTAACCACTAACTGTAATGAATGCTTCATTCACGTGAATGATATCTCCCTTTAGATTAACGCGAGAGATGATTAGTTGCCCTCTAGGATAAGGAAATTCTTCTTCAATGACTAATACTTTACGCGTGCTACCATTATGATGCTTTAATAAGGTGGTTTTTTGAGAATATTCTTCTTTTGATTTCTTTTTTTTATGCCAATTGCTCAAGAAGGGCAATTTGTGTACGTTTAATTTCATGTAAGATTAGTCCCATATTGATTTGTTTTTGTGCTAGTAGTACTAATACTAGTTCATTATTAATACCATTTAGAATGATATAACCATTATTGGCGTGTATTTGTATTTGTGCTAATTCGCCTCTTTTTAAAAGAGTTGTGCTGCGAATACCTAATTGTTGCATTGCTGCGGTAACAGCACCTGTTTCATCTATTATTTTTTCATCTTCTAATGTGGAGGCAATTACGATACCGTCAATGGTAAATAGCATTACTGCTTGAATTTCATTTAGAGATTGATTTAAATCCTCTAGTAAGTTTTGAAGGATTGGATTCATTATTTTCACCATAAGAAGTTTAGATGTAAAATAATTTTTTAATAGGATGTTGTCAATAATATATTTTTATTCCAAAAAAGAATATGTATATAGTTAACTTTTTATCTTTGATTTTAATATTATCAGCTGATTTTGTAACTATATGATATTCTAAAAAAAAAAAAAAA
>NZ_LWHB01000192.1 GCF_001889065.1 Suttonella ornithocola | reverse complement strand
GGACAATGCCGCTTTTCATAAACGCAGTGATATTCAAGCAATCATTGAAGAGCATGGGCATGAGATAGTTTGGTTACCCCCTTATAGTCCAGACTTAAATCCTATTGAAAAGATGTGGGCTTGGATTAAGCAAATAGCAAAGAATGGCGGATGGATTGTATTGATACTTTATTCTTTTATCTGCTTTGGATTGGGTTGGGTTTTAGATGATTGCACTATAACGGTATTGAAAATCCGCAAGTATTTCCCGTGTCTGCCCGCACTACTTATCTGTTTAGACAAAATCGGCTGAATCCTGATTTATTAACCCGCAGTGAAAGAGGAATGTTGAGAGAGCTAGAAGAGCTTTTTGTTGACGTGGAAAGCATGGATATGACGCGTGTGATGCCATTAAACCGCAATGTGCGTGAAGCGTTAGCGAATAAGAACTTGCATAAGGCGGAGCATCGTAGCGGTATTGCAGCAGTAGAAACCATGATTGATGACTATATCAATAAATACAATCTGCCTTATCGCGTTAGCCGTGCTTACGATATGCTGAAAAAAATTATTGTTGACGCTAGCAATGAGAATGAACTGGATAGAAATTTACAGTTAAGCAAAGAGGAATTCGAGCAGCTTTCTTCAGCTATTGCGCAGTTGAAAGCACAGGAAGATAAAGGTTTTGCCACTCAAGGATTTATCGATGGCTTAAAAAATAAGGAGATTGGCTTATCAGATAAAGCGGTTGCGCAATTTAACAAAGGCGAAACCAAAGTGCGGATGCAGGTTAATGATTTTGGTAGGCGATTTAGTGGCAAAAGTGAACCCCATCGAGCAGAACAAATGTTGAGTGATTTACAGCGTGATGTGCAATATGCCTTCAATAATATGATGATTGAGTATGAGCGAATTGCTTCTGAGGAGAGTGAGCAGGTTCGCCTCAATTTAGAACAAGAATTTCAACGATATATTGTTAACCAATTTTCTGCTTTGGCAAATGAACAGCTGAAATTGCCTGCATTAGCGAATTTGTCTCAGCGTATCCAAAATTTGGGTGGAAAAATGTTTGAAAGTAGTCTGCAGTCTCATGAAACAAAGGAAAAAGTTAGGGAGGAAAAAAAGCGTGTAGAGAGAAAAGAAAAAGTTGGATGGTTTTCTACATGGAAGGTTTGGACATGGGGGGATGAATATACTGTCGATGATGAAGAAATTATTGAGCATCGTGAGCAATATGTTTTGTTGGATGAAATTTGGCAAGCTAGACAAAGCACCATTTATGAATATATCGATAGTTTTACTCGCAATATTAAAGAGAAAGTGAAGCAAGATAGCGAAAATCTGACCGAACAAGGCGTGCGATTTATGGAAAATGTCTTTAAGCCTGAATTTGACCGCATTTTGAATGAATTAGAGCAGAAAGTTGGTAATCAACATTTATTAAAGGAACAAATTGCTATTGCAGAAACGAATTTGGAAAAAATTCAGTCTTTCAAAGAAAAATTGAATCAAATTTTAGCGGTATAGGAGAAAAGCAAGATGAATAAGTCCGTTTTTTTAGCAAATTTAAAAAATAAAAAGTTTCCAGCCGAGCAGAATGAAGCAGAACTTTCTCAATTAGCAGATGCTGAATTTGATGTCGAAGATAATCAAGAATTTCCTATTGAAGTGAATAACGAAGTTTTTAATCGTGAATGTGCAAAAGCAGAACATTATTTTACTCAGAAGCGCTGTCAGAAATTAATTGAATTGAAAAAGAAATTGCAAAAGATAGGTGCAGAGGGCTTTACAATACAAGCAGAACCAGCTTCATCTGCAAAGGAACAAATAAATGTCAATCAATATGATGCTGAAGCCTTATTGATGGATTTTGTTCCCAATGAACGTTTAAAAGATGCTGTTGTGCAAAAAGATATTGGGCGCTTGCGTTCATTGTTAATGGCGGATATCAATAATAATCGTTTGGATATTAGAGAAGTATTACAGACAATTTTTTATATTTACCGCCATGCACCAGAGGTATTTGAAGCATATACGATTAGCAAATTCCATCCAGAGATTAGCCAAAATGAAGCCGACTGGAATTATGAATACTTTATGCTTTTACAAAGTTATCTAAATGCGAATTTTGCCTTAGAGCGGTTGTTGCATCTTTACAATATCCGCGATTATAGTCAAATCAGCTAAAAAACAGAACGTTATCTACCGCCAGAATGGCTAGATAAGGCTATAGGATGTTTTGTTTTTTAGCTGATCGCACTATAACGCATAAAAAAAGATTAACCAACATCCAAAAGCCGACACAGAGAAAAGAGAGCACTTTCAAGAACAAATAGTAGATAAGACCGCTCAAGACAAACCGATAGTCTATCTTGATGAATGTGGTTTTAAAGCCTTTGCTCATAGACCTTATGGCTACAGCACAAAAGKACAAGTTTGTCATGGAAGTGA
>NZ_LWHB01000191.1 GCF_001889065.1 Suttonella ornithocola | reverse complement strand
AAAACGTCTAGCGCTTTCCCATTGGTAATCATCAGGATACTGCTCAATATCCTTAAGCAAGGCTTCATCATCAATCTTTGAGGGCTTACGCTCAGTAAAGCCTTTAGGATGGGGATTTTTAATCCAGCTATAGACGGTGAATTTGCTGATCTTGTAGCGCTTTGCAACAGCGCGCCAAGTTTCTCCATTAGCAATATCGTTAAGAATTTTCTGTCGGAATTGGCTGCAGTAGGTCATAGGATATGCTCAGTTTGTTTTTGATAATTCTACTACAAGTTGTTCTTTATATCTGCTTTGGATAGATTGGATTATAAGTGATTTGACTATAGCACCACCAAAACCGACCGCCGTTATCGCTGACAAAGCAATCAGCAACATATCGCGCCGTTTCACGGGCAAAGCCTGCTGTAAATTCTGTAACTGTGCGGATAGCTGACCGTCTGCAAGCGTTCCTTGTCGGCGTAAATATTGCCACCACGCCAACAAACTGCCGCCCGCCATAATCACTGCCACCACATACAATGGATGCGATGCCCACGAATATCCCCATAACAGCTGTTGCAATGCCTGCATCAAGGTCAGCGTGATGGCTGCGATACCGCCTGCTAAAAAACCGTAGCCACCCGCTATAAGCAACTGATTGCCGGAAAATTTCATAACAATCCTCTGATGATATTGACCACTTGCGTATTGTACGTGAATACAGTAGATGACTTGCTTATAGTTAAATTACCTAAGAAACAGCATATCTATAAATATCATCTAGTGCTTATAGAAATACTGTTTTTTAGAGGATTTAAAACGAGTAAATTTTTCATAATAATTATCTTGTGTGATTAGAATGATGAACCTTCTTCCTGCAAAAAGGTGGTTTCTTGTGCAGTGTTCTCGCGTCCTAAAATGACGTTGCGGTGTGGATAGCGTCCAAAGCGGTCGATAATGGCTTTATGACGCAGTTCAAAATCCAGTGTATTGGCGTTGCCTAAGGCTTCAAACAGTGGCACGGCAAGGGCATGAATAGCGGCAGATTCGCTGTGCATGTATGGCATAAGGATAAAGTGTTGTTTGTCTTTTGCTGTAGTAGCGTATTCAGGGTGAGCAACAGCCTCTTGTGCTAACACTAAGGCAGCGAGGTCTTGGGCAAAAGCGACAGGCGTATTGCGTGCCAGATTGCGGGAGAACTGGTCTAAAACGAGGATTTCTGCCAGTCGTCCGTCAAGTGTGTTACGCCAATGGGCACATTCGCCTCGACAGGCAGTTTGCCAGAGTGTACCGAATTGTTGGTGCAAACGTGCGTCAAATTCTGTACTTTTGGCAAACCAAAAGGGGCGGGTATCATCGCTATACCAAAAATCTAAAACGCTTTGGGCATCTGAGTGGGTCATGATTATCTCCTGAAAAATATGATAAAAATAATGTCCGTATCATGGCAGAAAAGACATCATTGAGCAATCAATAGGCTGTTTAACGGCTTTGTCTCACGATAAGAGGACTTGGGGCAGTTGTTATGCTGTTTGAAAAGTATCCTGCCCCAAGTTGATGTGATTAAGCGGGCATTTCGCCGTATTTGCCGTCTTTAAAATCGCGGAAAGCCTGCTCAATTTCTGCATCTGTGTTCATCACAAATGGCCCATAAGCCGCAATGGGTTCACCAATCGGTACGCCCGAAAGCAGTAAGATATCCGCACCTTCAGTATCTGCCGTCAGCTCAATCGCGCCGCCTTCTTGTTCAAAGCTAATCAGTTGGGTAGCTTCTGCACGATGATTACCGTTCACTGTGATGTTCCCACGACGCACGGTCAGCAATAGGTTATGTGTCGCAGGGACTTCTAACTGTATCGTGCGATTAGGCTCTATAAAAACATCCCAAACATTCATTTCTGTATGCGTATTTGCCGTACCGTGTTGTCCGTTGTATTCTCCGGCAATCAGGCGTAAGCGTCCGCCGTCTATGGCAATATTGGGAATGTTCTTTGCCGCTAAATGTTGATAACTTGCTGGTGTATTTTTGGCAGCAGCGGGTAAATTGACCCAAAGCTGTGCCATTTCAAACATGCCGCCTTTTTTGCTGAATTCCTCGCTGTGAAATTCATCATGAATAATGCCTGCACCTGCGGTCATCCATTGCACATCGCCTTCTTGAATGACACCACCGCCACCACTGCTGTCGCGATGTGCTACTTCCCCTTGATAGGCAATAGTAACCGTTTCAAAGCCACGGTGCGGATGTGCACCCACGCCACGCGGTTTGGCTTCATTGGGGGCAAATTCCATAGGCATGGCATAGTCAAACATTAAGAACGGATCGGTCACTTTATCCGCTGCCATGTGTGAAAACAAAGGCGATACTTTAAAACCATTGCCAACCCAATGCGTTTGCGGAGCGTGGTAAACTTGATGAACGCGTCTCATAAAAACCTCTCTTGTTAAAAAATCATTTGTTTTAATGAATTATCGGATATTGCCGCTTGCCTGTGCATCGCGTAAAGCGGCAGGAGTAACATTTTTTCCGTTAGGGTCAATAACAGTCATCACGGATAAATGCCCACTGACCTGTGCACGGATTTGTGCTAAATAGGCTTGGCGTAATTGTTCACGCTCGGCACGTTGCTCAGGCGACAATGTCGGTAACCGTGCTAATACATTTAAGCGTTTTAATTCCGGAATCATGGATTAGTTCCTTTATCTGTGAAGATAAGCAAATCATACGGATAATATAGACATTTCAGAAGACCAAAAAATAAAAAGCATCGTTGTTAAAATGAAACGATAAAAC
>NZ_LWHB01000190.1 GCF_001889065.1 Suttonella ornithocola | reverse complement strand
GGATTTTTAATCAGCTATATGACGGTGAATTTGCTGATCTTGTAGCGCTTTGCAACAGCGCGCCAAGTTTCTCCATTAGCAATATCGTTAAGAATTTTTTGTCGGAATTGGCTGCAGTAGGTCATAGGATATGCTCAGTTTGTTTTTGATAATTCTACTATAAGTCGTTCTTTATATCTGCTTTGGATAGATTGGATTATAAGTGATTTGACTATAATTAGTCAATAATTTTTTATGGTATTTAAGATTGTGCTCAAAAAGAACTTTTTGAACACAATCTTAAAATTATTCCGCTATCCATTTTAAATTTTGCGAATAAGGATGAATTATGGCGCTTTCTCTCTGCGTTATTGGTAGTAGTAATCTTGATCATGTTTTTAATGTAGCGCATTTTCCACGTCCAGGAGAAACGTTACGTGCCGATAATTATCAGCTTGTTTATGGTGGAAAAGGTGCTAACCAAGCGGTTGCAGCATTAAAAAGCGGAGCAAATGTACAGTTTATTAGTGCTGTTGGTAATGATAGTGCGGGGATTGCGATGCGCCAAGACTTTGCCTCTTTAGGTATGCAGGTAGACACTATTCAGATACATCCTGATTTACCAACAGGGCTTGCTGCTATCCAAGTGTCAGTGCAGGGAGAAAATAGTATTGTTATTGTCGCTGGTGCAAATGAAAGTGTAAATAGTGAGACCATTAGTCAATATCAGCAAACGATTATGCAGGCAGAGATGGTATTGATGCAGTTAGAAACCCCTTTAGAAGGAATTTGTAAAGCAGCGGAAATAGCCAATAAAGTAGATAAAAAAGTTATTCTTAATCCAGCACCAGCCAAAGCGTTACCAGATGATTTATTGAAAAATTTATGGATGATTACGCCAAATGAAAGCGAAGCTGCTTTATTGACGGGAATAGAAGTTAAAACAATTACTGATGCAAAATCTGCGGCAGAAAAATTGCGTGAAAAAGGAGTGTCAGAAGTGATTATTACTTTAGGTAGTAATGGCGTGTATCATCAAAATACTATTTCAGAAAAACATTATCCCGCGTTTCAAGTAACTGCAAAAGATACTACAGCAGCTGGTGATACATTTAATGGCGCATTAGCAGCTGCTTTATTAGAGAGACAAAGCTTAGATAAAGCCATTCGTTTTGCCCAAGCGACAGCTGCATTGTCAGTACAAGTTGCAGGTGCTCAGCCTTCTATTCCAAGTCGAAAAGAAATAGAAACGTTTTTGACATCTTGTTAAGCAGAAGCATAGCCAAATGGGTTTAGCTGTGCTTTTTATAAAGATTTAATTTGTAGAGGCAGGGGAAGTGGCTTGTGATTTTTTCCAATCTTGTGCTAAGAAAAAGATTTGAATACAGGCAAGAATAGCATTGGGGATGATAATCGGTAATAACATTCCTTTACCAATACCATAGATGACAAAGCAAGCGCATCCACAGAAGTTGACAATACGCACTTTACGCAAATCCCGTAATAAAAAGCTACCTACAATGAAAACAGAAGCAATATAGCCAATAAAATCAATAAAAGTCATTCTTATTCTCTTTATATGTTAAATAAAGGGCGCATAGAGTATCAGAAAATTTTCTATATAGCAGGACTCTCAAAAAACGCATACAGTAATTGGATATAGAATGTTGTTTTCAAATTGGATATTGAGTTAACGTTGTATGTATTGTTTGTGAGCCCTGCTATATAGCCAAACATCTTTAAACTCACATACGCGACTAATTTACCTTATTTCATTAAAGTGTACTGTCTGGGGTTTATCTTCTTGTATGTGAGTTGAAATCATTTAACTATATTTAGATTTTTACAAAATCCTACAAAATAGGAAAAATTCGTTTTTTTGAATTATAAAAATGGATTAAAATCATAATGTTATTTTCTATTATCGTGAAAGGTTACTAGAATAACAGTGTTAAGATAGATGAATAAACTAAGCGCACATACTATTACTGGAATAGTGATCTAATTTCTGTAGCTCTTTTGTTAGTCTTTGATTATATTAGTAAAAATTTATCAAAAACAGAGTGTTGCAAAGGTCTCATGTTAAATGGCTGTAGTTTTTAAAACTTAGAAAGACTTTTTAAAAAGCAGATGACTTCTCGAATTTACCATAAAATAAACAGTAAATAGTTTATTAATGATTAACACAGATACTTTGGAGGTAAGTGTGCAAGTATCTATTTGGCGAATTTTGGCAGGGGTAGGTATTGTTACCGGGACAACAGTAGGCGCAGGGATGCTTGCAATTCCAACAGCAACAGCAGGATTATGGTTTGGAAAATCTTTATGTGTCTTTATCATCACTTGGTTTATGATGATGATAACGGGATTGATGATTTTAGAAGCCGGACAATATTTTCCAAAGCGAGCGCATTTTCAGACAATTGTTCGAGCGGTTCTTGGACAAAAATGGGCAATTATCAATAGTCTTTCGTTAGCTTTTGTCCTTTATTTGCTGGTGTATGCTTATATTTCTGTTGGTGGGGATTTAACCGCCCATAGTATTGAGCAGATAAGTGGGCAAGCAATGCCACTTTGGGCAGGACAATTAATTTTCTTTGGAGTATTGGGATTGGTTGTGTGGCTATCTCATCAATGGGTTGCAAGATTTAATGCTGTCATTGTAGTTGCTTTAATGATTAGCTTTTTATTAACGGTTGCAGGGATGTTTTCAAGCGTAAAATATGATGTGTTGTTTCCCACACAAGCGGGTGAGTGGCAATATATTTGGGTAGCTTTACCAGTTGTATTAACGTCTTTTGGCTATCATATCAATGTTCCAACTTTGCGGGTGTATTTACATAACCATTCTAAAAAAGTGGCAATCGCAATAGTATTAGGAAGCTTTATTGCATTATTGTTATATGCGCTTTGGCAATTGGCGGTTCAAGGCGTATTGCCAAGAGCGTATTTTGCGCCAGTTATTGCAGGTGATGGACAAACTTCTGTTCTGATTAAAGCGATGAGTCCTTTCACACAAACGCATTCAGCCACTTTACTTTTAACGATGTTTTCTTATTTTGCCATTGCTACTTCTTTTTTAGGTGTAGCGCTTGGTTTATATGAGTTTATTGCAGATGTTTTTTCTTTTGGCGATAGCTTGAATGATCGGCTAAAAACGGCGTTTATTTCATTAGGATTGCCGTTGCTATTTTGTTTATATAAGCCTTATGGGTTTGTTAGTGCAATTGCTTATGCGGGACTTGCGCTGACGATTTGGGCATTGATTATTCCTGCAATGATGATTGTAAAAACTCGCCGACAAGCAGTATCTTCGATTGCTAAAAATGATGAGGATGAACTTATTGAGCCTTTCCGCGTACCATTTGGGTATTTGTTAGTAGGTATGGTGATTTTATTTGCCGTGATAAATATTGCGGCTAAGGTTTTGTCAGATGCGGGATGGGTTCCAGTATTTACTGGTTAACAGGATATTTTTAAACAGAAGTTATATGGGATAATCAGCATTTCTTAAGTAAAAAACCTGAGGAATTTCTCAGGTTCTTATTTATTTTTTAAGGTGTTAATTCTTTTTTATCGAACCAATAATAGCGAGTAGAATAAACGCGCCAACAACACCACATACTATTTCACCGATAATATTATTGGCAGATAATCCGATTAAGCGAAAGACAATACTGCCAATCACGCCACCGACTAAACCAACAACAATATTACCAAGAGCACCAAATCCTCTACCTTTAAATAAATTACCTGCAATCCAGCCAATCAGTGCGCCAATAATTAGAGAGCCAATAATACCCATTGTTTTTCCTTTAAGTTTGAATGTTAAGAAGAAAGAGCGGGCTATGATAGCTTGGTTTTTGTAAAAAACACAGCGATTATGAGAATTGTAACGGTTTGTCCGTTGGCTTAATGGAATGTTTAAAAGAGAACGCAGTCATTTGATAGGGCGAAATTAGGTACGAATAACAACGATTGGATTGGAGAGTATCTAGTATTAGTGAATTGGATAATAATAATTTTGTCATCAATGGTTTGAGAAGATATTAGATTTTCATTAGTGCTTAAATTGAAGCCGATACGAAAAATGCGAGACAACGGTAGGTTAGATAAATTATTGAGCAATAATGCGATATGGTATAAGGATTTCAATCATACTGAGACCTTTGCAAAATTCCGTTTTACACTAATTTTTACTACTAGTAGAAAAATTAACATATTGATTTTAATATATTTTTAAAATTTGAAAAATTGAAATTTCCCTATTTTTAGGGGCTTTGCAAAGGTCTCAAAGTGTGGCAAAAAATGGATATTGGATATTGGATATTGGGTATTGGAGAAGCCGAGTCCATAATTTTTATGTGGTAGACGGTTGGTTTGAAAATAGCGATTTTCAATTTGCTTGTGCATACGAAAAAGATTGCCAATGTATTATTGCAGAAGCTAAATAATGTTAGAAAATAGTATGTTAACAGATATTGTTGGATAGATTAGCTGGTGCTTAAGGTAGTAGATTTAAACAGTATTTTTTTGATAAGACGTGAATTAAAAAAAAAACTTATTATTTTCATATATTTGATATTTAAATAAAAAATTATAATTATGCTTTGTTGGTGCGGTAAATTTTTATAGGATACCGCTAACAAAGCTTTTAATATATTTTCGTCCAAGATGTCTGAGCGTTACTTATTTCTTTCCCTTATCAATATGAATTAACCCATTCAAAATACCGTCTAATCCGCCAAAAACAGAGATTTTATCGATTTTTTCGGTCACTTTTTCTAGCGTTTCCAATTCTTTTAAGCGCAGGGCGGTGGGATTGTCTTCCATCACGCGCGCAGTATTCAATAAAGAACGGGTGGCAGCAGTTTCTTCACGGCGACGGATGTTGTTGGCTTGGGCGGTTTTTTCTGCTTCGACGACGCGGCTGAGGATGTCGCGGACTTCACCGGGGAGGATGATGTCTTTAATGCCGACGCTGTGGATTTTGATGCCTTGTAGATTTTTGCTGCGCAGAATGGCGGCGAGTTCGTTATCGAGTTGGGATTTTTCGGCAAGCAGTGCGTCGATAGTTTTGCTGCCAACGACCGCGCGCACGGCAAATTGTAGTTCGCGGTAGAAGTTGTCTTCCCCGTTTTGGTAGGTATCGCGCCAAACTAAGGCATCGGTGATTTGCCATTGGCAGGTGGCGTTGATGCGCACGGTGATTTTGTCTTCGGTAATGAGTTCTTGTCCGCTGAGTTCGGTGAGTTGGAGACGCAGATCGTATAGGTTGTAGTCCAATGTATGATGGATTTGCCAGAAATGATAAATGCCGGTGGATAGGATGCGTGTTTCTTTTTCGTTGATGGTGAGCAAGGCGAGATGTTGCGGCGGCACGTTGATAACGCGGAGATACGGCGCAACGGCGTTTTGCACATCGGGCGTGGTGGCACGGAAAAGCGAGATAATGTTTTCCGGCACTTGCAGATTGTCATTAAGGGTGATGCGCTGATAGTCCGCGCGGGTACTGCGGTAGAAGTAGGTGGTTTGCCGCGGTGGAATCAATCCTTGCAGAGTGCCATTGTCCGTCCATAAGAGTATTTCATTCTCAGCGGTGGTGACGGTTTCAAGGTATTGCGCAAAGAGTTCGGGGTTATTTTTCTGCCATTGTTTGGCGTAGGCATCGTTGGCAAAGCGGATTTCTTTGCTGTTGAGTTTGGCAACGAGCAGGTTTTTTTGTTGCAGCAGTATGTATTCGCCTTTCGGCAATACGGCTTCCGGTTTACCCAATACGCTGATGAGCAGATATTCGCCTTCATCGACGCTGTAGTAGCGCAATGGTTCGCTGATAGTTTGTTGAAGTAGGACTTGTTCCGCCTCGGTAGGAATGCGGTAGTCGTCCTGCGGCATTTGCCAGACGGATAAAGCGCTTTCGCCGGCAGCGGGTCGCCAAAAAGCCCGCACTTCACCGGCTCTGATGACTTGCGCAGGCATGTGCGGATGCCAAACGATGGTGGCGGTATTTTCAGGTGATGCAATGACTTGCCAATAGTGCTCGGCAGCGTTGCGGTCAAAGCGTAACAGGTTGGTGATGCCCGTCCATTGAACGCGTAAATCTTTTAAAGTTTCTCTATAAATTTCGACAGACTTGAAGCCATGCCAAATCCAATGTTGTCCAGCGGACAGTACTTGCTGAAATTGACCACCGATAAAGACGATGGCACGTTCATTAAAAGCAACGATAATTTTTTTCACATGTTTTCTCCAAGTATTGAGGGCAATCTGCCGCCTGCCGCTGACAGCAAGCGTCGTGGCGAAAATCGTGTGCGCCACAGGGAGCTGCGCTGCGGCGACGGTGCAAAAAGCAGCCTTTTTGCGGTAAACAAGGTTTCGTGAAAACCCTGTTTACCCGTCTTACCTGAGCGCGCCCGCCGTTACGTCAGCCGTTTGCGCGGACGACGCCCGCTGCTTGTCCGCAAACTTTACGACCCGTAAGCCGTTTAGTCCGCCTAACAACGCGAAAGACGACAGATTGCCGGTTTTTTACATAATGGACTCGAACCATCTCGAAAGCCGCAGCTTTCTTACCATGAAACAAACGGTGGACTCGAACCACCGACCGGAAGAGGGACAGTCTTCTGCTCTACCCATTGAGCTAGTTTGTTGTATAGGTAGCGATAAATTGCCGACCTATCTGCAGATGGCGGAATCGAACCACCGACCTAAGTGGGGAGTGTCACTTCGCTCTGCCACTGAGCTAATCTGCCATTTTTGCTATTCTTCGGTATACAGGACGGCACACCGCTGCACCAAGCTGCTTTTCAGA
Source organism: Suttonella ornithocola (assembly GCF_001889065.1). Taxonomy (GTDB): domain Bacteria; phylum Pseudomonadota; class Gammaproteobacteria; order Cardiobacteriales; family Cardiobacteriaceae; genus Suttonella_A; species Suttonella_A ornithocola. Next base: position 559 of record NZ_LWHB01000190.1, on the reverse strand, counting down.
AACAGTCTTTTTGAAGAATAACCATAAGATTATAAGGGAAAAAAGTAATTGTTGTTAGATAGTATCTAAATATTTTTCTATTATTTTCTGTGTTTTTGATGATGAAATGGTTTTGTATTATCGATGCGTAAAGTACGCTGCTAATAGATATGATTAAGCCTATCTGAGAAAGGTTGTCTGTGTCTTAGTAAAAGACGAAATTTAGAAGTTGTTTGAGTAAAATTGTGTAAAAATTATACAATTCTTCAAATTATCATTATTTATAGTTTACTAGCTAAGTTATCCACATTTTTTCCCAATCTAGATACACATTTAAAAGGGAAAACTTGGAAAAATAGTTTGTGGATAACTTTGGGGAATAAAAAATATGAATATAAATCAATAATTCATGTAACTTGTTTATTTTTTAATCATTTATATAAAAATTATTTAAAAACAGCATATTGTATTTTTTATTCACACTTAATCCCCGAATAGATAACTATTTTTGTGTGCAAGTGAAAAAGTCAATATTGTGGATATCTTTCAGTAGATAAAAAGTCATTTTTATTCATGGAGA
>NZ_LWHB01000019.1 GCF_001889065.1 Suttonella ornithocola | reverse complement strand
AAGACCGCTCAAGACAAACCGATAGTCTATCTTGATGAATGTGGTTTTAAAGCCTTTGCTCATAGACCTTATGGCTACAGCACAAAAGGACAAGTTTGTCATGGAAGTGATAACTGGCATTTAAAGAACCAGAGCAATGCGATTGGTAGCCATTATCAATGGAGAATTGTTTGCCTTACGCTTATATGATGGTTCTATTAACAGCGATATTTTCTCTCATTGGGTGAGAGAAGCACTGTTACCTGAGTTACCTAAAAACAGTGTAATTGTCATGGACAATGCCGCTTTTCATAAACGCAGTGATATTCAAGCAATCATTGAAGAGCATGGGCATGAAATAGTTTGGTTACCCCCTTATAGTCCAGACTTAAATCCCATTGAAAAGATGTGGGCTTGGATTAAGTAAATCCGCAAAGAATGGCGGATGGATTGTATTGATACTTTATTCTTTTATCTGCTTTGGATTGGGTTGGGCTTTAGATGATTGCACTATAGATATCAATATATTAAAAGAAGTATTTTTTGTAAGAGTATGTTTAGCATACTTTTCAAACCACTACTAAAAATTGAAATTTCTCTATTTTATATTTTTTGCAAAGGTCTCAGTTTAATAATTTTTTATAAAATTACTTATTTGTGTTTGTAAAATTGTCCAAAGCTTTTTCTGTGCAAACTCACTTGCCCATGCAACGTGAGGAGTATAAAGAACGCGAGGATGATGGCAAATAGTGAGTAATGGATCATTTTGCTCAGGTGGCTCGGCTTCAAAGACGTCAGTAACAAATCCCATGAGTAAATTTTGGTTAATGGCATCTACGATTGCTTGAGGATCAACAATAGGTCCGCGAGCAAGGTTCATTAATAAAGGTTTTTTAACCATCTTAGCAATGCTTTTTTTATTAATAAGATGATGTGTTTCATCGGTTAATGGTGTATGAAGAGAAATGATGTCACTTTCGGCGAGGACAGTATCAAAGTCTGTATATTCTTCACTTCTTGGTGTTTTTCCTCTCCGCTCTGCCCATAATACTTTCATGCCAAAAGCTTTTGCTAGGGTCGAAAGTCTATGAGCAATATTTCCTACACCAATAATTCCTAATGTTTTGTTATGTAAATCAAAAATGGTTGGCTCGGTTAGACAAAATCGTCCATCCGCTTGCCATGAACCATCAGCTACTGATTGATGATAGGATTTTAAACCGCGCATAGCGGCAAGCATCAACATAAAAGTATGTTCGGTAACGCTTTCTACAGAATAGCCAGCAACGTTTTTTACTTCTATACTTTGTTTTTTAGCAGCTTCTAAATCCACATTATTGGTTCCAGTCGCTGTAATTTGAATGAGCTTAATTTGAGGTAATTGGCTTAAAACATAAGCATCTAGAATAACTTTATTGGTGATAGCAATATCTGCATCTTGTAAGCGTTCAATAATTTCTGCGGGGGCTGTGCGTCCACATACGACCCATTCGCTAATCCCTTCTGGTGCTTCAAGGTTGATGTCAGAAGAAAAGGTTTCTCTATCTAAAAATACAGCTTTCATTAGATTTTCCTCATAGTCTTATGGTTTGGATGGCATTTAAGAACATTTGTACTGAAATGGAAATTAGAATCATCCCCATGAGCCGTTCTGCTGCTTTTAATCCCCGATTGCCTAAGATGCGATAAAAAAATGGAGCAGCGAGTAGGATAAATGAAGAAACCAGCCAAGCGGTAAACATGGCTAAAAAGTTTTTTCCTAGATGTCCGGGGTCGTTTTCTACTAATAGAATGAGCGTGGCTAATAAAGAAGGTCCGGCAGTAAGCGGGATAGCCAGAGGGACAATTAATGGTTCCTCGTCATTGTGTTCGTCATCGCCTAATACATTGCCACCTCTAGATGGAAATATCATCCGAATAGCAATAATAAAAAGGACAATGGCACCAGCAATGGCTACGGCTTCTCTAGATAATCCTAATATCTTAAGAACACTGCGCCCAGAAAAGAAGAATAAACACATGACAGCAAAGGCAATCAAGAGTTCTCTAATAATAATGAATTGTCTTCTCTCTGGCGTAACGTGCTTTAGTACAGCAAGAAAAACAGGCGTATTGCCTAAGGGGTCAATAATCAAAAATAAGGTAACAGCAACAGTCAACCAATCCATTAGTTATATTCCAACCATTCTAAAAGACGTTCAGCAGGGCGACAGGCAATTGCTTTATTTTCATAAGCAACGATTGGTCGATTGAGTAATTCAGGATGAATACTAATAGCATCAATAATCTGTTGTGGATCTGAATCGGAAGTTAATCCTAACTCTTTGGCTAAAGGTTCTTTGGTTCGCAATAGTTCCGCTGCGCTGCCACAGGCTTTGGCTAATGCTTCAAGTGTTTGTTTATCTGGAGGCGTTTTTAGGTATTCGATAATTTTTATTGGTAAGTTTCTTTCTTGTAAAAGCGATAAGACTTTGCGGGCTGTTCCGCAACGTGGATTATAGTAAATAAGATATTCTTTCATACGCTATCCTTAAAATCGTTTTGATGATGAAATATCATCAAATTATTGCGATATGAATTATTACATATATTGCTATTTTATAAAAATGTATAGAGAAAGCTTGTTAGGCTTTCTCTGTCTGTTATGTGCCTTGGAATTATGAATGTATTTTTTCTCAACAGTATCGACAATACGTTCGGCAATAGGCATTGCCGAAGTGGCTGCGGGAGAAGGGGCGTTACAAACATGCAAACTTCTTGGCGTTTCTAACCAGTGAAAGTCTTCGATAAGTGTACCGTTAGCGCTTACGGCTTGCGCTCTAACACCTGCCGGATAAGGTTGTAAATCTTTTGCCTGAATTTGAGGGCAATATTTTTGAACTTCTTTTAAATAACCCTGTTTAAACCATGAGTTTTTTTGCTCTTTTAAGCCATGCCGCCAATTGGAACGTAAAACTTTGCGAATACCAAAATAACTCAGCATTTCCAATAATTCTTTAGGACGAATATCGCACTTACGGTAACCTTCTCGTGAAAGGGCTAAGACGGCATTTGGTCCAACGGTTACTGAGCCATCAATCATTTTGGTTAAATGCACGCCAAGAAAGGGAACGTTTGGTTCTGGGATGGGATAAATCAGATGAGAAACCACTTGGTTCAGGCGACTAGGTAGCTGATAATATTCTCCTCGAAATGGGCAGATTTGGAAATCTGCTTGGATGCCATTCATCGCAACAATTTTATCGGCGTATAGTCCTGCACAGGCTATTAAATAATGCCCTTTTAAAGTCTGGTTGCCTGCTTGCACAATAATTTTATCGGTTTGCTCAGTGATGGCGTGCACGGGTGAATTAAAAAGAACTTCTCCGCCTTGACGTGTCAGTAATTCCACCATTTTATGAGTTATTTCACGATAGGAAACGATTCCTGTAGAGGGGACAAAAATGGCGGCTAATCCTTCAATATTGGGTTCTCTTTCTTTCAATTCTTCTGCTGTCCACCAATGTCGTTCTAAGCCATTTTCGGCACAGCGCGTGTAAAGTGCTTGCATTCTTTCTAGCTCAGCAGTATTCGTTGCGACTAAAAGTTTTCCGCAGATATCGTAGCGAATCTTATGCTCATCACAAAAAGCCCTAGTGGCGGCATTGCCTTTACGGCATAGTTCGGCTTTTAAACTGCCAGGAGGATAATAAACACCAGCATGGATAACACCACTATTATGCCCCGTTTGATGATAAGCTGCGCTTGCTTCTTTTTCTACAACGATAATATGCTTGTCTGGAAAGCGTTTTTGCATTTCTAAGGCGGTTGCCATTCCAACGATACCTGCACCAATAATAATGATATTCTCCATTTTTTCTCCTCTATTTAGTTTTAGTTAATGGCTAAAAAGAAATCTCGAATGCCCCTTAAGATGCTATCTACGGCAACAGCCGCTAAGATTAACCCCATCACTCGACTAATAATCGCAGCACCAGCATTGCCAATCCAGCGTTGAATATGTACAGCTATTCGCAGTAGTCCATAAGTGATGAGTAGTATAACAATCATGATGCTAGCGGTGATGGCTTGATCTGAAAGACTAAAGCGATGATTGTCTGTTAGCATAACAATTGCCATCATTGCTCCCGGTGAAGCAATAGATGGGACGGCTAATGGAAAAACAGCAAGCTCTTTTGCAATTGCGTGCTGATCTTCAATGAGTTTGATTTCTTGATCAGGTTTGCTTTCACCAAAAATCATGGTCAATGCAAAAAGTAATAATACGATGCCACCAGCTGTTTGAAAGGCAGGTAAAGGGATTTTCATGGCTTCTAATAAAAATTGCCCCGCAATTAGAAAGAATAAAAGAATACCACCCGCAATTAAGGTGGCGTTTTGAGCAATTTTTTGACAAATATTTGCAGGGAGATTATTGGTTTGTGCTAAATAAACAGGAATACTACCAATAGGATCAATTACTGCCCATAATACGACGAATTGAATAACAAGTTGATCAATCATATGGCTTCCTTATTTTATTGCGTTATGCTTTTTATAAATGATATTTAAATAGAAAATAAGATGTTGGGAATATAATGTTAATTATTTAATAAGGGTTAAAAGGGAATATTGATTTGAGTGATTTATTTAACTGAGAAAATTATTTCGATATTTAAAGGCTATAGTGCAATCATCTAAAACTCAACCCAATCCAAAGCAGATAAAAGAATAAAGTATCAATACAATCCATCCGCCATTCTTTGCGTATTTGCTTAATCCAAGCCCACATCTTTTCAATGGGATTTAAGTCTGGACTATAAGGGGGTAACCAAACTATCTCATGCCCATGCTCTTCAATGATTGCTTGAATATCACTGCGTTTATGAAAAGCGGCATTGTCCATGACAATTACACTGTTTTTAGGTAACTCAGGTAACAGTGCTCTTCTCTCACCCAATGAGAGAAAATATMCGCTGTTCAA
>NZ_LWHB01000189.1 GCF_001889065.1 Suttonella ornithocola | reverse complement strand
TTTAGGATGGGGATTTTTAATCCAGCTATAGACGGTGAATTTGCTGATCTTGTAGCGCTTTGCAACAGCGCGCCAAGTTTCTCCATTAGCAATATCGTTAAGAATTTTCTGTCGGAATTGGCTGCAGTAGGTCATAGGATATGCTCAGTTTGTTTTTGATAATTCTACTACAAGTTGTTCTTTATATCTGCTTTGGATGGATTGAATTATAAGTGATTTAACCATTCTAATTTTTAGCTACTGACACTATATATCCACACTAAAATCAAAAAGCCCGCAAAAGCGGGCTGATACGTTTTATCCTAAGACAAAAGAAACTAGCGGGCTAAATCGCCTTTTAATGCCACACCGCTCATTAAATTACCGCTATGGCATTCATATTGCGTCGCACTAGAGTAAGGCATTTTCTTATAATAAGAAATTAAGTTAACCACTTTGGTTGCCCCCATTGCTTTAGCGCGCTCTTGGAATTGCTTAACCGCAGATAAAAATGCCCAATTACACGCTTCTACATCTGACTTATTTACTCCATTGGTTTTCTTATTGCTCACCAAACCAGATTTAATAATCTTACCGCCACCTCTAGCAAATCGAAGTTCGATAGAAGGGTCAATCACTTGTGCTGCTTCTGGAGAATTTAACGCCTCTGCAATCGAGAACGTGTTACGGGTATCTGTTGAGCGACAGCCCGATGCAAACAAAGCTGCCCCACAACAAATAGCTATAACATATTTCTTTTTCATATCATTTCCTTGATGAAATTAACCGATAAAATTAACGAGCAATATCGCCAATTAGCGATACTTTTACTCGCGAAGCCCCTACTAAACAAAGAAACTTTCCGGGGCTTGCATTTTGTCCATTCATATCACTGCGCATACGAATAATTTTAGTGCCGCCCAACTGATTAGCCGTTAATTGGAAACGCTCTATCGCAGCAGCGAAAGCACGATAGCACCCTAAAGTTACCCCAGATTCCGCACTTTCCCCTTCATTACGCTGAATAGAAGAACTTTTACGAGAACGAACATCCGCTTTAATCACCTGTCCTTCACCACCATCAAATAACACTGGTACACCGCGCATTTGCACACCATAAGCAGAAGCTTCCGCACCTGCAATTGAAACCTCATGAATGCCACGACTGCCCGTCCCTGCACAAGCGGCTAAAACCAACATTGATGCACCTAATAAAAAACCTTTCATTTACCTTTTATCCTTATTACAATCTGTTTGTGTACAGATTACCATTATCTCATGCTTGATTGCCACCTACTTTTTTTCTCGCCTGCATTTGCACAATACTATTGCCACGACATATTAGACGAACAAGACCAAAAGCGGCTCCTTCAAACGCCCTCACTAGAACATCGCTTACAATGGCAAGTATCGCGCGCAGCTAAACACTATATTCGTCAACACTATCCTAATCGCCCTTTTTGTCTTACCCACAAAATCGACCATGTTGCCATCGCTATTGGACAGACACACAAGCCTGGTATTGACATGGAAACGCTAAAAGAACGCAATTTTTTTGCGCTTGCCAAACACATTGCCAATAAAGCAGAGCAACACTACTTAGCCCAATCTAGTCATCCAACCCTAACCTTTTATCAACTATGGACAGCTAAAGAAGCCTTGATTAAAGCTGAAAATCTTCGTTTTCCAACCGATATGCGTGAAGTCGGCTACCATGTCCATCCCACTCTCCAACTTCGCAGCCCCAGTCAACAAAAATACCACTTCATTAACTTCTTAATAGACAATACCTTTCTAATTACAGCCGCTTTCTCCGAACACTGTCGCTCACTCACGCTACATACAGAAAAAGCGCTGACTAGCAGCGCTTTATTAGGGAATTTAACAACTATTTTTAATCAACAATCTGATATTTCTTAGTTAAAAACAACCGTTTTATTGCCATTTTGAATCACACGATGTTCAACATGATAAAGCAATGCCCTTGCAAGTACCAATTGCTCAATATCATTACCAATTTCGGTTAAACGCCCTACATTCATTCCATGATGAACCCTTGCAACATCTTGCTCAATAATTGGTCCCTCATCCAAATCCGTCGTTACATAATGCGCCGTTGCGCCAATCAGCTTCACGCCTCTAGCATGCGCTTGATAATAAGGACGCGCCCCTTTAAAGCTCGGTAAAAACGAATGATGAATATTGATTGCCCGACCACTTAAATACGCACATAAAGCCGGCGATAAAATCTGCATATAGCGTGCCAATACCACCACATCTACTTTTAATTCTTCAACCGCCTCTCGTAGCTTCGCTTCCTGTTCTGCCTTTGAATCATCTTCTTGATTTTTCAATGGCCAGTAATAAAACGGAATATCATAATGTTCAGCATGATGTTTTAATGTTTCATGATTAGAGCCTACCGCTACAATATCAATCGGTAAACGTCCTGTATCTGCCTGAAACAATAAATTATTCAAACAATGCCCAGCTTTAGACACCATAATTAGCACACGCGCTTTACGCATTGCATCAAACCATTGTGACTGCATTTGCCAGCGCTCTGCTACAGCATTCCAATCCTGACGAATTTCAGACAATGATTGTTTACCTGCAATAGCACTGACCTTAACACGCATGAAAAACCGACCAGATTCTTCATCAAAAAACTGAGCAGAAGTCAAAATATTGATTCTTCGTTCACTTAAAAAGCCTGAAACCGCGTGCACAATACCCGGTTGATCAGGGCAGGCTAAAGTTAAAATATAAGTAAAATGATCATTCATCGAAATTCCTTAATGATAAACCCCGTCTAATAACGGAAATAAAAAACCCATCTTTTCGCTTTATAGAGCCATTACCTTATCGCTAGGCTGCTAAAAAACACATATAAAAAACAATAACACATTACTTTTTACTTACTTATTTAACTTTTGTTATAGGTATTTTTTGAGAATAAAGCGCTACAAATCTTCTATGAAGTTAAGACAAATACTTTTCTAAAAAAGAAAAAGCTGCCCGAATAACGGGCAGCTTACCGGATTATTTTCTTAGTTTAACAGAAGTTTACCATCTTTAATAATTGGGGATTGTGTTTCTAAAAGCACTGCCGCACTTTCCTCTAAACCTTTACGCTCACAATCAGAGAGTAAAGGATCTAAAGTATGCATAATTCCGCTTTTACCAATAACGCGCGGTAAAGCCAAACAAACCCCATATTCACTCGGTCCGCTTACCGTCATTACAGCTCTACTGTCTTTCAAAACAGCTTCTACAATTTTGGCAACCGCTGCACCGATACCATAATAAGTGGCTTGTTTACCGGCGATAATCGTACCTGCTGCACCACGAACCTTACTTTCAATCAAATCCGCTAATTCTTGTGTCCATTGCTTATCCATTGATGCCAAAAATTCGCGAATTGGCATTCCAGCGACTTGCGCATGATCCCAACATAAAACAGAAGAATCCCCATGCTCACCCAAAACATTCGCATGAATATAACGTGGGCTAACGCCACTTTCTCGACCTAATAAATCGCGGAAACGCGCAGTATCTAACACTGTTCCTGTACCTAAAACCAACTCTGGTTTTGGATGTAAAATCCTAGTAACTTCTGTCATAATATCAACAGGATTCGTCGCAATAATCACCACTGCATCAGGGGCATATTTTACGACCTCAGGCACAACGCTCTGAAAAATAGACGCATTTCTCGAAAGCAAATTCAACCGAGATTCACCTGGTTTTTGATTCACTCCAGCAGCAATTACCACCGCTGCTGAACCTGTAATATCTGGATAATGTCCAGAATGAACCCGAACACCACTCGAAACAGCTGCACCATGAGAAATATCCGCTGCTTCTGCACGCGCACGCTCTTCATTTAAATCTACCAACATTAAATCGCTGCACGCACCAGTGAGCGCCATTGCATAAGCAGAGCTTGCTCCCACAAAGCCTGTTCCAATTACACTTACTTTTGCCATTCGTTTCTCCTGTCTGTGCAAAGAATTCTAGTATGCCATTGATAAGCGGCTTTTACTAGCAGATATTTTATCAATTTTTTTAAATTATTTTGAGTATTCTTTATCAGCAAATTTAATCTTGACCTGCCAACTGCCCGTCCAACATTGATTAGGCGCAGCCGCTAAAATACCCATTTTATCTTGTAACACTCCCGTAAAGCCCTCTCTATCTACAATCCCCTGCCAAGAAGGTTCCAAACAAAGAAATGGAGACCTTTGCAAAATTCCGTTTTATACTCATTTTTGCTACTAGTAGAAAAATTAAGACTATGATTTTAATATGTTTTAAAAATTAAAAATTGAAATTTCTCTATTTTATGTTTTTTTGCAAAGGTCTCAAATGGTGCCGTTTGCTGAGATTTAACCGGAGACCAAATACCTAAAAATGGTAAATCCTTACTTCCACAAATGACTTGCTCTCCATTATCGTCTAACAATTCCGCTGTAATTTTGCCAGTATTTGAATGATAAATAAGGGTATTCTCCTTTTCTAGAGTTACTATAAATACCTGATTAAGTAGATAATTTATACTAGGACTATAGCTAGCTTCCCAAAAAATATACAACATTAACTCAATATCCACTTTAAAAACAGCCTAATATCCCAAAGTTTTGTATGTA
>NZ_LWHB01000188.1 GCF_001889065.1 Suttonella ornithocola | reverse complement strand
TGGGGATTTTTAATCCAGCTATAGACGGTGAATTTGCTGATCTTGTAGCGCTTTGCAACAGCGCGCCAAGTTTCTCCATTAGCAATATCGTTAAGAATTTTCTGTCGGAATTGGCGACAGTAGGTCATAGGATATGCTCAGTTTGTTTTTGATAATTCTACTACAAGTTGTTCTTTATATCTGCTTTGGATAGATTGGATTATAAGTGATTTGACTATATTGTGCTTCTGCTTCGCCTTTTTCAGCAGCTTGTTGTGCCCATTTAAGTGCGTCGGCGTAGTTGCCTGTGTTGCTGTAGCGAGTAGAAAGTTCTGTTTGCGCTTTCGTATTGCCTTGTTCTGCTTGTATGGTAACAATTTCTATTGGGGTATTCTCAAAAGGATTTTTTTCTGTAGCGAGCGCTGGCGGTACGGCGATGAAAGTGAAGAGGCGGGAGAGTAGGGTGCGTATATAAGTGAAGGTAAATGGTGAGGACATTTTTCCTTAATACTGAATGGGAAATATTTTAGTGTAGCTTTTTTAAAGCATTATGATTGCTATAGTCAAATCAGCTAAAAAACAGAACGTTATCTACCGCTAGAATGGTTAGATAAGGGCTATAGGATGTTTTGTTTTTTAGCTGATTGCACTATAGCTTAAATAGTTCGTTACCCACTAACAAGTTTTATTGTTTTCGATAGGCAATGTTCGTGATAACTGGTAGTTAATTTTTATCTTCATTCAATAGTGATTTAGCTTAGGAACGAGAGGGTTTATTGAGCATGCTTTCGGGGTGCATCCGCCGAGTGTCCGTATATTCGTTACAAAATCGTCGCGCGATTTTTAAAGGAGTCTGCTGAGTGGCTAATCTGATTTTAGGTTTAGGTAGGAAGTGCTAAGCCGTTTCGCTTCACCGAGCTTCCTTTCTGTTTAATTCTACAAGTGATGTTCTTTTTTGCTTCATTATATGCGCCACAGAAGGAAAGTCATTCGCAATATCACGGTAAAACTCCTATCTTGAGTAGTTGGAATGTTTGGCAAGAAGTTTTATGTTAATGGTTTGATTGGATTGTGTATTTCTATCTTTTAGCTATTGTTTTAGCGTTAAATGGTTATAAGATTTCAGAAGATGGTTAAGGTTTTTTGATTTAAAACAGTGTGTTAGATAAAGTATTTTTCATTTAAAAATGATGATGGTAAAATTCACCACTTCCGCCCGTAGCTCAGCTGGATAGAGCGTTGCCCTCCGGAGGCAAAGGTCAGGGGTTCAAATCCCTTCGGGCGGGCCATCTTAATAATTCTCTACTGGGCTGGTTGAGAAGTACAGACCCAAAGCAAAAATGCCAAGCACTACTCACGTTTAATCCGCCAACGAGTGCAGAGGGCCGCTGGATTGTCGATTTCTTTGCGCCGTGGATAGACAAGCAATACCCCAAGCCAGCCGCGCCGGGAGAGATTCGCTATTGCGGTATGGTCAATCAGCGTGATTATTGGGTGGATAGCGCTACGCCGTTTGTTTTGGTGGGGGATGAGGTAGTCTATGATTTTGACCCTGACGCTTATTCGCAAGAAGAGATTATTATCCCAATGGCGCGGACGTTTATTCCATCCAAGGTTACAGATAATCCTTATTTGATGAATACGGGCTATGTCAGCACGTTACAGGCGTTGCCTGAGCCATTGCGTTCACAGATGCTCAACGGTGATTTTAGTGCAGGCATGGAGGATGACCCATGGCAGGTGATACCAACAGTGTGGGTTGAAGCCATACAAGCTCGTTGGCAACCGAAGCATCAAAAGCCGGAGATGACTGGTATGGGTGTGGACCTGTCTGTAAGCAATGAAAACACTAGGCATGCTCATGTTGATAAGCATCTGGATAGTGTTCTACATCAGCCATTAGAGCTTTGAGGTCAATTTTGCAAGGATAAGAAGTTCTTGTTCTTTTAGTAGGCTAAAGGCAATCATGCATTTTCCACTTCTGAACAGTAGGGAAATGGATACCAAAGTTATTGGTTACCTGACGAACCGAATAGCTTTCTGCTAGTTTTGCGATTACTTTTTTCCTGAGTTCTAATGAATAGGGACGCATATGAGTAAAGATGTGTAAATCTATAGGGTATGTTATATCTAGTTTTTTAGCTATAGCTAGATAAAGCAGCGTGCTTAGCATTGATTTTAGCCGATAGGTCGCTGTAAGTATCTATTTTAAGTTTTGTATCCGCAGTGGGATGATTGTGCAATTCATCAATCACTTTTTCTGCTAGAGTCGATAATTCTTTTTTATATGGTTCGTTGTAATATCCGCTCCATTCTCTTCTTTTCTCTATTTCTGCTTTTATTTCTTTGTTAGTTGGATCGTTAATCAGACTTCTTAAGTCGTCATAAACTTTATTATCAGCATATTCTTTAAGCGCAGTTGTGTATTCAACCATTTCATTTTTGCCGAAATTTGGTATTTCACTGTAGTTATCAAAATCTTTGATAGCTCTAAACTGTGCTTGAGATTCGTAGGCTTTTGCGAAATCTTCGTTTTGTAATAGCGCTTGTAACTCTGCTTGTTCTGTTTTAGTCAGCTTACGCTCAAATTGTGTATCCAGTAATTCTTTGCTAATTTGTGTATTTTGATTTAGTTTTTCAGCTTTTTCGGCATCTATTTCCTGTGCTGGTGTTTCCTGTGCTGGTGTTTCCTGTGCCGGTGCTTCTTGTGCCGGTGCTTCTTGTGCCGGTGCTTCTTGTGCCGGTGCTTCTTGTGCCGGTGTTTCTTGTGCCGGTGTTTCTTGTGCCGGTGTTTCTTGTGTAGGTGTTTCCGGAATAGGTTTTATATCTAAATCTGTATCTAGTCTTTCTGCTTGTTCTTCATTTGCCCGTCGTTCACGCTCTTGTGCACCTAGTAAACGCTTTAAATCTATCTCACTTGGCTCATAACCAGTTGTTTCTAAGCCTCGCATACTAGCCTGAAACCACATTTCAGCTTTATATTGTTTGTCACCACCTTTAATTTTAATGACTTCCCAGCCTTTGTCTTCGGCGATGTCCAAAGCAGCAGCAATATTTTGAGGAGAGTTATCAATGACAATACTGTCTTTTTTAATCGTTATTTTGCTGTTGTCGTTACGATTAACAAATTGAGCTTCTTCGCCAATGCGAGATAAGTTGTAAAAGGGTTTTTTAATTTCTTCGTAAGCATTATCGCGATTAAAGCGAATAAAAGTATAGTTTAAATCAACCGTTCCGCCTTGCTTTTCATCATTATGCTTTTCTTTTTCTGCTTTATCAGAAGATTCTTGCTTATCTTCTTTGGGTGCAGGTTTTTCTGTTTCCTTGTTTTCAGTCGGTGCAGTTGGATGAGGACGTTTTTCATCCAATGGCGGTAAAAAGTCATGTTTTTGGCGCTCTTCTTTTTCCCGCGCCTCTCGTTCTCTCTGCTCTTTTAGCGCTTTTTCACGTTCTTTGTCATGCTCGAGTTCTGTTTGATCTTGGTTTAGATTATCAGCCATGATTTATTCCTTTTGTTTATGCGGTTGCAAGGGCATCTTCAATTTCAGGTTCTTCTACTTCATCATCTTTTTCGATGAGGCACGCATTGATGTTGCGTATTGCCAAATTCTGTAGGACACCTAATTCCACAACCTTCATTCGTTCTTGTAAATTTTCGTAGAATTCATTTCTTGTGGTTTCGATAAGCTCCTCGATGTCTGAACGGATGATTTTGCTTTCTTCTTGTTGTTTTTCGTTATCTTTTAGGCGATCTTTCAGCTTAGGGACTTTGGCTTTGTCTTTATAAGGTTCAAAGCGACACTGAAAAACGGGATCGGCATAATATTTGTTTTTGTCGAGCATAATCGGATGACTAATGCCCTCAAAAGTGATGATTGCTTTGTCTTTGCTCATCTCTCTAAGTTCTTGTGGCATCATCAAATCTCGCTGATTTTGTGTTTCTGTGCGAGATACGCCTTTACTACCACCTCCACGGGATTTTGAGGTATCTTCTAAGACGGTAATTTTGCCTAACAACTTTGAGTATTCTTCACTATCGGCAACATCGTTTGGTTTATATAAGACTTTAAGCGCAATATTGGTCATGATGTTTCTCGCGCCATGTTCGCCATAAACTGCTCGATCTTGTAATTGTGCTGGTGATTGAGCAATAAACAACAATCTCATGTTATAACCCGCCATATAAGACACGGCTTTTTCTAGAACGGCAATTTTTCCGGGTGATGTGCCTTCATCCATCAACATTAGACATTGATACTTAAGGTCAGGATTGTTTTGTGGCAGTTCTGATGTGTTTTCGTTAATTAGCTGGCTATAAAATAGATTGATAATTTTTTTGGCTTTTGCGAGGTCTTTCGGTTGAATGCCGATATAAATGGTCATGCGCTTTCTACGAACATCGCGTAAGTCAAAGTCATCGCCGGATGTTGCATTGACAACTGGCTCTGATAACCACGGCGTTAAGTTTGCCGTTAATGTTGCTAATATTGAGGCAAAGGTTTTATCTCCTGCGGATACGGCGCTGTTTATAGTTTGTTTGGCAATGACACTCACAAATTCATCATTCATCAATGATGAGAAATGTGGTATTGCTTCGCCATTAAAATTCGTTGCGAGGTCTAAAACTTCACGAATAGTGGGGACGTAGGGTAACTCACTGGATTGGTAATAAGCTTCTTTGTCTAAGCAATAGAGTGTTAGTCCTAAAAACAGTTTGCGTGCGCTTTCTTCAAAAAAGCTATCATCGCCTCCGCTGTCAGGAATCAGACAAATCGCAATTTGGTTAATATCATCAATGCGTAATTCATTTGAGCGTGATACATAAGAGAGCGGATTCCAACGACTCGTGCGACCATCCGGATCAAAAGGATTAAAGAGGTAAATAGCTTGTCCGCATTTAGCGCGGAACGCACCAGTGATTTCAAACAATTCTTGCTTGATATCCAACACGACCATCGAATGATCGTAAGACAGTCCTACTGGAATAACAACGCCTACGCCTTTTCCCGAACGTGTGGGGGCAGCGAGATAGCCAAATAGCTGTCCGCCTAAACCAATATAATAACCCTTATATTGCCCAACAATAATGTGGTTGCCAGCAAAGAGTCCATGTTTAACGAGATCTTTTGGTAGTCCAGCTTTCGGTTTTTTAACAACTAACCCTGCTTTTCTGATTTCAGCATCGGTGGCAAATCGCGCATCGCCGTAAAGCTTTTGTTTTTTAGTCATTAGCTTACTAATGACAATAGCAACAATAGCATGAGCAATAATAGCGACTAGCCATGCCCATTTGAGCTGTTTTCCGTAAATTTCGGCATAATTTTTTTGATAATAGAGAATATCAAACGGATGACTTCTGACTTGTGTTGTCAACTCAAAGCCTTTAAACAAAGCTTTCAGCGGACTCACACCGGGCGGAAAGCTCATAAATACCCGAAACAGAAAAGAGGCTAAGGTGCAAACGGTCAATGTGCCGACTGTTATCACTAACAAAGTGATAATCAGTTTCTTTTTGGGGGTCATTTCCATTTTTAATACTCCTTATTAGTGAGTAAGCATTTGCAATTTGCGTTCGGGATTAAAGTCAATCGCGGTGATATAGCGCTTGCCATTGTGATTCGCAAAATGGATAGAAATATCTATCGTCATCATGATTAAGCGTCTTATAACGTCATAGCTGAGACTACTACCTTCAGGGCTAGCGTTAATCATTAAAGCAAGCTGCTCATACGCCATTAATGCGCTATCAGCATGACAAGATGTAATAGAGCCACTATGCCCATTTCCGCAAGCGCGGATAAAGTAAAATGCTTCATCGCCTCTCACTTCCGCGAGAATGATGCGATCAGGCTTCATACGCAGGGTTGCTTCAAGACACGATTTAGCAGTAACAGCGGATTCACTCATTGACTTCGGATACATCAAATGCACCTTATTTGGGTGATCTATAAATAGCTCACGCGCATCTTCAATGGTGATGATGCGCTCATCATGTGAGATTAAGTCAATAAGGGTTTTCATAAAGGTAGTTTTGCCGCTCCCCGTTGCACCGCTCACGACAATGTTTTTGCGATACTTAACGGCTAACTCTAAAAACTCCCGATATTTCTTATTCGCCAATAAGGTTTTTAATTCTTGGTCTTGTGGCGTGATTTCATCGGTCATCGGTACGATTTCGCGAAAAAGTCCGCTACTCTCGTATTCATCCATCGAAAATTTTGCATTAGACGGTATTCGCACGGTTAGGCTACATTCTTCAGCTGCGGGTTTGCGCACTAACTGCGCTCTTTCACCGCCCGGCATGGTCAATGAAAGCATCGGATTTTTGTGGTCAAATGACTGTTGCTGCCCTTGTTTATTTACTAGTAATATTCCCAATCCGTTAATCAAATCATTTGATTTATTACCGGGTTGTTCTATTTGTTTCCATTGGCTATATTTTTCGTAAAATATGATACCTTCTTCATTAATGGCAATTTCTGTTACGCCTTCAGTTTTCATTAATTGAGAGATACCTAATTGGTCAAAGGTATGCGCAATTTGCAAAAGGATCTTAGGAGTGAAAACAGCTTCGGGTATATCGTTTCTTTCTGTCATTAAAGTCATTTTGTAAAGCCTCTGTCTTTAGTTTTAGATGTCGTTTTCGCTAAAGGATTTTCTCTAACGGCATTTAGCCACGCTTCTTGACGTTGAATTGGATGTAAGGTTTCTGCTTTTATCAAAGTGTTTACGTTAATTTGCTTACCAACGGCTTGAGCAGATAAGATGACTAACGGTAAATGGGCAATATCCCCATCAACGCTATCATGTAACTTACGCCCAGCTTCACGATTGCCTAAATCTTTTAAATCAATGAGTGGAGAAGGTAAGCTGCGAGAAAGAAAATCTAATTTTGGTTCAAAAGTGTATGGGTTAAGCTGTTGAGCAATATTTTTACTGTTGAAATCAATTACCTGTTGTGCTAGATTAAGCACACGGGAAACGCCAAGTGACCGGAGGGAATTCGGGTTAGATAGATTCTGATTCGTTTCCGCCATTATAATTGGGGAGGCGTTTCCTTTTTCTGTATCTGCAATAAATTTATCTGTAATTTGTTGCTTATCCAATATATTGATTGCTTCAACAGTATAGATTCGATTTCCACCATAATTCTGATTTAGTAACTTAACAGTTGTTTCAACAAGATAAATACTCTTTTCAAAAGTCATTGGTGAAAAAATTCTAGGCAATCCTATGACTTGCTTCGCCTCTGCTCTATCAGGTTTTATCCAACCTAAAATGCCGTTAAAAAATAAAGTATCAACATTTGCAACAGCAGCTAAATGAATAAATCCACTATTTGTTGTCTGTAAAGATTTCTTAAATGCCGTTGATGAAATCATTTTTTCTACTGTTCTTTTTGATATAGTTGCAATTAGCCCACTTTCCGCATTTCTTAATTCAATATTATTTAGTTTGCGTAGAATATCTTGCGCTTCTCCTTTATTTTTTGCTGTTCGCAAGGCACGGCTGTCCCGCGCAAATAACCAATCCCCATATTCTTTTTTAAAAGTTTCTGTGCGGACTTGTACCCAGCGATCTATAGGTAATTGTGTTGCACCAATTTCCACTGCTTCAGCATAGCCATCAACCCCTCCATAGCGTTGGAAAGTTTCACTAAATTCAAGGCTATCTGCACGCAATTTATTCATATCAATAACCTAACTGTCTAGCGTTATAAACACTTGATAAGTCAATATCATCAGCGACATAAATATTGATCATCTCTCCTTCTCGTAGGTAGATAATCGGACTTAAATCAATATTCTTTTCAAGTATTTTTTTCGCTATATCGTTTGAAGTATCTGCGGTATCTGATTCGACAATTACGTCTGCGGATTTACTGTTTTTACCAGCAATATTTAAGGCATCACTCATGATTGACACTAATAACGCCGAGCCAATTCTTAATCCCCAGCGATTATCTACCTTGCCTGTAATGCCCGATGCGCCTAAGCGATCGGTTGTAGGTGATTGTAATTGGACAACAACGTCATAAGGCGTGATTAAACGATCCCAAATAATTTGTAGCCGTCTATCACCATTTTTGACATCGCCACGATATTCCCCCGTAACTTTTATAGTCAAATCACTTATAATCCAATCTATCCAAAGCAGATATAAAGAACAACTTGTAGTAGAATTATCAAAAACAAACTGAGCATATCCTATGACCTACTGTCGCCAATTCCGACAGAAAATTCTTAACGATATTGCTAATGGAGAAACTTGGCGCGCTGTTGCAAAGCGCTACAAGATCAGCAAATTCACCGTCTATAGCTGGATTAAAAATCCCCATCCTA